>PBSV01000082.1 GCA_002726435.1 Opitutia bacterium | reverse complement strand
TTCTTACTTTGTTAATCAGTTGAATTAAATTCTTACTTTTATGATCCTAAATAGTTCACTGGTTCAATGCTTGCCAATTTCGTATTATGGTCTTTTAATTGAACCTTTTTTTGAAATGGACAGCATCAATTTAATCTCTTCATTAACTTATCTTGCGATGAGTACATCTCCAGGTTCTCCAGGTTCTGGTGGATTAATGGGTTTTTTGCCTATAGTAGTAATGTTTATTGCTTTTTATTTTTTGCTGATTGCCCCCCAAAGAAAAAAACAAAAAGAACATGACAAAATGGTTAAGGCTTTGGAGAAAGGAGCTAAAGTTAAAACATCTGGTGGTATCTTCGGTACAGTCACTGGTGTGAAAGATAATTGCTTTGTTATAAGAATCGCCGAAAATGTGAAAGTTGAAGTTTCTAAGGAACACATCGCAGCCAAGCTTGATTGATTTAAAAATCTTTCATCCCACCTTTCCCACAAAAGATTCAAGAATTTTTTTTCTATCATGACCAGATCGAATACTTGGAAACTCGGGATCATATCAATTATAATTATCTTGGGATATAGCTTAATTACTCCACTCGAAGATCGTGCATTAGGAGATTACGCCCTTAATCAGGTAACATCCGAAGCAAATGCATCTGACCATCAAGGACATGAGACTTTTTCTGAAGTTATTCAAAATATTCGGAACCAACTTCCTTCTGAAGAGTCAATTGACTATGCCGCTTTGAGGGCTTATGGAAAAAGAAATCGATTGAATTATTCTGCCTATTTCACTCCTCCATCCGGAATTTTAGGGACAGTGTCATCAAGGTTACTCCCTTTTATTGTAAAACCTGGAATTCGATCGTCTCATGTCAAAGACAGAGACAAAAGAAACGACTTAGTGCTGCGTGCACTTTTGAGAAACTCTCAAGCAGCGATCAAAAGAGGATTAGATTTAAGAGGCGGAATTGCTTTCACAATGGAAATTTCTGATGTTAATCGATCTGAAATCGCGGAAGGTCCAAGTGGCACTAACCCTATGGATAAGGTAGTTGAGATCATGAGCGAAAGACTCAACGCTTTTGGAGTAGCGGAAACCCTCGTCAGGAAAAAAGGTGAGAATGCTATTGAAGTACAAATTCCCGACCGCACCACCAAACAAGATCCTGGCATTATCGAAGAGTTACAAAAGCCGGCGAAACTAGAGTTTCGTATTGTAAATACAGATGCGAATGCTCCTCTTCCCATTCAAGAGGGTGAAGAATGGACTGACGAAGAAGGAATCCCTTATATAGCTTTACTTCGAGCTGATTCAGAGCCTAATGAAAGACCAATTTGGATTAGGAGAATAGCTGAATCAGATGGTGAAATCATCGAAGAAGCTTATCCGAGACAAGATCAAATGGGAGGGTGGGAAGTCGGACTTGATTTTACAAGCGAAGGCGGTAAAGTTTTCGGGGATTTGACTGGTGACATAGCTCAAATGAATGACCTTAAAACTGGAGCACTTGGTAGGCTTGCTATTGTTTTAGATGGTCAACTTGAAAGTGCTCCAACAGTAAAGCAAAAAATTGATGGGGGAAGTGCTGTTATCAGTGGAAATTTTAGTTACCGCGAAGCAAAGATGCTTTCTGATATACTTAATAACCCCCTGAAAGTCTCTCTCAACATCGGCGAAAAGTATGAAATATCTCCCACTTTGGCAGCCGGCGCACTGGAAAGCAGCGTAAATGCCTGTATTTTGGGTGCTATTCTAATTGTTATATTCATGTTGGTGTTTTACAAAGCAGGAGGATTGATTGCTGTTATTTCTGTGGCAACCAACATTTTGTTGGTCGTTGCCGTATTAGCGGGTATTTTTCAAGCAACTTTCACCCTTCCTGGAATGGCCGCTCTTGTACTGACTCTTGGAATGGCAGTTGACGCAAACATTCTTATCTTTGAGAGAATCCGTGAAGAGCTCCGTTCCGGGAAAAGCTCTGCAAATGCACTCGAAGGCGGTTATGAAAAAGCATTTTCAACCATCATTGATGCGAACCTTACGACCCTGATAACTGCTTCCATTCTCATATGGCTAGGTACTGGACCGGTTAAGGGATTTGGCATAACTTTAGCAATAGGTATTGTGACTTCTGTATTTTGTGCACTATTTATAAGTCGCTTGTTATTGAGTGTTTTGCTTGACCTTGGAATCAAGAACTTAATCAGCCTAAAAAGTATTGAAAAGAAAAAGTCTCACTCTGAAATCGATTTTCATAAATACCGCAAACCCGCTTTTTTATGTTCATGGCTAATTGTAGCCGTAGGCATTTCAATGGTTGTCTCAGAAAAGGACCAAATTTTGGGTATTGATTTTAGAGGAGGTGAAGAAATAACCGCATCCTTTTCCAATAAAATCAAATCAGCGGATATAGATAATGTTTTAAATGAAACTAAAGAAACTGGTGAGGTTCAATATCTATATCGTTCACAAATCGGAAGTGGAGATCAGTCGGAGAAGTTGGTACTTCAAACTGAAGAAGGAAAGTCAAGACTTGCTCTGCAAATCTTGAACTCAAACTTTCCCGATTCCGAAATTGAGGAAGAAGGAATGAGTAACATTGGAGCGTCAGTCAGCAATCAGATCAAAAATGATGCAATCCTCTCAGTCCTAGCTGCTTTACTTGGAATACTGCTGTATGTTGCGGTTAGGTTTGAAATGGGCTATGCAATAGGAGCTGTAGTCGCGACTATCCATGATGTATTGATGACTATAGGTCTCTTTGTCTTGTTGGGTACTTTAACCGACGGATCAATTTGCTCCGGACAATTCTCAGCACCAATGCTTGCTTCCATTCTTATGATCGTAGGATATTCAATCAACGACACAATAGTTGTTTTTGATCGAATCCGTGAAGAACTAGAACTTAATCCAGTTACCAACTTAAAAAAGATTATTCTAATCGCGATTAATCGTGTATTGTCTCGTTCAATTATAACCAGCTTCACAACACTGCTGGCAGCAGTTTCGCTATGGATTTTCGGGGCTGGTATAATCAATGATTTTGCTTTCGTCTTCGTAATTGGAATTTTGACTGGGACTTTTTCATCGATTTTCATTGCTAGTCCAATTTTCTACTTTTGGCATCGTGGGGATCGAAAACATGTGGAAGAAAATGAAATCCTTCCTAAGTACGAATGGCAAACTTCTAATAGTAAGTAGTCTTTTGCGATTTTTCTATTTCAAACAAAATGCTCTGGATTGAGGAGAAAACCTCCGATGAGGGCGTCAAATCTCTCAGTACTGAGCTTCGGATATCAGAACTTCTTTCTCACTTACTTCAAGTCAGAGGACTTACAAACGCAAAAGAAGCAGAACTTTACCTAAATCCAAAACTAGCTCACTTGGCGGATCCGTTCGATCTTCCAAAATTAGAAGAATCTGTTCTTAGAATTACTCAAGCAATCGAAGAAAAGGAGCCTATTCTTATTGTTGGCGATTACGATGTTGATGGGATTACATCAACGGTAATTCTTAAAAAAACATTTAATGAATTAAAAGTCGACGCCTCTTATGTAATTCCAAGGAGGAAATACGAGGGTTACGGCTTAACTTCAGAAATTTTAGCTCGCGGGTTAAAAATGGGAGATTTTAAATTGGTAATTGCCTTGGACTGCGGAACTAACTCTGTTCAAGAAGCTGTGGAGTTAAAAAACTTGGGACTGGATTTAATCATAGTCGACCATCACCAAGCAAAAGGAGAATTACCCACTCATTCAATTATTTTAAATCCTCATCTTCAAAAAGACCAAGGAGAACCATGGAGACAAATGTGCACTGCAGGTTTGGTATTCAAGTTAATTCATGGGCTAATTAAGCATCTTAGGGAAAAAGGGAACACACTCGCCATGAAACTCTCTCCTAAAGAGAGCCTTGCTTTAGCAGCATTGGGTACAATCTCTGATATGGTTCCGTTAAATAAAGAAAATCGAATTTTGGCTCGGTTTGGTTTAAAACATTTAAGAAAAAATCCAGGAATAGGATTGAAAGCACTAATGGACGAGGCAAAGTTCAATTTTTCTTACGATCTGGAGAGCGAAGATGTGAGCTTTAAGCTCGCCCCAAGAATTAACGCATGCGGAAGATTAAACTCTCCAGAAACTGCTTCTCAACTTCTCTTGTCTAATGATTTTGAGAATTCTCGAGCTTTGGCTCGTAAAATGGATGATTTTAACGAAAAACGAAAAGGAATCGAAAATTTATTAACTAA
Source organism: Opitutia bacterium (assembly GCA_002726435.1). Classification (GTDB taxonomy): domain Bacteria; phylum Verrucomicrobiota; class Verrucomicrobiia; order Opitutales; family Seribacteraceae; genus Seribacter. The sequence goes on along the minus strand of PBSV01000082.1, from coordinate 9,187 downwards.
AGACGCCCTTAATCAAGCTGAACTAAAATTTCTCAAACTTCCGGCTGCAATAGTTTTTGGAAAAGGAGAAGCGTGGAATCCAGGAGTCGTTGGCATCGTCGCAGGCAAGATGGCAAGTGCACTTAGAAAACCATGCATTGTACTTGCATATGATGATGGTCTGTATCGTGGCTCAGGTAGAGGTGTTGATGGTGTTGATCTTGTACAGGCTCTTTCCTCATGTAAAGAATTACTGCAGCACTGGGGAGGACATCCAGCAGCCGTTGGTTTAAGCGTAGAGCAAAAAAATTTAAAGGATTTTACCGATACCTTTATGCAATCAATTAGTTCCCTATTTCCGGAATCCGGAAAAGAGCAATCGTTGACAATAGACGCCACAATTACCCTGGACAATCTGCAACCAGAGATTTTGTCTGAGTTATCGCAACTTGGGCCTTTTGGCCAACTGAATCCTGATCCCATTCTTGCTTTAAAAAAAGTAAAGTTAGCACAAGCTCCTCGAAAAGTCGGCGACGGAAAACATTTCCAGTTTTTAATTCGTCATGATAACAACTCAGTTTCTGGAATTGCATGGAAAATGGGCGAAAATGTTCCTCCACACGATAAACTTCTGGACTTGGCCTTTCGACTGAAATGGAACAGATGGAACAATCAGAATAATATTCAAATGATTCTTCTGGATTGGAAAATAAGCACTGATTAAAACCCTATTTTCTGGTCTAAGTATGCCATCGCCTCATCCTCGGACATTCTCTCTTGTTTAGTAGTATCTCGATCCCGAACAGTGATCGTCCTATCACCTTCAACCGAATCGAAGTCCACAGTGATCCCAAAAGGTACACCAACTTCGTCAATTCGCCTGTAGCGTCTACCAATTGCACCTCCTTGGTCGTATACAACATTCCACTTTTTTTGTAATTTATGATAAATACTCCTAGACCTTTCAACCAGCTCAGGCTTATTTTTCACCAAAGGGAAAACCCCAACCTTGATAGGAGCGATACGGGGATCGAATCGTAGTACTGTTCTCTTTTCACCCTCAACTTCATCAATTGAAAATGCTGAACATAGAACCGCAAGAAAAGTACGATCAACACCGACACTTGGTTCAATGACATGAGGAAGATATTTTTCTTTTAAGTTTTCATCAAAAATTTCCAACGATTTACCTGATTTAGCTTGGTGCTGGGCTAAATCAAAATTACCACGTGCAGCGATTCCTTCAAGCTCCTGCTCTCCAAAAGGAAATTTAAATGTAATGTCAGTACAAGCACGGGCATAATGTGCAAGTTTTTCCTTCGGATGAACCTGTTCTCCAAGAAGTTCTGGTGGCAGTCCAATCGTCTCAAACCATTTCTTACGAACTTCGATCCATTCTCTGTGATAGTCTGGCCAAACCTCATCCCCGGGAGGTATAAAATATTCGATTTCCATTTGTTCAAATTCACGAGAGCGAAAAATAAAATTTCTTGGAGTAATTTCATTACGGAACGCTTTACCTATTTGAGCTATCCCAAACGGAATTTTAACCCTTCCTGTATCCACTATATTCTTAAAATTTGCGAAAATCCCCTGTGCAGTTTCTGGCCTTAGATAACAAGTGGATGAAGCGTCCCTCAGTGCCCCAACATGAGTCTCAAACATCATATTAAATTCTCTTGGTGGGGTTAAGGATCCTGGTTTGCCGGTTGCCGGAGAAGGCACCAAAGGATAAATCGAAGGATCAAGCTCGTCGTATGACTGAAGAGATAAAATTGAAAGAGTACCTTGCTTGGAAGCTTTTCTCTTCATGAGTTCAGCCATTGCCAACGCATCTTCCTCCATTTTTTCTGATTCTAAAATCGATACCCAACCAATACTTTCACCATCAACAACAACCTCTGCAACAAAAAGTTGATCGGCCCGATAGCGCATTTTTGATTCTTTACAATCGACCATTGGATCCGTGAAACCGTCTATGTGACCAGAGGCTTCCCAAACCTTTGGATTCATTATAATCGAAGAATCTAAACCCACAATATCATCTCTTTTTCTCACCATATCATTCCACCAAGCATCTTTTATGTTTTTTCGTAATTCCACCCCTAGCGGACCATAGTCGAAAAAACCATTCAATCCTCCGTAAATTTCAGAGGATTGAAATACAAAACCTCTCCTCTTGGCTAATGAAACTATATCTTCAATTAAACTATTTTCTTTATTCATTAAAATCTGTTTTATAGATCAAATTTATAAATTGAACAAACCATAAAGGGCAAAATTCAAATCTGACTTGGGCATTGACTATAACTTGCCTTAGATCATAAAGAAAAGGATGCGATTTTTCACAAAGCGTATTCTCACAATAATTAGTTTATCTGCACTCCTACTCGTTACATCAGGCTGCTTGCGGAAGTCAAAAAATCCATCTAATTTTTATAATCTAATGGGTGCAGTCACTCACCAAAAAGGTGCGTTTTCTCCCGTTGAAGTTGGAAGCATCCACTTGAGATCAGACGAGGTGGTTGATAGAAAACACTATTCAGGAAATAAAACCACCCTTCTCTGGGGACTTTTTTCCTACACCGATTACTAAACCCGCTAGGTAAAATTTACCATGGGGTATACACAAGTGTTCTATCAATAATTAGAATAATTCTAATTATAACTTGTACATTCGTCTAAACTTAATAAAATCTAAATCCATGAATTTTAAATTAAAAGCCTCTGATAAGGAAAAGTTAGATAAAGCATTGGCAAAAAAAGGGTTAAGAACCACAAAACAACGCTCCTTTGTATACAGTGTAATCTTGGGAAAACGTGATCATCCAACTGCAGACGAAATTCTTCTACGCGTCAGGAATAGCTTACCGTCGATTTCATTGGCAACGGTTTACAACTGCCTTGAAAGCCTCGTAGAATGCGCGCTTGTAAGGCAGGTGAACATGGATCGTTCTCCGTCAAGGTTTTGCCCTAACCTTTCTCCACATGCACATTTCAAGTGTACCAAAAGCGGTAAAATCGTCGATTTGAGCCTCAAAGAATCTCAGATTAAATTACTTAAAAAAATTCTTCCTAAGGGATTTGTATCTTCCAATTTCGATCTTACTTTCAACGGGACACTGCGCTAGAAAACCACTCCTTTTTATATTTAATACAGTGAATTCATTAAAAATAAATAGCCTCAGTGCTACAATTGAAGATAAACAAATTCTTCACAATCTTTCCCTTGAAATTCCTAAGGGAGAAGTACATGCTATTATGGGTCCGAATGGAAGCGGTAAGAGTACTTTGTCGAAAGTTCTTGTTGGTCACCCAGATTACGCTGTCACTTCGGGTAATGTCGTGATGGATGAAACTGAAATTCTGGGTATGGAACCAGATGAAATCTCTCGCCTAGGATTATTTTTAGCATTCCAGTATCCAGTCGAGGTCCCTGGAGTTAGTATTGCGAATTTCATACGTTCTGCACTGCAAGCGAGATTACCAAGTGGCGAAAACATCAAGGCTGTTGATTATTACAAAAGACTCTATGAAAAAATGGATGCTCTTGGTATCGACAGAAAATTCACTTCCCGATCTTTAAACGATGGTTTTTCCGGGGGTGAGAAGAAGCGATGTGAAGTTCTTCAAATGTCCATGCTTGAACCAACCTACTGCATATTAGATGAAACCGACAGCGGTCTCGACATCGACGCACTTCGTATCGTTTCCGATGGTGTAAACCGTTTACGGAATCCAGATCGGGGAATTCTCGTCATCACCCACTACCAAAGGCTTTTAGAATACATTGTTCCCGATTCCGTTCATGTTATGTGGGAAGGCAAGATTGTGAGGTCTGGCAATAAAGACTTGGCACTTGAGCTTGAATCAAAAGGCTATGACTGGATCAAACAAGAAATTGCAGCATAACACCAATCTAACACCATGATACGCCCCACAGAAATTGACATCGACCGAGAGAAAGGAAATTTCCACTACAAAACCGATTATGCCTTTGATGCAGGAGTTGGGCTTGATGAAGATACCGTCAAGTATATTTCAGGAGTTAAGGACGAAGACTCTTGGCTGCTTGATTTTCGCCTGAAGGCACTTTTAGCTTTTGAAAAAAAACCTCTTCCCACCCACTGGGCTACTAAAGACTTAGAGAATATAGACTTTGATGTTATTCGTTACTACCTTTCACAGGGTCAACAACCAAGTAGAACTTGGGAGGAAGTTCCAGATGACATAAAAAATACTTTTGAAAGACTTGGTATACCCGAACAGGAGAGGAAGTTTCTCGCCGGGGTAGAAGCTCAATTCGATAGCGAAGCCGCCTATTCACGAATGAAAGGTGACCTTGAAAAACAAGGGGTACTATTCGTTGGATCCAAGGAAGGGCTATCCGAGCATCAAGAAATTTTCAAAAAATGGTTTGGAAAAGTAATTCCTACATCCGACAACAAGTTTTCTGCATTAAATAGTGCAGTTTTTAGCGGAGGTAGCTTCATTTATGTACCACCAGGTGTCAAATTAACACAGCCCCTCCAAGCTTATTTTCGAATCAACGCTGAAAATTTTGGACAGTTCGAACGCACTCTCATAATTGCAGATGAAGGTTCTGAAATCACTTACATGGAAGGCTGCACAGCTCCCAAATTTGAAACCTCAACATTACACAGTGCAGTAGTGGAGCTTGTGGCACTGAAGGGTGCAAAAATTCAATACGTGACTGTTCAAAATTGGTCGAATAATGTGTTCAATCTGGTTACAAAAAGAGCACTTGCTGAAGAAGAAGCGGAAGTCAGGTGGATAGATTGTAATATAGGTTCGCGGCTCACGATGAAATATCCAGGTGTGATACTGCGAGGGCGAAAAGCAAGGGGTGAAGTTCTCTCCATCGCACTTGCTAACGATGGCCAGCATCAAGATACCGGAGCGAAAATGATTCATGCCGCGGAGGAAACCACGAGTAATATAATCGCTAAATCTGTTTCGATTGGCGAAGGCAGGTCCTCCTACAGGGGTCTCGTCCGAATGCCCAAACATTTAAAGAATTGTCGCAATAACACCGAGTGTGACGCTCTTTTAATTAACAGCGAAAGCCAAACTGACACATACCCCGCAATTGCGGTTCAGGGAGACGGGAATTCCGTACAACACGAAGCCAGTGTGTCCAAAGTTAGTGCTGAACAAATCTTTTACATGCAACAAAGAGGTCTTCGTGAATCCGAAGCAATGAGTCTTTGTGTAAATGGATTTGTAAACGACTTAATCAGAGAGTTTCCCATGGAATATAGTGTCGAATTGAAAAGACTAATTGACTTAGAAATGGAAGGTTCGGTTGGTTAAACGATACTCCTCCAATCTTATTTTATGAATCTTCGACCCTCGACCGGGCAGAAAAAATCATCAATCTTTGATTCTCCTGCATTTTTTAACTCTTTCCTAAATACTAGATCTTGGGAACCCCCTTGGTTAAATGATTTTCGCAGGAAGCACTGGGAAGAATTTTTACAAGCAGAGAAAAGTTTTTCAAAGGAAGGATGGAGATTCTCTCCTAGGGCACGTTTTGGTTTTTCAAAATTTCAGCAATTACTTGATAATTCCAACTCTGTCCAAATTGAAAATTCAGATCATCCAGGAATTACATTCGAAACTGTTGAAAAGATGATTTTGGATCGTCCCGATGTATTGGCTTCTCATATTGATTTACATGGTCCGGACTTGGGTGCAGGTGATATTTTTCATTTGATTTCTTCTTTGGCACACACAGGTTTCTACCTACACCTCGAAAAAAACGCTGATCCTTGCCTTCATCCAATGAAAGTTTCGCATTCAACTGCAAACGATTCATCAGCTTTGTTTCATAGAAATACGATTATTCTAGAACCCTTTGCCGAAGCTACCTTATTTGAAAGTATTGATTCGGAGGGATTGAATTCTTCCTCACTTTTTGGAAATGTTACTCACATCGAACTGGGGGAAGGTGCAAAGTTAAATAGAATCCTTTTTCAAAGTTGTGATCATTCATCCACTTTGTATCAACTTGAACACTTCAATATAGGCAGGAACGCCTCGATAACCAACACAACGATTCACCTTGGGTCAGCACAAAGCAGGGTTGAAACAAAAGGAAGTCTTCTTGGAGAAGGGGCTGTCTTCGAAAATTATTCTCTATTTTTCGGGCAGGAAAAACAATTATTTGACCAAAGAACCATGCAACATCACCTTGCACCTCATGGCAGGAGCAATTTAGTTTGTAAAAATGCCTTGTCGGGGGAATCAAAGTCTATTTTTTCAGGTATGATAAAAGTGGATAATTCTGCTTCCTCAACCGATGCTTATCAATCCAACCGAAACCTTTTACTTAGCGGCAAAGCAGAAGCCGATTCTCTTCCCGGATTAGAGATATTGGCGAATGAAGTAAAATGCAGTCATGGAGCGACCACTAGCAGGATTGATGAAGGGGAACTCTTTTATCTCTTAGCACGGGGTATTCCACAACCTGCCGCAGAAAAATTAATTGCCCTTGGTTTTTTTGAAGAGATTGTTGATAAAATTCGAAATGAAAACGAAAGAGAGCACATTCGTAAAAAGATAGAATCCCAATTTGAAAAAAATGAGTAATTTACAACAGGAAGTACATTTGACTCGTGATGTTATTGCCACACTTATTCCTCACGGTGAGGAATTTACTCTGGAAAGAGACGAAAAAGTTACAATAACCCATCGACTCGGTGGTAACTTCACAGTTATGACCTTGCAAGGCATGTATAGGATTGCAGCAAGGGACGCAGATGCTCTTGGCGAAGAGATTTCTGATTCCCCAAAGGCCGCAGACCAATCAAAAAATCTCGAGCCTGTTGGTTCGGAAGAAATTAAACAGAGCCTGAGGTCTGTTTTTGACCCAGAAATACCAGTCAATGTAGTTGACCTTGGTTTGATTTATAGAGTTGAAATCGAGGAAACTGATGATCGTGGTCGCGTGGCCTTCGTCGATTTAACTTTAACCGCTCCAGGATGTGGCATGGGACCAGTAATAGCTGATGATGTAAAAAATAAAGTTCTTGAATTGTCGGGTATTGATGATGCTATTGTTGAGATCGTTTGGGACCCACCATGGACGCAAGATCTGATTTCAGAGGAAGGTAAAATGGAATTGGGTCTCATTTGAATTCAAGTTCTCCTCGGACTAAAAGAATTTAAATAAAGTAAATATTTATTCAATTTTCATGACCAGAGATATTCTTACAGTTGCTCTAGGAACAGACCATGCTGGTTTTGGATACAAAGAAGAAATTAAATCGTTTCTGCATAAAGGTCATTATCAAACCAAAGATTTCGGAACTTTTTCGGAAGACTCTGTTGATTACCCAAATTTTGTTAAGCCTGCTGCCCAAGCGGTTGCAGATGGTTTGTGCGACTTTGGAATTGTTCTTGGTGGCAGTGGCAATGGAGAAGCAATCGCTGCCAATAAAGTGAAAGGTGTTCGCTGTGCCTTATGTTGGTCTACCGAAACAGCTAAACTAGCCAAGGAACATAACAACGCGAATGTCATCGCTCTTGGACAAAGGCAAATGTCACTGGAGTTGGCTCTTCAAATCGTTAGTGCTTGGCTAGATGCGAAATTTGAGGGAGGACGACACCTAAAAAGAATCAAAATGCTTGAATCTAAAAAAGAATTTGAGAATTTATAAAAATGAACGAAGAAAAAGGCAAAAAAAACGACTCCGTTTCGGAGCAAATCCAAAGTAATTTTCTTGAAAAAAGAAAAGTTTTCCTATGGGGAGAAGTGAGTGATCGGTCCGCCCGTGATTTAACTGAAAAACTTCTCTATTTAGAGTCTAAAGAGCCTGGAAAGGAAATTACTTTTTACATTAATTCTCCTGGTGGTTCAATCACTGCAGGAATGGCTATTTTCGACACCATGCAACTAATCAGTTCTCCAATTACGGTTGTAGTTACAGGAATGGCAGCAAGCATGGGGTCCATTCTTCTTTGCGGAGCTACGAAAGGCAAACGGTTGCTCTATCCACACTCCAGAGTGTTGATACATCAGCCATTAATTACTGGCAGAATGCAAGCTACCGCTGTTGATATTAATATACAGGCACAGGAGATGGAAAAATTGAGAGAGGAATTAAATGGTATACTCGCTCGCACATCGGGACAACCGTTGGAAAAAATCCAAAAAGACACTGATCGTGATTTTTATCTTAACGCACAAGAAGCAATTGAATACGGATTAGCCGACGAAATAGTAGAATCCTTTTAACTCTTCATTCTAAATTTTCCCATTTCTGAGACTGGGAGATGGTCTACCAAATTCCACTCTTTAGGATACTCATGGTTTTTAAGCTTGAGCTTGGTTTGCTCCTTTAGGCAGCCTAACTTTGACTTTTCCATTACTAAATAAACCACTACTTTTTCTCCCCATCGATCATCTTTAATTCCTGAGACGATACACTTTTCTACAATACCGGACTGCAAAATAGTATCTTCGATCACACTAGGATTTACTTTTTCTCCACCACTTTTAATCGTGCGATCGAGTCTAGTTCCAATTTGCCAACCAATTCCTTCTTTTTTTGTTCCAGAGTCCATTGTAAATAACCATTCGTTTTGATCAAGGATTTGATCTCCTTTTCTAAAACATAAGCTATTTGTTCGAACAATTATTTGATTATCCGTTCTCAGACTGCGGATGGAGACATGACTCAATTCTTCCCCCACCCCATCCTGACCGTTTAAGAAATCACCTGATTTTAACAAGGTAATCATTCCCGCCGTCTCTGTCATTCCATAACAGGGACAGAGTGGAATATTTTCGCCCCGTGCTTTTTCAGCTAAAACTTTGGGCAACCTGCCACCTCCAAGAAAAATTCCAGATGCCTTTCTTAAATTCCTGCAAGCTGTGGGAGACTTAATTAATTCGAAAAGTTGAGCAGGTACAAGGGAGATCCATCTCTCCGATATTATAGTCCTCAAATCTTGATTAATTAAGTCATGGTAATCACAAAAAAAAACCCTTCCTCCGAATTTTATAGCTCTTTCTATCTGCATCCATCCCCCAACATGATGAAGTGGCAGGCAGCAAACAGCATTAAATTTAGATTCTTTCACTCGTTCTCTCAATCCGAGAGAAGCATTTTCGATACTATTTTTATCATGAAAAATTGGTTGCGGGGATCCACTTGTTCCTCCCGTGTAAAAGATTCGAGTT
>PBSV01000081.1 GCA_002726435.1 Opitutia bacterium | reverse complement strand
TTAATAATATTAATAGCTAATATCAGTTCAAGACGATTTTATCCTTATTATTTGCTAAAATTCAATGCTATTTATTGCAATGCAATATAAATATGTATAACAAACAAATTACAATAAAAACATTGCAATGCAAGAGAATTTGTTTTGAGTGGTTTTTTGGCAAAAGGAAAAACAGTGACGATCCGCGTTTCCGAGAAGACATTCGAGGAAGTGAAGGAAATCTGTTCGGAGTTGGGAGAGACCTACAATTTTAATCAATTCGTGAATCAAAGTCTGGGAGCGATCCTGGATGTGATCAGGCACGAGGGACAGGACATACCAATTCCACGATTTGCGATGATGGCGAGATTAATGAAAGAGTATGAAGCCAGAAACTTTAGGGATTCAAAGGGAGAGGAAAAATGAAATCCTTGAAACACAACCAATCACAACTCCCTGGATGGGTAACCTTGAAGCGTTTGCTGATTCCGTCCTTTGCCTTTTGCTTCTTTTTAGTTTTCCTTCTCTCGCACAGGGAGATTGCGGATAATTTTTTGGGCAATGTTTCGGATGTGTTTCTAATCTCTTTAAATTATGGTTCCCAAATCGGCATGTGGTTGTCCGCTACTTTTCTTGTGCAGCGACTAGTCACGGTATTCGTATGGGATGGATTGATTGCTGGAATATCGGGCCGTCCCGTTCCCCGGTTGCCGAAAGATGTGACCGCAATGATTTTGTTTGGGGTTGCAACTATGGGAGTTTTGGCAACGGTCTTTAATCAGTCGGTAACTGGTATTTGGGCAACATCCGGAGTTTTTGGAATCGTTGTTGGAATTGCCCTGCGGAATGTGATCCTTGATGTTTTCATCGGATTATCGATGCATGTGGAACAACCATTTCGAATCGGTGATTGGGTAATGATCCATCAAAACAGAAGAGAAACTCATATTATCGGTCAAGTGATCGAAATCAATTGGAGAACCACCCGTTTGAAAACGACGAAGAAAAACATGGTGGTGATTCCAAATAGTAAAATGGGAGAAGCCATTCTTACCAACTATATGCAACCGAAGCCACATTTCAGGATCGATCTGGATTTTGTCCTCGATTATTCAATTCCTCCAAATCGTGCAATACGGGTCTTGACTGCTGGTATTCATGCCTTGGTGGACAATGAAAAAATTCTCGAAGATCCTGCCCCCGAAGTCCGTCTTGATAAAACCATGATGGATGGACAAGGCTACGAAGTCCGATACTTTATTCTTCCAGTTAACCTGTCACCCAATGAATCGAGGCATCTTGTAAACAAAAGTATTTTGGAACACCTCGCACTTGCGGGCCTCGCTCCTGCAATGCCAAAGGAAAGAGTCTTTATGGAGACTAGTGGTAAACTTCCTCTCCTCAATCTTCACGAAAAAGTGAATTACGAGGAAATGATCACAAAAAATGAACTCTTCAGTATTCTCTCCGAAGAAGAGATACGGGAAGTGAGAGTAGGCCAGCGACGCTTGAAACTGGAAGCCGGAGAAACCCTTTACGAGCAAGGGGACAGCGGTGACACACTCTACCTCGTTGTCGAGGGACTTCTCCAGTCCTTTTGTTCCTTTTCAGGCGAAGAAGCGGAAAAAAAGATCGAGGTTGTTCAAGCAGGCCGACACATTGGAGAAGATTGCGTAATGGGCCGTAAAGAAAGATCTTCAACCATCCGGGCAACGAGCGAAGTGGTGGTGATGGCTTATGAAGGGGTGAGAATCCGAAAAATAGCCAAGAAAAATGGAAAGTTCCTGGCTCGTCTCAATCAAAACTTGAACTTTTCAAAAGACCAAATCGAGCGCAGTAAATGGAGGGCGGAAAAGAAAAACAAAACCCCATTGGACAAAAGGCGGAAGAAAGGGGTGGCGAAAACATTGCAGACATTTTTCTCTGACTTATTCCCTGATTCCAGTTCTCCAAGCACAGAATCACAATTATGAAAAAGAATATTCTTCGAAAATTTTGGCTCTTAAAAATCTTCCTGATTTATCTGGGAAATTCTCTTTTGATTGGTTTGGAAGCGGAGGAATTGCAAGTGCCAATGGTTTCGGAAAGAATCCGCCTGAGCTATGTCGATCCCGCCCGATGCACGCAATTATTGAAATTATTCGGAGTTCGTGTCGGAGATCCAAAGCAGGAGGTAAACCGAGACCAGTTGCCGGTCGTGGTTGCTCTTCCGACAACAAATTTTCACGAGACCGTACCCGACCATTCCAAAGTATTTCCACACACTGAAACTGACCCAATTCATGAATTGCTTCTATTTTTTGATCCAAATTTTCCTGAAAAAGCGGGCCAAGTAAGAAAAATCATCGAGGAGCAAATTGATCTCCCCGCACGCAAAATTATGATCGAAGCAATGGTTCTGGAAATTTCTTCAATTGCACTGGACGAACTAGGAGTGGAATGGGACTTTAGTTCAGGAAAAAACTCACTTTCGGGCGGGAATTTTATTAATCAAAAACTGGGAGGTGCGACTGATAATCTGGTTCTTGGAAGAATTACCCATCCAGCAACTGGCACCGCCCAGTTCGATGCAACGATCACCAATGTATTCCGCGAATTTAACATTCGACTACAGGCACTGGTTGAAGATGGATCTGCCCAGGTTTTGTCGCGCCCAAGCGTACTCACTCTGGATAATCGAATGGCATACATAAATGTTTCGGAAAAAATTCCGATCGCCAGTACAAAGTTCGTCAAAGACTATGTCAGCTCGGTTGATTTTCGCGAAGTGACTGCAGGAATCGAACTTGCAGTACGACCTCGGATCAGCCGTGATGGAAATGAAGTGTCCCTCCAAATAAACGCCGCCGTATCGGCTCAAGTACCAGGGAAGGACAAGGTGGTGATCGGAGCCGGAAATTATGAACTGGCCCGTTCTCCCACTCTCTCAGTTCGAGAAGTCAAAACCTACGCCAGGATTGCCAACGATACTCCCTTCATTGTGGGCGGTCTTATTGCCAAGGATTCTGAAGAATCTACGAGCAAAGTTCCAGTACTGGGCGAACTTCCGATTCTTGGGACTCTCTTTCAATCGAAGACACAAACCGGACAGAAAAGGGAGGTAATCATTGTAATTACTCCTTCTGTTCTCCCTGACGACAGTCCCGTTCACGCAGGAATGCCCAAAGATGACGATCTCTTTGATCAATTCGGTCATCGCTTATTTCGTGATGCATACAGAATCCGGGCGGAGGACACATTCGACTTGCGGTACCTCACAGAAAACAAAGGTTTACAACAATTACAGGATGCAGTCGATCGAGTCGTGGTGGACCATCCCAAATTATCCGGGCAATACCCTTATGAGAATTTTGCCAACGAGGCAGTACCAGGAGAGGATGCCTTGGTCCGCAGGCAAATTTATGAAGTACTCAAGCGGCAGGATGCTTCTGAGGTGTTGGACGATGACCGTTTAATTTTCTTCGAAAAAGAAGAAGGAGGTGGCTCGGGAATAAAAGTTCGTTTTCTCACTGATTACCTAAAAAAAGAGGCCCCCTTTGTTTTGGAGGAGAAAGAAAGTGGCAAGGCGGTCGGGCTCTGCTTTCGGATGCGAAGGGATACAACGGGGGTTGAGCAGTTGCTCGATGAGCCGATTCCGGAAATTAAAATCGTCGATTGTCCGGATGAAAATACTTGGCGTTCCCTTTTACTCGAATCGAACAAGATCAGCCCGGAATTCGCTCCCAAGCAGGTCCTATTTCTAAGAAACAAGAATGATTTAAACCGCTTGAAGAATGCAATTTTAATGAAGAAAATAATTTCCCTGAATGCCTCTGATTATATTTTAAAACTGAAAAATTTTACCCGTGGTCGACTCCTGAGAATGCCGACGGTGCGTGAAAAAGACATCGAATTAATCGATGCCGATGTGGCCACCTGCTTTTATCATTCAGAACTTTATTATTCTGTTTTGGAGCAATCTTTGCAGGCCGACTACACTGCTTTGAAAAAAGTACTTACCGGGACTCAATATGGTGAAGCTCTCGAACAAACCCGATAGTTTGGAGTGTTTGCCGAGGATTGCGGAAATCAATTATTTGAATTGATTGATGAAGGCCTGGCATGAAAAACCAACAAACATAGCCATATCCTGATCACCGGGTAAAACAATGACCGGTGATAGATCGGGTGGACGGATTTGGTGAGCCCTGTTAAGGCATGCTTTCATCGATGGCAGGGCATCTTTTGCCTTTACTCCCAATAATTCTATAGTCCGAGCCGCATGAGTCACCACGATCAAGTTTTGGTGCTTGAGTTCTTTGATCAGTACCGGAATTGCCAATTTGATTTCGCCTTGCAAGGCCAGGGCATTGGCTGCTTCGATTCGAACCGAGGGGGAAGAATCCTGAAGTGCTTCTCTCAACCTAAGGATTCCCTCTTCGGTTGGTTTTTCCTTTCGTGCAGTCAATCCGATTGCCGCCCAGTAGCGGACGGCTTCAATTTCGGATTGTAAAAGGTGGAGTAATTTTTGTTCGCCTGCAGTTCCAACTGCATTGGCAGCTTGAAGGATAGCTTTGAAATTTATTTTACCGGACCTTCCAACCTCCCATCCGGAACTGCCCTTCAATTTTTCCCATGCCTCATACTCGGGAAGAAATCCGAGGTCGCGGGACTGAATGAGGTGCTGGTGTAATTGCCCTCGCATGAGCTGGACGATATTTTCGTGGTCCCTGGAATCGGCCAAATTATAAAGGTTTTGAGGATCATTTTTGCAGTCGTAAAGCTCTTCAACCGGACGGGTCGGACTTGTGAAGTGTGATTGGGCGGGGTTTTTTAGATCACCTGTGGAAATTCGATAAAATTCATGCCTTATTTCTCCGAGATCCGGCCAGGCGGTCGGTTGGTTGTAGCCGAGATGGGGCATGTAGTTACGGATGTAGCGGAACCTGCCGTCTCTCACTGAGCGGGCAAGATCGCGGACTTCATCCACTCGGTCCCGATGTCCGAAAGCATGAGTTCTTGGCTTGGAGGCTTTCGGTCCGAGAAATGGTTTTCCCTGCATGTAACTGGGAATTGGTGTTGAGGTAATACTAAGCACAGTGGGAGCAAAGTCGACAAATGCGACCATTCGGTCGGTTTTTTGTCCGGGAATGACAGGGGCGAGGAATTTCCATTTTTCCGGAAATCTTATTAAAAGCGGGACATGCATCCCACTGTCCAGAAGTGCTCGTTTGTGACGGGGCATGCCCGATCCATGGTCTGAAAAAAAGAAGACGATGGTGTTCTCGGCCAGCCCGTCATCTTCGAGTTGAAGGAGTATCAGACCCACCTCTTTGTCCATCATGGTTATGCAATCATGAAAGCGGGCCACGGTTTTGCGGACGACCGGGGTGTCGGGGTAGTAGGGCGGAAGGAAGATTTTTGTTGGGTCATGGATTTCTTGTTCCTTCAACTTTGACTGAATTTCCTTTTTGAATCGATCATACGGCCAAACCATGGTGCGGCTCTGGTGAGAGGTCATTAAGTTAAAGACAGAGAAGAAGGGAGACTCTTTATTTTCGCGTTTGCGCCAATGAGCCTCGGTGGAATTTTCATTCCAAGATTGCTCGATAATATTTTCAAGGTTCCCCGAGTTATAGTCGGTCTTGACATTGTTGGTGGTGAAGTAGCCTTCCTTTCGCAGCCGTGCGGGAAAGCCGGTCATGTAGGAAGGGAGGGGAAATCCGGATCGCATTTGCTGAGTGCCGAGAGAGGGCGGGTATGCCCCCTGAATCAGGCAGGAACGCGAGGGGGAACAGACTGGTGCGGAAGCAAAGGCGTGAGTGTAACGGACGCTCTCCCTGGAAAATTTATCGAGGTTGGGAGTGACCGCGTCAGAATTTCCATAACATCCAAGCACCGGGCTCATGTCTTCGGCAGTGATCCATAAAATATTAGGGCGTTCCGACCCATCTAGGGATCCGAACAAGACCGGAATTATCAAAAGAACTGAAAAAAAAGATTGGGTAATGTTTGAGGACATGCTTTGCAGGGGTGGGAATTTTGATTTCGTTCGGAGAAATCCATGTGCGATCTCTTTACGATTGTAACATTGAGTACTCGCAACTAACTAGAATTAAGTTCGTCTCCTTCATCCTCCAGGTTCTTGTCCTCTTCGGCGAAAGAAAGAATTTCCTGATCGTGAGTATCCTCCGATTCAAGTTTACTTGCGAATGAAGCGGGTAATTCCTTTTTGGCACGAATCCCGAGGGCTCTTAGTTTTTCCACCCGACTGATTAAATTGCCCGAACCGGAAGACAATTGCCCGACTCCTTTTTCGTGGGCATCAGTAGCTTTTTGAAGAGCCTTACCGATGTCTTCAATGTTGCCTAGAAATCCAATAAATTTATCGTAAAGATTGCCAGCCTGGCGGGCAATCTCATGGGCGTGTTTATTTTGTTTTTCCAATTTCCAGAGGTTGGCCACTGTCTTGATTGTAGCCATTAAAGTGGTGGAAGTAACGAGCACAATTTTTCGATCGAATGCATATTGGTAGAGATTAGGGTCCTCGCGTAATGCCGCTCCAAATGCAGGCTCTACTGGAACAAACAAGAGTACGAAGTCCGGAGCGTTAATCTGTTCGATTGCGGAGTAGTCTTTGTCAGAGAGTTCGTCGACATGCTTTTTTAAGGATTGCAAATGTTCTTTGAGGGCTTGGTTGCGGAGCTCCTCGTCTTCGAGAGAAATTGAACGTTCGTAGGCAGTAAGTGAGACCTTCGAGTCGACTACGATTGCACGATCCTCGGGAAGACGAATGACTGCGTCCGGACGCTGGCGATCAAAAGTTTCCTGCATTAAAAATTCCTGACCTTTTACCAACCCAGATGCTTCGAGTGTGCGCTCCAGAATAAATTCTCCCCAGTCCCCCTGCTTTTTGGAATCCCCTTTTAGGGCAGTGGTCAGGTTCCGAGCTTCCTCGCTTAATTGAGTCTGTGCCAGTTGTAGATTTCCAAGAAACTCTTTAAGCGATGCTTGTTGGGAAAGGTCTTTTTCGTGGATGTCCTCGACTTTTTTGCGAAAAGCCCGGATGTCTTTGTCCAAAGGCTCGAGGACATTTTTTAAATTTTCTTTGTTGGTTTCAGTGAACTTGGCACTTTTTTGTTCAAGAATTTTATTGGCCAGATTTTCGAATCTCTCCTGCATCTGCTTGGCAAGACTTTCCTGTTCTTCTAGCTGATGTTCGAGTCTTTTATTCAATTCTTCATTGAGGGTCGTCATCTCCGCTCGATCTATTTCCGCCTGCCTTAAACTTTCTCGTAACTCTTTTTCCAATACCCCCCCGCGCTTGATTTCTTCCTTGAGCAATCGGTTTTCCGTACTCAGTGAATCAACCCCGCCCTGCTGGCTGCGTTGCCGCACGATAAATACAAGTAAAAAGCCAATTCCGATGGCCATTCCCGCCAGTCCATAAACCAAGTTATCCACTTATTTATATGAAGCTTTGGGACTATTTGTTGTCAAGCCTGAGAAGGTCTACTAGACGGAAACCGATGCACCGTCGACTACATTGAATCCTTCAAATTCGGGGTGTCCCAAATACAAATGCCCGCGGTTGCCAGCACCCGAATGGGCTTTCCTGAATGCCTCTGACTTTGTCCAGGCTTCAAAGTCGGCCTCAGAATTCCAGAGGGTGTGGGAGGCGTATAGAGTGAATTCTTCCCCTGCCGGACCCTTGAGAAGATTGAACTTAATGAAGCCGGACACTTCCTCTAAAAAGGTGGTTCGGGTCTTCCAAATGTCCTCAAAATCAGACTCGTGGCCTTTGACAATACGAAAGCGGTTCATCGCGATATAATGGCTCATATCTGTGTATGGAAGCGAAATTGAAAAACTATGGCAAGCTCGGGATTAGTCTATTTTTGGCAGGGATTTATCGGGCTCAAAATTTCTAAGATTTATTCTTTAATTTTTATAGCTTGTTTCTGATTTCCCTCTTGCCATCAAAGGGAAGGCGGTAAAAATCAAAATTGTGAAACATTTAAAAACTTCTTCCGCTTTCTCAATAGATGGACTCTCCCGCCGATCAATGATCAAAGGTGCAACCACTGGGTTGGTGGCTGGTAGTTTGGTCGGTGCGCCAAATGCGGGGTTGGCAAAAGAGGAAAGGAAAAGAGGAGTGAAGAAAGGACGTATTAATCAGTCTGTAGTCTCCTGGTGCTTTTCCGATTACTGGAGTGTGGAGGAGACTTGTAGGCAAGCGAAACGCCTTGGATGCAAGAGTATTGAATTGATCAACTCTAAGAACTGGCCGATTTTGAAAAAGCATGGGTTGACCTGTGCGATTTCCGGAATCCCGGTCGATGGAAAACCTTTCATTAAAGGATTTAATAATCCCGAATACCACCCCTGGCTGATCGAGGCGACCAAGCAGGCGATCGACGAGTCTGCCGATTTTGGCTGTCCCAATGTGATTGCGTTCACTGGATTTTCGGAGAACTTTTCCTTGGAGGATGGTGCAAAAAATTGCATTAAGGGCTTTAAGAAAGTGGCAGGTTACGCAGAGAAAAAAGGAGTTACTGTTTGCCTCGAGATGCTCAATAGCAGGGATGGAACTGATCCTAACAAAGGCCACCCGGGATACCAAGGCGACCACACTGACTACTGCATGGAAATTCTCCATGCGGTGGGTTCGCCAAGAGTCAAACTTCTCTTTGATATTTACCATGTCCAGATCATGGATGGCGACGTCATCCGACGAATCGGAGAGTGCGGAGAAATGATCGGCCATGTCCACACTGCGGGCAATCCGGGACGTGGAGAACTGGACGATAAGCAAGAGATCAATTATCCACCGATTATGAAGGCTCTGCTCAAAGAAGGTTACGAAGGATTTGTGGGACAGGAATTCATACCAACCCGGGACCCTATACAAGGACTGGCTGAAGCAGTCGAACTATGCGATGTATAGTTTAAAGATGTGTCTTTCGAGTTGATTCCCTAAGTCTTTCAATTTACCTATTTTTCATGGGGGTGAGTGAGAACTGGAGTTATGCAATTCATTGATTTATTCTGCGGGATTGGAGGCTTTCGAGAAGCACTTGAGAACGGGGGGCACACTTGTGTTTTTTCCTCGGACTGGGATAGGGATGCACAAGAAACTTACGAATTGAATTACCACGAACGTCCAACCGGGGATTTGTGTGAAGTTGAGTCCACTTCCATACCTAGGCATGATATTTTGTGCGGCGGATTTCCTTGCCAGCCATTTAGTATATCTGGAAACCGCGGAGGATTCGGGGATGCCCGCGGAACTCTGCTCCACGAAATATTGCGAATTGCGGATTATCACAATCCAAGTGTTCTTTTTCTTGAAAATGTGAAGAATTTTGTTGGGCATGACGGCGGTAAGACGCTTGCCACAACTTCTAGACTACTTACGAAGTTGGGGTATCAGGTCCATCATTCCGTGCTTAATGCCTCTCGCTACGGGGTGGCTCAAAAGCGGGAACGAATTTATTTTGTTTGCTTCCGCAATGACTTGGGAATTTCAAATTTCAAATTCCCCGAACCTTCGGATGACGAACTTGCGGTGGAAGATTTCCTCTTGCCTGAAGAGGACCCAAGACTCAAAGACTTGGTGGTCAATCGATCGGATTTGAGACTGAACGAGGATCTACCTACCGAACGTGAAAACCGGCCCTTGAGAATTGGCTCAGTAGGGAAGGGGGGGCAGGGCGAGCGGGTCTACAGTGCAAAGGGCCACGCCATAACACTCTCCGCATTTGGGGGTGGAATCGGTGCCAAGACTGGAATGTATTGGATCGGTGGGAAAATTCGCCGTCTCCATCCGGAAGAGTGCCGTCGCATAATGGGTTTCCCTGAGGAATTCCAACTCCATTCCCGACGCAATGTTTGTTATAAGCAATTTGGGAATTCCGTGGCTGTGCCAGTGGTTAAGAAAATTTTTCAATCCATCGAGCACTCCCTTTCTTCGCACTCCTTGAGGGCAGCGTAAATTTGATTTTCGAGATGGAGCCCGAAAAGGTCGTTCTGGATTGGTGCGAATCGGCGGTGGAGCAATCGGTTTTCTGGTTGGTCGCACAATCAAAGAGAGAAGATTTTATCGACCTTTCGCACCTCAGAGTTTTAACCCAAACCAGTGGAGGAGCCAGGAGGATCAAGGAAAGCCTGGCCCAGTTTGCCAAGGAAAAAGATTCAGCCTGCCTGCTTCCTGTTATGAGTACACCCGGATCCTTGATTAAGCCAGGCGGTGAATTGATTGATGGCTTCCAAGTCGCGTCTGCTCTGCAGAGCTTGGCCATTTGGACTTTAACTCTGAAAGGACAAGATCTTTCGCAGTTTGAAAATCTGTTTCCTCAGACACCCGAAATTCTTGATGTCTCGTGGGGATTAGCAATGGCCCAGTCGATGCTTAATTTACGAGAAACCTTGGCCGAAGCAAATTACGATTGTGAATCGGTCGAGCAGAGCAGATTGACCGAAAAGTGGGGGGAGCAGGATCGATGGTCGGACTTGGCACGCTTGGAAAAATTGTATCGTGAAAGAATGCAACTGGAAGGAATGCTAGATCCAATGGATGCCCGTAGAAGAGGGGTGCATAATCCAATTGCGGGGCACGGGATCGAGCGGGTGGTCTTACTTGGAGTATCTGGATTTCCAGACCTTGTAAAAACAGCCTTGGAGAATCTCATAAAAAAAGGAACGCCCGTGAATGTGGTCGTTTTTTGTGCAAGGGGTGAAGAAAACGAGTCCTTCGACCAATTTGGTCGACCCATTTGTTCTGCCTGGGAATCAAGACCGCTCGATCTCTCTGACGAACAATTACACCTGACTTATGATCCGCGTGAACAAGCCCGTCTTGCACTTGATTTTATGGACCTGATACCAGGGGTGGGTGAAGAAAAATTTAATATCGGAGTGCTTGATGCCGAGGTCAAGCAAGCCCTCTCGGAAAGTGAAGAAACAAGGCCGGGCCAGCCGGTTTTTTTTGATCCCGAAGGTGAAGCAGGAAATCATTCGCCGCTCTATTCGTGGTTGAAAGCAATGCATGAATTATTTCGTAGCGGAGGAATGAAAGAGGCGATTAATTTAATGCGGTTTCCACTGACTGCTGATTGGTTGGAAGGGCAGAAAATTGAGGGGGAGGTTCGTACATGGTTTGAAGACTTGGACTGTCTGCACACGGAGCATCTTCCTCAGAGTCTGGAAGATGGAATTTATTTTGCCAGGAAAGATGAAAAAAGCGTAGCGGAGCCCTTGAATGAAGTATCCAATTTGATGAAGCGCCTGAAAGGCAAAGACTTTGAGGGAGAATTAAATAATTTAATTATTCAGGCACTTGCCGAGTATGAATTTGATCAAAGCAAACCGGAAGATCAATCCTACTTTCAGGTCTTGCCCACTATTGGTGATTGGTTGCACGAAATGAAAAAGGTAAGGGAATTGAATGCGGAGGAGAGATTCTCTTTGTTGCTGGGAATGATTGCCCAGTCTAGTTGGAGTAAGGAAGCAAGGGAGAATGAGATTAATCTGCACGGTTGGCTGGAACTACCATGGGCAGATGCATCAAGACTAATCGTTTTAGGGTGTAATGATTCCTTTCTTCCCGAGTCGCTTCCGATGGACACATTTATTCCACAGTCTTTACGCCGGGAGCTCCGATTATGGACGGATGAGGACCGCTCAGGGAGAGATTCATACTTACTCCATTGGCTACTTTCTTCACATCAGGGGAATTCACGGATTGATTTTGTCCTAGGCAAATTCAGCCGGGACGGATCCCCCTTAAAACCTTCCCCGCTCTTGTTCCTTTGTAATTCAAAGGATGAAAATCTACTGCCTGATCGGGTCGAAAAGTTATTTGGTGAAGCTCTTCCACCGCAAGAGAACCCAGCTTGGTCCTATCCGTGGAAATTAAATCCCGGGAAGTATGTGCCGATCAGAAGAATTTCGGTTACTTCCTTTCGATCCTTTCTCGCCTGTCCCTTTCGGTTTTATTTAAAACAGAAATTCGATATGAGAAAATTGGATTCTCAAAAAGCCGAAGCTGATGTCATGGATTTTGGAACCTTGGTTCATTCCACGCTCGAAGCACTCGACCAAGAAAGAATCAAAAAAATGGACCGAAAGGAAATTTTTATAGAACTAAGAAATCGACTGGAGGACGAGTTTTTTAAGCAATATGGAAAAAATCCTGGCCTTTCCCTCCGGCAACAAAAAGCTGCAATTGAGAGACGTCTACAGAAAGTTTCTGCATTGCACGAAATTGATCTTTCCAAGGGATGGGAAATTCACCGGGTGGAAGAGAAATTCCATCTTGATACACGGGGATCAAAAGATCCTTCCGACTGGCAGGTTTTGCAAGGAAAAGATGATCATTTACAAACGGAAAGAAGCGTGCGGATCGTGGGGAAAATCGATCGCATTGATTACCACTCCGAAAGAGGAATTTATCGATTGCTGGATTATAAAACTGGATCCAAGGGACCCGATACCTTACACCTACGCGGAGGCTATGCCCGTTGGGATGAATTCCCCGAATATTCCAGGTTCGAGGTGGAAGGAAAGAACAAGAGATGGATTGATCTGCAATTACCCTTGTATCAATTGTGGGCGGAAAAAGTATTGCTGAAGGAGGGCGGGGAAAGCGTGGAGGTTGGAATTTTCAACCTGCCTGCAAAGGAGGAGGAAATTGGAATTCATTCCTGGACTGAGTTGAATGAGACACTCATTAAACAGGCGAGAAGATGTGCCGTTGGTGTAATCGAAGACCTAATTGATCCCGCCGACCACAAACCGATTTCTAAAGTAGAATATGATGATTTTGAGCAGCTGTTTTTTCACTCCCCTGAGAATGCAACCGAACGGTTTATTGGATGAGAGGAAACCAGAAAATCGAATTGAGGGAATTGATCAAGGCTTCGGCAGGGAGTGGTAAGACCTATCAATTGACCGACCGTTTTCTCTTTTTATTGCTGTTGGATTTTAAACCAGAGAGCATCGTAGCCCTGACCTTTTCGCGAAAAGCGGCGGGTGAGTTTTTCGATGCGATTCTTCAAAAGTTAGCCAAGGCAGCCAAGGAGCCAAGTTCAAGGCAAGAATTGGAGAAAAAATTTGGGTTCGAAATCACTCCGATTCGATTAAGGGAAAAAATCTCAGAATTGCTCCGGGTTATGAATCGGCTGACCTTGGGAACATTGGATTCTTTTTTCTTTTCAATTCTTTCCTCCGCCCCTCTGGAATACGGATTAGCTGTAGGATTTGACCTGATGGACGCGGCCTCGATTCGCGAGAAATGGTTCTCTTGTCTGAAGCAGTGCTTTGAAGAAAACACAAAAGATAGTCGGCCGATGATCGATGCTTTTTCAAAGGCACGGACTGAAGCGGAGGACAGAACATTTTTTTCATGGATGCTGGAACTGTCGATTTCATTCCGGGATTTGCTGAGTCAATGTCCCAATCCGAAAGATTGGGGAGATATTGAACATCTTTGGCCTAATAATTCTCCCTGGAAGCAAATTCCTGAGGGGTATGATCTTTCAATTGATTGTGCCAATTGTCGAGACTGGTTGAGAGAAGGAAAAGTGATGGTTCAGCCAGAATTGACTGAAAAAATGAAGGAAGTACTGTCGGATTCACTTTTAGATTTTGAAGAATGGAAACCCGGCAAGGACATGGAAAAAATGAGTACCGGTTTTAAGAGGTTGCTGAAAGCATCTGTTTCAGAAAGTGGTTCTTTCGCACTAAATTTTTACCGCAAGAATTACGAATTTTCCGGAGACTGGGTGGCTGCGGTCCGGCGAATGTCTGCTTTTATAATCGGGGAAGAATTAAAGATTCATGGAATCCGCACGCAGGGAATTTATTCACTTTTAACCAAGGTGGTAAACAGTTACCGCAAGCAGGTTTTGGAAAAGGGAGGGATTACTTTTTCTGATCTCCCTCTTCTTCTTTCGAACAAGGAGAATGAACTCGCCCAATTGAATCGCGAATATCGGATGGACCGAAAATACCAGCATTGGATGCTGGATGAGTTCCAGGATACCTCTCCCAGTCAATGGGCAGTGATTGAGCCCCTGGTGGAAGAGGTGATCAATGACCCGGAAGATAGAAGGATGTTCTTTTGCGTCGGTGATCAAAAGCAGGCCATCTATGGCTGGCGTGGTGGAGACTCTCGTTTGTTTGGTCATCTCGAGCAACATTTTAAGGAGCGATTAAAGATTGAAAATATGAATCTTTCCTGGCGATCGGGGAAAGATATTTTGACTACGATTAATCAGGTATTTGGTACAACTTTTGACAGTAAATTGATGATTCCGCGTTGGGTTGAAAATTGGCGACTCCATCTGGCATCTCCCAAGACCGCTGACTTGACTGGAAATGTCTCATGGTGGACTTCAAAATCTGAAGATGAGCGCTTTCACGCCATCGCTCATTTATTACGCACTATTGACCCGGTAGCCCGTGGGTGGTCTTGTGCAATCTTAACCCAAAAAAGAAAAACCGCCCGGGCAGTTGTTGATTTTTTGCGTTGTGAACTGCCGGGGATGCCCGTGGAAGAAGAAGTCGGTTCTCTACCCGCTGAGGATAATGGATTTTCCCAGTTTCTCTTGTCTCTCCTTCAAGCTTCGATTCATCCAACTGACATGTGGGCGGTGGGACACCTCAAGTTATGTCCCTTTATTGATCATATTTCCGGCTCATTGGACGAACTGTTGGAAGAAGTAAGATCCTTGGTCTATGAGCAAGGTGTTGCTCCTTTCGTAAAAGAATGGGGAAGAAGGGCAATGAAGTCGGTGGTGGCTGAAGCCAGGCCATTTGTAACTAAACGAATGCATGAAACTCTTTCTCTTGCACTCACTTTTGATCAAAGTGGGACGAGGAACATTGATCTATTTATTGAGGCGGCCCGAAACACAGAGACTTCTAAAGGAGCGACGGAATCAAGCATTCGAGCCATGACGATCCATGGGTCAAAAGGGCTGACATTTGATATCGTAATCATGCCGGAGCTCGGAGGGGATGGGCTTCGCTCGACCGGTGGATTCAGTTCCGGCGATGGGGTGGAATTGTATCGTAAATCATCGAGTACAGGGATTGGATTTGACTGGGTGTTGAGTAAACCTAAAAAAATAATTCAACAATCTGATCCTTATTTCTCTCGCCTAATGACTGAGGACGAGGAGGAAGCAGCCTTTGAAAATCTTTGCAAGTTTTATGTCGGCATGACCCGTCCAGCCCGTGGGCTCTATCTTTTTTCTGAGCCCTACAGTGCTCGCTCGAAATCTAAAAACTTTGTTTATTTATTGGCCCAAACTTTGGGTGCTATTCACCGGGAGGAGGAGGATTTTATCCAACAATGCAACCAACTGGTTGGAGAGAGAGGAGAGGGCTTTAAACTTGCGTACTGCGTCGGGTCTCCTGAATGGTGGATGGAAAAATCGAAAACTTCAATTCTCGAAAAAGAAAGAAATTTATACAGCCCGGAAATTCGAAGGGAGCGCCGCTTTCGTTCAATCCCTAGAATTCGTCCCTCGGACAAAAACTCGGATAAGGTTAAAGTCACGGATTTGGTGCAAAAGAACCAAGGAGTCGGCAAGAGATTGGGAAGTGAGGTACATGGTCTCTTTGAAAAAGTCGAGTGGTGGGAAAATAAAACTTCGATAAAGCAATGGCTGATGGAAAATGGTTCGCAGTATTCCAAACAGGCTCAGGGGGTATTTATCCGGGCACTTTCCAATCAAAAAGGAGAAGCCCTTTTTTGCCGGCCCGCAGAGAAAGTTGAAGTTTGGAGAGAGCGGAGTTTTGCCATGTACGAAGAAGGTGTCCTGCTGCAAGGGATTTTTGATCGGGTGGTTTTATATTTCTCGGAGGATGGAATTCTGGAAGGTGCAGAAATTATTGATATTAAAACCGATCGATTGCCGAAGGATTTGGAATTAGAGGACCTAGTGAATGTGCACAGAAAACAATTGGAATCCTACCGGGTGGCTTTGCAGGCATTGACTGAACTTCCCGTAGAAAGAATAAAGATGATTCTCTTCTTTACTTCACTTGTGGAAGTCCATCAATTATGAGATTTACATTTAAAAATTAATGAGTGTTACTCGATCGGCTAAAAATACTATGGGCTGTCTGGCAGGCTGTGCAATCGGGGACTTGGGGGCGATTTTTATTTTTCAGAATCACTTTGCACCGGAGTCAATCCCCGAGGATTTATGGACTCTCGTTTGGGCTGTTGCGATGACTTCGGGAATAATTACCAGTGTAATCCTGGAAACGATTATTCTTTGGAAGCAAATGGGTCCAAAAGAGGCTTTTCGTACGGCGATCGGAATGAGCATGATTTCAATGTTGCTAATGGAAATTGCGATGAATGTGGTCGATTATGGAATGATGGGAGAGCCAGCAATTACCCTCGGCGTTTTGCCTTTTACTTTGGGAGCTGGATTTCTGGCCGCATGGCCCTACAATTTTTGGCGCTTAAAGAAACATGGAAAATACTGCCACTGAGGAGAGTGTAAAATTACATTTAGACTTTTCTTTTCCTTGCCCTCGTTGTGACTTAAGGACTAGTTTAAATAGGAAATGAAGCTGCTGCACCGTGAAGATGTATTGGAGGCGGGTTACGACCTCCCAAACACTGGATTATGCGCCAATATTGGAGCATCCGAGATGGAAGAGCTTCGGTTTGGCGGAGAATGGATTTTGTCAGAAGATGAGACCTTGGTCGCAGATGGGCACGAACAACGTTACCTTTACATGGTGGTTTCCGGAGAGGTTGCGATCACCAAAATAAACG
The DNA here is from genome assembly GCA_002726435.1 of Opitutia bacterium. Taxonomy (GTDB): domain Bacteria; phylum Verrucomicrobiota; class Verrucomicrobiia; order Opitutales; family Seribacteraceae; genus Seribacter. The sequence continues at coordinate 9,692 of PBSV01000081.1, read as the reverse complement.
ACCAGGGAAAAACCCAGCAAATTGCTACCTTGGGAGCAAGTGCCGCCTTTGGTGAAATGGCTTTTTTGAGTGGCGGGGTTGCATCCGCCAATGTTCAATCAATCGGGGAAACAATTCTTTGGAGACTGGATCATGAGCGTCTGCTTGGATTTATCGGTGAACATGGAGTAGCAGGTGGGCAACTCTGCTTGAATGTAGCGAGTATTCTTTCCGGCCGCTTAGTTGACGGGAATAAAAAAGTAGTGGACATGGGAAAAGAGTTGCAAGCCTCCCTTGCACAGCTCCAACAGGCCTCTTCCGCGGGATCGAGCAAGGACCAAGCCCTCAAGCAGATGCAGGGCAAGGTGGCAAATATGCAAAATGCCTTTAAGGGAAGTGCGGTCCAAAAAACGAGTAACTGGTTTTCGATTGCTGCTTCGGTGGTTGCGGTTCTCAGTACCTTGGGGATGATTGGGCTTTTTGTTTCGATTGACGATTCAGCCGAACGAAAAGTGGCTACTCTTTCCAAGGAGGTAGAAAAGCTGGAAGCCAACGAGGAATTTTATCTTGGACTGAAGAAGAGGTTGGAAGATGAAAACCAAGAAATGGTTCAAAAAGAAAAATCTTTGATTGAAGAAAAATCTGAACTTGCTTCCACGATTTCTCGGTCTATGCAAGATGTTCAGGACCTCAAAGATGATTTAAGGGAAAAAGAGCGCGAGCTTTCCCAGGCGAAAGACGATATTGTACGTGCTCAGCGTGTGGCACCAATGCGGCCAAAAGAAAAAATACAATCGGAACCTGTGGTTTCTAAATCCATGCTTGAGCAAGCCCTGGAATGGTCGAAAACGCATACCACAATGGTGTTTCCAATGTCGGTGGAAATAAAAGACAAAGCAATTACCCTTCAGGATTCTTCGCAGCAAGTAAAGATACCCATTCCAGTCGGTAAAATTGTTCGTGCCCGAGGATACCATCCATCCTCATCGGAATTCCTTGTGGTTGCTCAAGAAAACAGCGACAAGTTTCTCGCTACTATCCGATTAGAAAATTCCAACTTTATTGACCTCGTGGTTCCCAAGTTTGAAAACCACTCCAAATCCAGCTCCGTTCGTGGCCCGGTCAATCCGCTTGAAACCATTCCTCAAAAATCATCTCTTCAACCACAACCTGTGCGTTCTTCCTCCCCTCCTGCTCAACCTTCTGAAAGGAAGAGTATGGATTCTGGTCAATCGATGATGTCCTCGTCCCCGGCAAGTCCACAAATTGTCAGGGGCAGTGCACAAAATCCTCAAAAACCCGAGGATATGCTTGGGGAAATGACCAGTCAGTCATCTGAATCTTCTGAGAAAGTTGATACCAGCGATCACGGGGCAAACTGTGTGTGCAGGCATTGCCGGGCAAAAAAAATTGGCAAAGGCAGTTTGTTCCCTGAGTAAAAGGGTACTCCCTGGATCAGGTGTTTTCAATTTCCAAGGTATGCATTGATTAGGGCTCCTGCCAAGGCTGACAAAAGGGCAATCAGCCAGTAAGCTTTTTTATGATTCCATCGTACCAGCTTTTCCCATCCGGAATACCAGTAGACAGAAACTTCTTCCCCGTGGCGATATTTTTGCAGGTCAGAAATTAGGTTAGTCACACTTGAATAGCGCTCTAATTTATTCCTCTTTAATGCCTTTAAACAGACTGCTTCCAAATCGCGGGGAATTTCACTCTTCTTGGAGTGTTCACGTGGAAGTGGGTAGTTTTCCTCGAGTAATTTCTTTTTGATTTCAACAATGTCTTTTCCTTTCATGAAAGAATCTAAGGTAAGCATTTCATAAAGAATTATACCCAGTGAAAAAACATCTGACCTGGAGTCCAGGTCATCATCGCCACGGGCGATTTCAGGTGACATGTACAAAGGAGTCCCGTAGTGTCTACCCACCGGGGTTAGTTGTAGGGTCTTTTTGTCTTCTGAATCTTCATACTCGTCCTTATCGATAATTGAAGTTGAGCCCATTACTTTCGCCAACCCCCAATCCAAAACATAGACTTCGCCAAATTTCCCAATAATTATATTGGCCGGTTTAAGGTCGCGATGAATCACCCCTCGGTCATGTGCGAAGGCAAGGGTTTGACACACTTGAATTAAGATATCCAACAACCTTGGTAAGGAAAATTCGTCTACGATTTCTGGGACCTCTTGTTTGAGGTCAAAAAGAATTTTACTCAAATCCCGACCATCCACTTTTTTCATGGTAAAGAAAAGTTGACCGGCCCGATCCCTTCCTAATTCATATACTGGCAAGGTCCCAGGGTGTTGAATGTTTGCAGTTACCCGCGCCTCGCGCAGGAAACGTTGGGATTCGACGGTAGAATCCTGCAAATCCGTGTGAAGAGTCTTGTAAGCAACAGTTCTTCCGAGATTGTTGTCATCGGTCAGGTAGACCTTCGCAGTGCCTCCTTCCGCTAACAATTCTAATTCACCGTACTTAAGTGATCCACTTTTCCATGCAGTGGGAAGAAGAAGATCAGTTTCTTCCTGGTCGAGCGGGTCGGGGAATTTTTCGTTACGAATCATCTTAAAATTTTATGCCTTAAAATTACACGAAGATAAAGCCACCTGCAAGTGGCGGAGAAAAATTTATCAATGATCTTCAATCTTTTGACCGATGTGTACTTGTCTGCGTTGTTTTGCAATTTCCATTTGTCTCTGTCTTTCGCGAAGACTTTCCTTTTTTTCAAGGCTTAAAGAATCGTCGCACCTGGGACAGGAAACTCCAGCTTCATAGTTGGGGGAGGAGAGGTCTTCTTCCCGCAGTGGCCACCTGCATCCAAAGCAAAGCTTGGTTTCACCATCCTCTAATCCATGCACCACAGATACTCGATGGTCGAAAATAAAGCACTCTCCCCGCCACTTGCTTTCATTGGGTTTGATTTTCTCAAGGTAATTAAGAATGCCTCCTTTTAGATGATAAACTTTCTTAAATCCATTTTTCAAAAGATGAGAAGATGCTTTTTCACATCGAATTCCACCGGTGCAAAACATCGCAATTTTACCCTTTCCTTTGTTTTTTAGAGAATTTTCTACAAATTCCGGCCATTCTCGAAAGGTTTTGGTGTTTGGATCAATGGCTCCTTCAAAGGTTCCAACCGCAACCTCATAATCGTTACGCGTATCGACCAAAGTGATTTCGGGGTCCTCGAGCAGAGAATTCCAATCCTCGGGTTCGACATATTCCCCGACGATTTTTGAGGGATTGATAGAGTCGTCGCCAAGGGTGACAATTTCTTCCCTAAGAAATATCTTCAGCCTGTAAAATGTCGTTCGATCAGATTGAGAAATTCGAGGTTTTATTTTTTGGAAACGTGAATCTTCCTTAATTTTTTCAAGAAATGCATGAACTGATAATTCTTCTCCTGAAATGGTTGCATTGATCCCTTCTTTTGCCAGTACCAAGCTGCCGACAATGTTGTGCTCGATGCCAAGATCAATGAGGATTGGCTTCCAGTCCCTGAAATCCGGAAAGTCAGTAAATTGGTAAAAAGTGAGAATCGTTTGTTTCATCAACCAGCGGGAATCAATCGGTGAAGGTTATAATTTCGGTCGTTGGTTGAGATTCTTTTAGATTCAGGAGCAGAAGTTTAGTATTTGAAGGTTCAAGATGAATGACATCTTCAAAATCATTTATTTCAAGTTCGATAGGAATTATAAAAGAAGAGCAATTATAAATTCTTTTCTTCCTCGGATTGATCCTTGAACAAGTTTATGATGAAAATAAATAAGTAAGATGAATGCCGAAGAAAAACTTGAATTTTTAAAAATAGAACTACCCAATCCCCCAGCAGCTGCGGGGTTGTATAAACCATTGATTGTAATGGGAGACTTGGCCTATTTCTCCGGACACTTGCCAATCACGGGAGATGGATCAATAGTTGTAGGAAAAGTAGGGATAGATTTGTCCTTGGAGGAGGGGGTGGATGCTGCCAGACAAGTAGGATTGAATGTATTGGCTACTTTACGAAAAGAACTGGGTAGTTTGAATCGGGTGATCCAAATTGTAAAAATACTCGGCATGGTCAATGCAGGTCCAGATTTTACCCAGCACCCACAGGTAATTAATGGATGTAGTGAACTTATGCGGGAGATTTGGGGAGAGGATCAGGGAGTGGGAGCAAGGAGTGCTTGTGGAGTCTCTGCACTACCCGCTGGAGCAGCCGTTGAAATCGAAGGAATCATAAAGATCATTGAATGAGTATCGTCCGAAAACTTTTCTGGGCCATCGTTACTTTATTCGCTGTGCTTGTACTTTTATTCTTTCTTCATCCTTATCTTTTACCTGCATACGCTCACTTTTTCAGCGTCCATAATGCGACTAAGGGAGCGGATGCACTCATTTGTCTTTCCGGCGGTAGAATTTCGAGAACTCCGGAAACACTTCGCCTCTGGAATCAGGGCTATGCCCCCCGTCTTTTCGTAACTGCGGAGAAGCCTAAAAACAGCGAATTTGCAAAGCTAGAAATGAGTCATTTACAATATGCCCAAGCGGTGTCCAAATGGATGAAGTTTGATGCAAACTGGAGCGTTCTTCCCTCCTTGACTGGTGGAGCGACTTCCACTTTTGATGAAGCGGAGGACGCATTGGCAAGGGGTCTGAAAGAGGGATGGAAACGGATCATTATTGTGACTGATGAATTTCATACCCGCAGGGCACTTTTGGCTTTTGAGAAAGTATTCAACGGGAGTGGAATCAAAGTGGAAGCAGCAGGTGCGGTGAATGAAGTCTTCGATGCATCCAATTGGTGGAAGACTGACTTCGGTATTTTATGTTTTCTGGGAGAATCAGTGAAATATCCAATATACTTGCTTTGGGACGAAGAACCCAAGTTAGTAGGTAACTATTAAAAATGCCTTATTTCATTGGTTATGAAGTCAGGATCTTAAAACTTACCTTCGACTCTTGATCGTGAAAATCCTGCCTTTAAACACTTTGGGGAACCACATAAGGTGGTCGGTAGGACGCAGATAATAATTGATTTGCCTCGTCATCACCCTTCACTTGTTCGGTGGATCCGTCGAATTCCAAAGTTCGCCCAACAACATAGTCGGTATTTTCTAATTTCAAACCATTTTCCTTGAGGTGTTCCTTCATACGCTCGAAATACTCGGAAGCAGCCTGATTATTTCCAAATGTATTCTTTTGATTTGAAAATCCGGTCTTTTCACCAAGTCGATACGAGACATTTGCCAAGTGGCAGAGTCCACTTGAAACATGGCCTTCATAAACATGGGCATCCAAATGACTTTCTTTCCGGTTGCGTACTGCTTGGATAAAGTTTTCGAAGACATCAACTTCCCCACGTCCTGCTAAAGGATCTTTAATTCCTTTGATTCCATGACTTTTTGTGATTGTTTGCTTCTTACTCTCATCGAAATAAACATGGTTGGATACGCCCATATTTGATTCTCCCTCCAAACCCCGAACATCAAAAACAAGCAGGGATTCCCCATAATCAAAAATTGCGAGTTGAGTATTAGCTGTTTGTCCCTGGTCTTCGTACCCAAACCGACCGCCGATGGAAACTATTTTGCTTGGCCACACCGCGCCGGGGATCATCCAACGGGCGATGTCCATTTGATGAACTCCCTGGTTGCCTATGTCTCCATTTCCATAATTCCAGAACCAATGCCAATTGTAATGAACTAAATTTTCGTGGTAGTCTTCGATGGCTGCCGGTCCAGTCCAGGCATCGAAATCCAATTCAATAGGAGGGGATGTTTTGTCCTTAAACCCAATTGATTTTCTGCGTTTGTGGCAAGTTCCCAGGGCCACTTCCAATTTCCCGCGCTTGCCCGAAGCAATTTCATTTGCGAGGTCGGACCATTTGGAAAGAGACCGGTTTTGGGTGCCATGCTGAACAATTCTGCCATACTTTTTTGCCGCTTTTACGAGTTGTCTGCCTTCGAAAAGATTGTGACTGAGTGGCTTTTCGACATAGACATCTTTGCCAGCCTGACATGCCCAAATCGACATTAAACTATGCCAGTGATTGGGCGTGGCTATGGAGAGGACATCGACATTTTTGTCCTCCAACGCCCGGCGTACATCCTGAATACATTCGGGAGTATTTTTGAATTTACTCTGAACAAATTTACTCCTTGCTTGATGCAACCTGGCGTCGGGCTCGACCAGATGGGAAATCGTAACATTCTTTTGTCGTCCGTGACCACCGATGTGAGCGGTTCCACGACTTTTTATTCCGCATACCGCAACATTGATTCGTTCATTGGCCCCAATAATTTTCCCGGATGACTTAGTCCCGCTAATCGCAAAGGTAGTGAAGAGGGTAGACTGGGCGAGGAATTTTCTTCTGCTTTCGATCATAGTATGAAATTGAGAGAGATTCCATTTTTAAAATCTCCGAATGTCTCCTGTAAAGTAAATTTCAGTCATTAAAGAAAGAAATTTCCTGCGATTAAATTCTAAAAAAGTCTTGGTGAACCGATTAATGACCAGTTGCTTCACCGGCTCCTTTTGGGATCCGGATCTCTTGCACCATCTTTTGAACTTCCTGAGGGGGTGGGGGGGTAAAAGAACTTACGGCGAAGGCGACAATAAAATTAATAATCATGCCAAGAAATCCAATGCCTTCCGGGGAAATTCCAAACCAGAATTCCCTGCTATCGGTAATGAATTGAAAATAAACAATGTAACCGAGGGTAAAACTAATGCCTGATATCATTCCTGCGATGGCTCCCTGTTTGTTCATTCTTTTGGAAAAGATTCCCATAATTAAAGTCGGAAAAAAGGAGGAGGCCGCGAGCCCAAAGGCGAAGGCAACGGTCTTGGCAACAAAACTGGAGGGTGGATTGATCCCAAAATAAGCGGCAATTACCAGGGCACCGAAAGAAGCAATACGGGCGAATTTTATTTCTTGCTTGTCGGTGATGTCGGGCTTGATGATTTTTTTCATCAGGTCATGTGAGATCGAGGTGGAAAGAACAAGGAGTAAGCCGGCGGCGGTGGATAGAGCGGCAGCAACGCAACCCGCCATGACCAGGGCAATTACCCATTTGGGAAGTCCCGCCATTTCCGGATTGGCGAGCACAATGATGTCCTTGTCATAGTACACCTCATTTCCAGAGGAATGATCAATTTCATTCGACACTGGCCGAGGACCGTTTTCAAGGCGCTTGGAATCGACGAAACTCGGTTTTCCCGCAAAGACATTTCCAGCACGATATTGCATCATGCCATCCTCGTTTTTATCGACCCATGCAATCATTCCCTGGGACTCCCAGTTCTTAAACCATTCTGGGGCACTTTGGTATTTCTTCTGGTTGATTTCCTCGATGAAATTTGTCCTGGCAAACATTCCTAATGCGGGAGCAGTCAGGTAGATAATGGCGATGAAACTCAAGGTCCAATAAGCTGACTTTCTCACCGCTTTGACATTTTTTACGGTAAAAAATCGAACAATGACATGGGGGAGTCCAGCCGTACCAATCATCAAAGCCGCGGTTATGCAGAACAAATCCAATTTATTTGCCGAGCTTCCGGTGTATTCTTTAAATCCTAGGTCCAGAGATATCTGATTTATTTTTTCAATTAAGGGAACTGAATGATCGATTCCATCCTTGATGTAATTCCCAATAAGTCCAAATTGCGGAATTACATTTCCGGTAATAATCATCGAAATAAAAACCACTGGAATAGTGTAAGCAAACACCATGACGCAGTACTGGGCAACCTGGGTGTAGGTGATTCCTTTCATCCCTCCTAATCCGGCATAGAAAAAAACGATTCCGCCGCCAATTAAAACGCCCGACCATATTTCGATCCCGAATAATCTAGAAAATACAATTCCCACCCCTCTCATTTGTCCCATGATATAAGTCATGCAGATAAAGATTGCGCAAATCACTGCGACCAAGCGGGCCGCATTGGAATAAAAGCGATCTCCAACGAAGTCGGGGACTGTGGCTTTGCCAAATTTTCTCAGGTAGGGGACCATTAATGTCGTCAATAGCACGAATCCACCCGTCCATCCCATGAGGAATTTACTTGCTCCATATCCAGCCGCCGCAATTCCACCGGCCATCGAGATAAAGGTGGCGGCGGACATCCAGTCGGCGGCGGTTGCCATGCCATTGGCAAAAGGAGACACACTCCCCCCCGCGGTGTAGTATTCCTTGGTCGATCCAGCCCTCGACCCAATCGCAATTCCTATGTAAACCGCGAAAGTCAGCCCGATAAAGATGAAATTCCAAGTGGTTTGTTCCATCATTCTTCCTCTACAAAGTCGTACTTTTCATCCAATTTATTCATCAGGAAAGAATAAAAAATCAGTAAGACCACAAAGCATATAATCGATCCTTGTTGGGCCATCCAAAATCCGAGCGGAGCACCACCGATTGAAAACTGGTCTAAGAAGTCCTTGAATAAGATGGCACATCCAAAGGAAACTAAAAACCAGACTGCAAGAATAACTGACAGGATATTGAGATTGGAGCGCCAATATTTCGCATGATCTTTGGAAGAGATATGATCGGGCTGTTTCATTATGTTAGCATGCAAATGCGAATTGAAATTTGGCAAGCGAATATAGACATTCTTTTTTTTGAGATATCGATCTGGATTTCTAATTTTTGCTTAAAATTTTCGGGGGCTCACCGATTTGTAATAGTTGTTGCAAATCCCTTTTTGCTCATCATCATAAAAATGCCTTCCTATAATGTTGAAAAAGTTAAAATCCTTATGCCTTATCTTGCCTATTTTAACTGGGTCGTTGGCGTTTGCTCAATATACGCCTTCAGGATTTAGTGCGAATGAAGGTGGCTCGAATATTCAAGTGGAAATGCCCTCTGGATATTCGATTTATAAAATTCTTCGCCCGCCTTACGATTCGACTACCGGTAATGTGGTTGGTACTTTTTTAAATGCAACCACTAACGGTCAAACCACTTCGAGCTCAGCCACTTTCTTTTTCAACCCGAGTTCCCCTGATTATTTTGGCACATTTTATGTTGAATGGAACGGGACTAATGCATCCACTGGGGTTGTTACTGAGCATACCAAAGACAATTCGAGTAACAATTACCTTTCGATTCCAATCACATCCACCAACGATGTTCCAGTCCTTAGCATAACAGCCGTCGAGTTGAATAGTAATGGTAACTTTAAGGTAAATGAAGGGAATACTTTAGTTGCCAATGTAAGTGTGTCGGATGCAGATGGAGGAACTCCTGACATAAATGTTACCGGCGGTCTGGACGCTGCTTTGTTTACCCACTCAAATGGTAAAATCAATTTTAATTCATCCTCCGGATTTGACTATGAGTTTCCACAAGACAACGGGGTAGACAATATTTACAATATCGTTATCTCCGCCACCGACTCTAATAATACCTCTTCGAGTCAAGCCATCGTCATCGAAGTAGCTAACGTAAATGATCCTCCAGAAATCGTTCAGGGAGATTCCGACCTGATCGTTACGATCGACGAGGATGCGAACTTAACCGCGTGGGCGGAGGCAACCGGTGGAAGCTTTGCATTGACGGTATCGGACTCGGACATTGGTTCGTCGAACTTCACATGGAGTGTTTCCTCCGCGGCAAGAAATGGTACGGCCACAATTACGGATAACAATAACAATTGCACCATTGTCTACACCCCCACCGCTGACATTTGGGGACAAGATACCGCTTCCTCTCCCACCACCGGACAAAC
>PBSV01000080.1 GCA_002726435.1 Opitutia bacterium | reverse complement strand
GTCATCCATCGTGCCGGGAATCCCATCGGGTCCGTCGAGGCTCAAATTGGGCTGTCCGGTGAGGGTCTGCAGATCCACTGAATTTTGGATCTCGTAGACTGGCCAGTTGGGGATTAGGCCTCCGTATGGCTGAAAAGAGGCTGGGAGTGAAGAAAGGTTTACAGGAAGCAATTTCTCGGATGCTAAGAAAGCATACACATCTGACATTGAATTGATGTTGGTTGGGTGGGAAGGATAAGTTAGAGATGCCTGAGGCTCCCAAACACCAGCATTGTAGTACATCATAGGGATTTCAATGTCTGTTCCATTCGGGGTTTGGACCTCGACAAATGAATAATTTCCTTCAATTGCAAAGCCAGAGGTGATGGTATCGGCAACATAGGAAATTTGGTTCGAAGTTAGGTTGTATACCGGCAGAGTACTTGGTCCGCCCGCCACATAGTTGCCTGCCGGAACATATCCGTTGGCGGGTCGAAATAAAAGTGCCGCTGAGCCGGCGTCGTTGATCCCAAGTGACGGATTGAGGGATTCACTCCAAGTGGGAAAGGTGTTGGCAAAATCATCGTCCGAGGTGCCGGGTACCCCATCAGGACCGGGACCGGAGGAATTGACCCGTCGCATTCTCCAGTTTCCTTCCTCCACGATTGCAACAAAGGTAGGAAAGTCACCTTCCGGTTGGCCCGGTGAGTTGGGGTCCCTGATGTTGATGTATTGTGCGTAGGAAATCGAGAAAACAGTGTAGGTGGTGGAGACTCCGCCTGCTCCTGAACCGGTTTCAACCACGGGGGAAGCAACAATGCTCAAGGGGGCTTCCATTGATCCGTGGAAGGTGCAATAATAGATCAAAGTCCCGTTAAAACCGGTGGGAATAGTTAAGGTGATGGGTGCAGATGAGCCCATAAGGGGGGACCCAGAAACTTCCGCACTGGGAGAACGATCCGGATTTCCAATCATAAAGGGATGTCCACCGGACACTCCAACATCTATAAAAGTGTAAGTTTCTCCCTTGAAAAACTGGTAAGTGGTTATGTCGATTGGAGTATTGGAAACTGGATCGGTGAAATCATAATAGGGTGCCGTAAAACTGCCTCCGCTTACTGATATGTCTATGGCGTGAGCCTGAAAGAAGGGCAAACAGGTTAGCAAAATCAACAACTTGATTACACGAAGACGAAAAAAACGAAAAGTTTTTCTCATGATGTGCATCTTAGCAGTTGAAGAACTGTGGACGAAAAAGAATAAATCTTCTTATTGATACAGAAAATTCTACGGAGTAAATGTGGCAACTGGAAGAATAGGTTCAAATACTGGGCTTATCATAAAGAATTGTTCAAAACTGGACCTCATTGCTGATTCATCAGAATGCATGAAGGGCGGAGCGACACTATCCAACATTGCGGGATCAATTCGTTCCATGAATGATGCAGGACTGTTGTAATAATCATCATCTGCATTGCCGATTATGCCGTCCGGCCCGGCTCCCCGGGTTTTGGAACGTAAGAACCAATTACCTCCCGGGTCAGTTTCCAAATAAACAAAGGCGGGAAATTCAAAAGCTTGGACTGCTCCTCCTCCCGGAACAAAATGATTGAACTGTTCCCAATTCATTTCATAAATGTTGTGTGTATTCGTCGTGGATGCACCATGTGCAGGAACACCCGCGGAGGTTCCTCCTCCCAAGAACATTCCAGGTCCGTGAAATCCACCGGGTACATTCCCAGCAGTGGCGACCACGCGGACCCGGGCATCGGGGACGCTGATGCCGGGTGCATCCGTGTAAGCATCCCAGTGGAAATTGTGGCTGCCACCCCCATGGGAAGCACCGGAACCATAGGCCGGGGGTCCCATCGAGTGATCAATGACAATTATCTCAGACCAGGAATTTCCACCGTCGGTGGAGAAGAAAGCTTCGACGTAGAAAATCTCACCAGGCATAGGGTCAATGGTGTATTCGACCCGGTATATACCAGTCGCGGGCATAGGCACCACATTCACGCCATGCACCATGGGTCCACCGGGGTCATTGCCGGAAGTGGGAGGCTGGTAACCAGATGGATCGCTTGGCATTACGATGGGTACAGGTTCCTGAGCACGGGCTACGAATGACGAAAAAAGTAAGGGAGCGAGAAAAAACAGTAATTTTGTCTTCATTTGATGGATAGATTATAAATACTTAACTTCTTGTGATTAGCACAAAAGCCTTTAAAAATACATCCTTTTTTTTAAATAATTGGAAATTACTTTCGAGATACTCCTTTAATATCATTGAATACCAAAAAAAAATTACTTTTAAATTCCTCAACTCACTCTCCAAGAATATGATCAGTAAATATAATTTAGTTTATTTATTTCTGCCCTTTTTTTTATTTATCTCGAATACCTCGGGGGCGGAATTAAAGATGTGGATCAGCTCCTTCCAAGACCAAATGTATTACGAAAAAATGGGGGACTTGTATAATGAAAAAAGGAAAGACAATATTGAATTATCAGTCAATGCCTACGGTTTTCGGGAGATGCCTGATAAATTGGGGGTTGCTTTCCGGAGCGGAGAAGGGATTCCCGATTTAGTGCAATTGGATGAAACATTTTTCGGCGTTTTCCTGAACGGACCAAGTCCATTTCTTGATCTGAAAAAAAAGGCGAAAAGTTCGGGGCTGGACAAATCCCTGCATCCAAGAAGGTTAGAAGTTTTCAGTTACAAAAACAAGTTACTCGGTCTTCCCCAGTCACTGAGCACAATGGTTTTATACTATCGCAAGGATTTATTCGAGGAATATGGAATCGAACCCTCCGAATTGGAAACATGGGATGATCTACATAAAGTTGGTAAGGAATTAATGAATTCCTACGGCCAACGAATGCTTGCCTTGGACGGGACCTTGTTCGAAGTTTTTCTGAAACAAAAGGGGACTGATTTTTTTGATGAAGCAGGAAACTTTTTACCAGATGAAGAAACGGCCCTTGATATCCTCTCTGAATTTTCCGAGATGTCGGAGGCTCAAATTGCAGTGATGCCCGACCGTGGCTCCATTTTTGACCCGGTCTTTTTTAGCGGGGACCTGGAAACCGGAGAGGTTCTTTGCGTAGCGGGGGCGGACTGGTACGGGTTGGATCTTTTCCAACAATTTGCCCCCGGTATGAAGGGGATGTGGGGGATGATGCCCTTACCGACTTGGAAGGATAGTCAGGGAAAGCTCGGACCACGGACCGCTACTTTTGCCGGACAGGGCTTGATGATCTGCGAGGCGAGTGAAAAAAAGGAGGCAGCATGGAAATTCATCGAATTTGTAATGAAAAATAAGGAAGCGAATGCGGAGCGTTTTTTACAGGGCAATAGTTTTCCTGCTTACATGCCTGCTTGGAAAGATAAAAGAATGCTGAAAAATCTGGATTATTTCGAACAGTCGATGGGAAAACTATTGGTTGAATTGGCGGTTGAAATTCCCCCTGCAGTGGTTGATCCACGCCGTCCGCAAGCGATTTTTCTGATGAAGGAAAATTACTTCGGTTCGGTGATGTTCGGTTCACTTTCCCCAGCGGAGGCGATAGATCAATACAAAGAGGCGATGAAAACCACCTGGGGCAACAATTAGTTTACAGGGGCAAATGACTTCGAAGAGATGGGCCAAGGAGAGTATATCCTTGGGATTATTAATCTTTCCATTTCTTGGAATTTGGCTGTTTTTTTGGCTGGTTCCTTTGGTACTTGGGATCGAATTGTCGTTTCAACCATCTCAGATCCAAAATTCTGGTGATTGGGGAGTCAATTTTGAAGATGAATCGAGAAAAACCGTCTCTTTGGAATATGTCGGATTTGAAAATTACCGCAGAATTTTACTGGATTCGAAGTTTTGGAAGGCAATTCAGAATTCCTCCGTGTATGTCGGTGGCTCAATTTTAATTATCCTTCCTCTTTCCTTTTTGCTGTCCTTATGTTTAATGAAAATCCATAAAATTTCCCGGGCATTTCTGGTTTTTTGCCTAATCATTCCAAGCCTCGCCCTGCCTGGGGTTCTTTCCACTTTATTCTATCTTTTTTTTCACGGACGGACCGGAGCATTGAATCATTACTTAGTCATTCCACTCGGAATGGAGCCAATAAACTGGATGATGGATCCAAATTTCATTATGCCCTCAATGATCCTTCAATCAGTCTGGCGCTGGACGGGTATGGTGACTCTTTTCTTTCTCTGCGGATTGGAAGCAATTCCCAAGTGGCAGAGTGAAGCAGCGGATTTGGAAGGAGCGGGAAATTGGATGAAAATAAAAAAGATATGGATTCCAGGTATCCGTCACCTTGCCTGGTTTGCGGGAATATTTCTGGTGGTGGATGGATTTGCTTCGTTTTCCGGAGCTTATGTTTTATTGGGAGGGTCGGGAGGTTTACTGGATTCCGGACTCTTACTGGTCACCTACATCTATCAAGTGGCTTTTCCCGGTGGTTCGGGAAGGTTTGATTTTCCAGGTGCTGCCGCCATGAGTCTACTGGTAATTCCATTTCTTGCCTGCCTGCTATTTTCGGCCCTGCGGGCAAGAAATTATAATTCTCAACGATGAAAAAGATAGCCCTTTATTTCTTCCTCATAGGCTCTTCTTTGTGGTGCATCTATCCGTTCATTTGGATGTTTTTTTCTTCCTTCAAAACAAACCGTGAAATTTACCAACCCACAACCCTGATGCCAGCCAGTTATGAGTGGAAAGCTTATGAAAATTTGTTTGCTGGAGAATCTCTCTCCTTTCTTCAATTCTTTACCAACTCGCTTCTTCTTTCAACCGGACAGGCAATTCTTGCCACGATGCTCTCAGTGGGCACAGCCTTTGTTTTAGCAAAATTCCGATTAAAAGGAGGGACATTAATTCTAGGCTTGGCAATTTTGCTGATTTTAATCCCGAAACAGACCCTAGCAGTTCCAATGTTCGAGTGGATGAATTGGTTGGGTTGGCAGGGGAGTTTGTGGTCCCTTCTTCTTCCAGGAGCAATCACTGGATTGGGGGTGGTGTTTTTTCTGCAACTGTTCAGGAATTTTCCCAATGAATGGATTGAACTGGCAAGAATTGAGGGACTGAGTCCGATGAAAACTCTTCTTCTATTGCTTCCTTTGGTTTCTCCGGGACTGGTTACTTTTTTTATTCTACATTTTGTGTTGAGTTGGCAGGAACATTTACTTCCCCTGCTTTTACTTGATGATGAAAGTATCACCCTTCCGCTCGCCATCACAAAATTGCAGGATTCAAGTTATCGCATTCCATTGTCGGTGACGATGGCGGCGGCGACCCTTTCAATTCTGCCAATGCTGTTGGCATTTGGAATATTCTTCGGAAAAATGAAGACCGCCTTGCGGGAAGTCGCGCATTCCTAGAGGCGATTCCCAGAGTCGTGGTCAAACCAGAGTGCTTTTTCCCAACTTGGACGAATTGTAATTTGTCCAGGCGGGAAGTTTTGTTCCCGATTGGTTCGAAGGTTCAAACAACTGGAATGGTCGGAAAGATGAAAAATTTGAGCATCGCCTAAATTTTCGATGCGTTCCAATTGAACCGACCAATCCTGTTGTTTCTTTGTCTGACCAGTTGGGATGGGAATAAGATGTTCCGGCCGGAGTCCCAAGCAGATTTTTCCGGTGAGGGGCGGTGAAAGATTGGGCGGCAATGAAATGGATTGATCGTTCCATCGAAAGGAGGGAGTCGAGTGGGAACCGTCTACGATTTCGCCGCGAAAAAGATTAATCGGGGGAGAACCAAAAAACTGGGCAACGAATTGGTTATCCGGAGAGTCATAGATCTCGGTGGGGGTACCAACTTGAGAAATTTGCCCATTTTTCATCACGCAAATCCGCTGACCCAAGGTCATTGCTTCAACTTGGTCATGGGTAACGAAAAGAGTGGTGCATGGATTTTCCTGATGAAGAAGTGCCAGTTCCCGCCTCATCGACGATCGTAGATGTGCATCCAAGTTACTCAAGGGCTCATCCAATAAACGAATGGATGGATTCCGTACTAAAAGACGGCCCAGAGCAACTCGCTGTCTTTGTCCGCCGGAAATTTGAGCAGGCTTACGTCCAATTAATTCGAGAAGATCCAATCGTTTTGCAACCTGTTCGACGGCGGATTGGATTTCATGCTTCGGCCGTTTTTGAGCTTGGAGACCAAATGCCATGTTTTCAAAAACCGACAGGTGGGGAAAGAGTGCGTAGTTTTGAAAGACCATGCTGAGGTCACGATTCTTGGGTTCGATTGAATCGAGGTTTTTTCCCGAGATTGTAATGTTGCCTGAGGTAGGATTGTCTAGTCCGGCCAAAATTCGCAAAAGAGTGGTTTTACCACAGCCCGATGGGCCCACAATGGCCAAGAGCTCTCCTTGATCGACCTCAAGATCAATCCCTTCTAACGCGGGAGTGCCGTCGTCAAAGGTTTTACATAGCTTTTGAAATGAAATCAAGGACATGAAATCTTATGATGAAGGATTGAACCCGTGTGGTAAAGCACAGAGGCTCGACTAAATCGCTTGAGGCGGGGAAAAATTTCCCTACCATTAAAACACAATGCATTTGCCTGCTTTTTTATATTTTTTGCCGATTGTCGTTTTCCTTGGAGCTGGGTGCCAACCCACCGCCAAGAAAAAGAATGAAGTCATTGATTATTCCACCGAGGCGATGGATGTAATGGTCGCAGAGTGTGCGATCTGTCATGGCACTCAGGAAGCTCAGCGGGGGCCGATTTTAAACGGGATGGAGCACTGGTATTTAAGTGACCAGATTAACAAATTCCGGTCGGGGATACGGGGAGCCCGTCCATCCAATCGATCCGAGCACCTGATGGGAGTCGGAGTTCGTAAGGTAAGCAATGATTTTCAAGTCGCCTATTTGGCAAACTGGTATTCGGAGCAAACCCCTCTACCTGCGATCCGAACTATTTCCGGGGACATTCAAAAGGGCAAAGAATTATATACCAGAAGATGCGCCTCTTGTCACGGACCCAAAGGCGAGGGTAACCGCCAGTTACTTTCTCCCTCCTTATCCAAGTTGGAAGGCTGGTATTATATGGACCAAATGAGAAAATTTCGTTCCGGAGAGAGAGGTTATGATTACCGGGATGAGGGTGGCCAGGCAATGTCCGCGATCTCAAAAGATTTGTCCGATTTTGACCTCCGTAATCTCATTGCCTATTCGATTGATTCCTTTGGCCTGGAAGAAGCACTTCCGATCTCTGACGATCTAGTACCTGCCGGTTCCAAGAAACCCTTTTAATCCTACGACCCAAATCTTTGCTGGAGTGCCTCCAATCGATCGGGAGTGCCAACATCGTCCCATTCGCCGTCATAGAGAATTCCACCCACTTGGTTCCTCGTAATTGCTTTCCGCAAGCGAGGAACAATGGAAAATTTTTCAACGGTTGCACCCTGAAGAATAGAGGGGTTGTATATCGCAATTCCGGAATACAAGAGGGGCGGATTTTCACTTTCTCTTACCCGGCCAGCCTGAAGGTCAAAATCCCCGCGGGTTCTCCACTTAGGTTGTTTTACCAAGTAGAGCAGGGCGAGGTCGTTGAGGAATAAATTTTTTGGAATGTCCCTAAAGTCGAGTTCGCACCATACATCTCCATTGACTACGAGAAAAGGCTGGTCTCCCAGAAGAGGAAGGGCTTTGGTAATTCCACCACCGGTCTCCAAAGGCTCGGGCCCTTCATCAGAATATTCAATTGACAAATTCCATCGCTTTCCGTCACCCAGGGCTTCCGGAATCTTGTTTCCGAGATGACCAAGATTGATTACAATTTCTGAAAATCCGGCAAGGGCGAGTTTTTCAAGATGATATTCGATCATCGATTTTCCCCCAATGGGAAGCAGGGGCTTGGGGAGTTGATCAGTGAGTGGTCGTAAACGTTTGCCATACCCGGCGGCGAGAATCATTGCTTTCATAAATAATCAGCGAAGAATCGAAGCTTGTTGAACGAGTTCTTTCACTCCGGATAGTTTTGGGTGACGATTGAGGACGGATTCAACATATTTTAACACACGAGGGATGTCATTGAGGTAGCTTGATTTACCGTCTCTAATTTTTAACCGATGAAAAATTCCAATGCATTTTAAGTGTCTTTGCAAGCCAGTGTAATCGAACCATTGAAGGAAGCATGCCGAGTCGACGCTTTCCTCCAAAATTTTTTCTTTTTTTAAATTTTCAAGGTATTCAACTACTTTTTCCTCAATCCACTTGTTTGGATTGTCGACATAGCAATCCCTCAACAAGGAGACCAAGTCATAGGTAACTGGTCCGAGCATTGCCCCTTGAAAATCAATCACTCCCGGTTTTCCGTCTTCGGGAAGAAGAAGATTTCGGCAATGAAAATCACGATGCATGAATCCCTTGGGGATTTGATCGACTTCTTCCACGAGTACCCGAGTAAAGTCTTGAAATAACTCCGAGCTTAAATCCGGTAAACACCATGCCCGGAAAATTTCCATTTCCCTGTACTGCCAAGCCTGATCAAAAACCGGAATCCTTGATGCGATAGGTCCAAGATTAAGTTGAAACTTAAGAATTTCTTCGATCGCAAGGTCGTAAAGAAATTTTCTGTTTTCCCCTTCAATCGCTTCCTGGTAGTGCCGATCTCCAAAGTCGGACAAGATGAGAAATCCTTGTTCGATGTCTTGTTCGATAATCTCGGGGACCCGAACCCCGGCGTCCCGCATCCATCCTCCGATACGGATGAATGGCTCGCATGGTTCCCTGTCCGGGGGTGCATCCATGACGATGTAGGAATTTCCTTTTTCAAACATACGAAAGTAACGTCGAAAACTTGCATCAGCTGAAGCAATTTCCAACACCGCATCCTTGAATGGAGTGTTTGATTGTAGCCAATTCTCCAATCTTATTTTTCTTTCATCCACCACATCGATCACAGCGAAAACTTGTGTGGATGCTTAGCCAAAGGGTCAAAGCAAAAATGGAAACTTCATCAGTTAAACTCTTTGTAAGCCTTTAATTATGCGAGGAGTTCCGGAATTACTTTGGGATGCTCAACCCCGGTGAGTCTTTGATCAAGTCCAAGGTAATTAAAGGTGAAGCGTTCATGGTCGATTCCTAGTGTGTGCAGGATCGTGGCATTGAGGTCGTTTACATGAACTGGATTATCAACGATGTTGTAGGCGAAATCATCAGTTTTACCATATTCAAATCCTGCTTTGAATCCACCGCCTGCCATCCACATTGAAAAACACCGGCCGTGATGGTCACGGCCGTGGTTGTCCTTGGTCAATTTTCCCTGGCTGTATATGGTGCGTCCAAATTCACCCCCGCAAATGACCACTGTATCCTTGAGAAGACCCCGCTGCTTGAGGTCCTTGACCAAGCCGGCCGCCGGGTGATCGATGTCTTTAGTTTGACCACGAAGTTCCTTGGGTAAGTTATTATGCTGGTCCCATCCACGATGAAACAATTGGATGAATGGAACTCCGCGTTCCGAGAGTCGCCGGGCAATTAAGCAATTATGAGCAAAGGTTCCTTTTTGGGTGGCGTCTTCTCCGTAAAGATCGAGTACATGTTTGGGTTCGTCCTTGAGGTCAACCAGTTCAGGAACACTGGTCTGCATTCGGTAGGCCATTTCATACTGGGCAATGCGGGCGTCGATTTCGAGGTCACCAGTTTCTCTTTTTTTTGCCTGGTTGATCTTGGCGATTCCATCGAGCATGTTCCTTCGCATATCACGGGAGATACCGTTGGGGTTGGAAAGATAGAGGACGGGGTCGCCGGTGGAGCGAAACTTCACACCCTGATGCTTGGAGGGAAGGAATCCACTGCCCCATAAACGGTCGTATAGTGCCTGAGCATTTCCTTTTCCTTTAGAAATCATGACAACATATCCGGGAAGATCTTTATTCGGGCTTCCAATCCCCCAGTCCAACCATGCTCCCATTGATGGCTTGCCTGGTTGTTGTGATCCGGTGTTAATCGCGGTGATTGCGGGGTCATGGTTGATTGCTTCGGTGTGGACGGACTTTACCAATGTTATTTCATCCGCAATACTGGCAATGTTGGGAATTGCATCACTAAACCAGGATCCACTCAGTCCGTGCCGGGAAAATTCGAACATTGGAGCTACGCAGGGAAAAGATTTCTGGCCCGAAGTCATACCAGTGATTCGCTGGCCATTGCGAATGCTGTCGGGAAGTTCAATCCCATGAAAATCCTTCATCTTGGGATGGTAGTCGTACAGATCAATATGTGAGGGACCGCCGGAAAGAAAGAGATAAATTACGCGTTTTGCGGAGGGCTTAAAATGGGGAGCCTCGAGGGTGCCAAAAGAGGAAATTCCCGCTTGCGAAGTTGCTGCTTTTAAAAGCGTTGGGTTGAGCAGGCTAGCGGCCCCTAATGCACCCAGTCCACGAGCTCCTAGACCAATCATTTGTCTTCTTGTTTGTGCCTGGTGTAAGTCAAATGGAGTCATTTTAATTATTCCCGGTTCATGGTTTCGTCTAAATTCAAGATCATGGAAGCCAACACCGTCCATGTTGCGTGTTCGGCTCGAGAAATCGATTCGTCGCGGGGAGATTCACCTACAGCGAGAAGTTCTCTGGCCCGATGCGGTTCTTTATTGAAGGTTTTAAATTGATGGTTGTATGCACTTTGCAAAACTTCTTGCCGGAGTGAATCTGCGGGGTGGCCCGTAGCCAGCTCAAAGGCCCAGTTAATTTTATCGGCCAAGGAATTTTTCTGACTTTTCAGAATTCGCTGAGCAAAGGCTCGAGCAGCTTCCACAAATTGCTCATCATTCAAGGTGACGAGAGATTGCATGGGAGTGTTGGTGCGCTGGCGCTGGAGGGTGCATTTCTCGCGGGTCGGGGCATCAAAGGCCATCAATCCGGGGTGGGGGGCCGATCGTTTCCAATAAGTGTACATGCTTCTGCGGTAAAGTTTATCGCCGTTGTCGCGTACAAATTTGACTACTGGGCGCAAGGCAACTTCATTCCAAAGACCAGGAGGTTGATAGGTTTTAACTCCCGGCCCTCCAAAAGTCCGGTTGAGTAAACCGCTGATGGAAAGGGCATTGTCACGAACAAACTCTCCCATTAAACGAAAGCGTGAAGCTCGGGAGTGATAAAGATTTTCGGGATCTTCTTTTTGATGAATCGAACGAATGGTTGAACTTTGGCGGTAGGTAGAACTCATAACCAACTGTTTGATCATTCGTTTGACATTCCAGTTGCTGTTTTGGAAGTCAGCTGCCAGCCAGTTCAACAAATCCGGATGAGTCGGCCAACTTCCCTGAGCCCCGAAATCACCCGGAGTACTGACCAAAGCATGGCCGAAAATAGTTTGCCAGTAGCGGTTGACTGTAACCCGTGCGGTCAAGGGATGCTTCTTATCCATGAGCCATCTTGCGAGTCCCAGCCGGTTTTTCGGAAAATCTTCTTTCATTGGGGGCAGGAAAGCGGGAGTGTCAGGAAAAATTTCCCTCGATTTATCAGGAGAAGAATACTGACCCCGCATCAGGAGGTAAGTTTTTCTTGTCTGGTTGCTTGGATTGTCAGCCATGATCATGGAGGTGAGACGATTTTTTTCAAGTTCTTCTAATTCACCCTCCGCTTTTTTCTTTCGTTCCTTAATTTTTTTGTAGGGTTTGTCGATAGTCTCGAGAAAGTAGGTAAGAAGAATTTCAATTTGAGGTTTTGTGCGGTTGCTTTCGGGAATGCTCAATATCGGACCAACGGGATCGACATTAGCCAACATTTCGATTTCCTTTTCACCTAGATCACGTTCATAAAAGCGAACCTCGTCGATTTCTGCTCCATTCACGAAGGAAGAGTTGAAGCGACCGCCAATATGCAAGGGCTTGTTTGTAAGAATTGATTTTGTGAGTGAATCTTTATGAAGGATTTTACCTTGTTTTTTTCCATTGACGAATATTTTAACACCGCCGGCTTTTCCGGTTCCGTTGTAAGTGACAAATAAATGATTCCACTGGTTGGCTTTGATTTTTTCTCTAGCAACTACTTTCAGGGCATTATCGGGATATTCATGAATCAGGTGGATTCCCGGACGTCCACCTGCAAGCCAAAGGTCGTATCCTCGATGCTTGTTGCCTCCATCCATTTTGCCCAGAACCGCTCCGGTTAAGTTGTCTCTAGGAATTTTGACCCAAGCACCATAGCTGAAGGATTGATTGTGTTCGAAATTCCCAAATTTCTTAACCTCCAAGAATCCATTGTTATAAATTTTGATGCCCCCACCAAATTTGGCTTGATTGATCGGTTTGGCATTTCCTTTGAGGACGCAGCCAAAAGTCCCCCGAATAATATCCTTGGTTGTTTTATTTTCGAACTGGTCAAAGGAAAGGTGTGCAATTAAACCAAGGGGTTCGCAGGCACTCGAATTATTTTCGTGGGAACCGCTCATTTTCTTCGACCATGCTTGGAATTGTTCATTCACCATGCTTCTTCGCTCTTCAAGTTGCGAATTGATAAAGGCAATTTTTTCCCCCACCTTGGCCAGACTGGCTTTTCTTTCCGGACTGATGATTTCTACCATGGGTGCAGCATTACCTTTACGGGTCTGCATTCCAGAGTCTGCATTATTATTGTAGAAAGCATAAAACTTAAAGTATTCCTCCTGTGAAATGGGGTCATACTTGTGCGAGTGACATTGTGCACATTCCATGGTGAGTCCCATCCAAACATTGCCGGTCGTCTTTACTCGATCGACAACATATTCGACACGGAATTCCTCTGCAATCGCTCCGCCTTCGTCTGTTGTCGCATGGTTGCGATTAAACCCAGATGCGATCTTTTGCTTGTCGGATGCTTCAGGCAAAAGATCTCCGGCTAATTGTTCGATGGTGAACCGATCGAAGGGCATGTTGTTTTTGTAGGCATTTAATACCCAATCCCTCCATGGCCACATATCACGGGGTCCATCGTCATGAAAAACGGAAGTGTCCCCGTAACGAGATGCGTCCATCCAAATTAGGGTCATTCTCTCGGCGTATGCCTCAGAATGTAGTAATCGGTCAACTACTTTCTCATAGGCACTGGGCGAATGATCTAAAAGATAGGAATGAATTTCTTCGTGGGTTGGCGGCAGACCGGTAAGGTCGAAATGAAGGCGGCGAACAAGGGTTCTTTGCGTGGCTTCAGGAGAGGGTCTAAGATTATTTTTTTCCAGGGTCGACAAAACGAATTGATCGATTGGATTTCTGATCCATTCTGCAATGAAAGGCTTAGGAAGGCTTGGTTTTTTGATTGGATGATAAGACCAATGATCTTCCCATTTTGCTCCTTGAATAATCCATAGTCTAAGAGCTTCGATTTCTTTTTGAGATAATTCCTTTTTGAATTCAGGAGGAGGCATAACTTCCTCAGGATCCTTTGAATTTATTCGATGCCAAGCTTCGCTGTCACGAAGGGAGTTTTTAACAAATGCAGCGATTCCTTTGGTTTGCTTGAATGCCTCTTTTTCGAGGTCTAGGCGAAGTTTTGCTTTTCTGGATTTCTCAGCAGGACCGTGACAAAAAAAACACTTGCTTGATAGTATCGGGCGAACATCTCGGGTGAAAGATATATCACTCGCAAAAATTTTGACCGTCAATAGGACTAGAACAAAAAGGGCTTTTGTAGTTTGTTTCAAAATCATCCCAGGCAAGACCAAATCATTGATGTTTAATTATTGATTGGCTCAATACAATCTTTTTAAGACAAATTGCAGAGTAAATATTAGGGAATGGGTTAGTATCTAAAAGTAAGGAAATCAGGGCAAATGGTGCAAATCCGGACAAATTTGTTTATTCGCGTTGAAATCAAGTGCCTTTTAATCCATTAAAACAAAAATGAGTGACGATTCACAAAGAAAAGAACCGGCAAAGGAGTTACAATTCGACGCAGTTGACCTAATGCTCGAGGGAAACTTAATCGGACAGATTAACTATTCTATAGTCAAATCCATAGCTTCCGCTCTCGATGAAAAAATTCAGATATTGCTTAAGGCAGAAGAAGGATTTGAACCACAAAAAGACGAAACTTTTATTGAGGCTGCAATGCCTGAAATTGAGGCGATGACACAAGCTGTGGTCGATGGGTGCGTGGATTTTTCCAAGATTCGATTTTGGGAAGCTTGTGAGACTGCTGAAGTTGCCTGGGAGGAATCAAGGGATGAAAATGGAGTGGTTACGCAAAAAATTCCTTATCCTAATTCCTTGGAAGTTCCTCTCCCCGGTAATCGGATATTAGTCAACTTGGAAATCATTCATTCATGGCTTGAATCTTTACATAAAGTACACGAAGAGAAGGGAATGGGATGGATTTCTCCCTATGGTTGTCCCGAAGATGGCCAGCAAGCATATGAAAAGAGAAAAGCATACCTCGAAAAACTGAGCCAACATATAGACAGCATAAAGTCGAATTTCGACCTTTAAGGTATTAATTATTCTCTTCTTGTAGTGTAAACCCGGGGAACTCGTTTAGTAATTGAACAAAGAAGTTCCCATGGGATGGTTTCGGCTTGTTTTGCCAAACTCGTAAGCAGAATTTCCTCTTTTCCCTGACTGCCGATCATAGTAACTTGTTCTCCCGGACCAATGTTTTGGGGGCCATCGGTAAGATCAACCAAGGTTTGGTCCATGGTGACCCGTCCGACTATCGGGTAAGCTTTTCCACGGATTAAAGCATTTGCTTGGTTTCCGCAAAGCAAAGGAATGGCATCCCCATACCCAGCACTAATAATTCCTATTCTTGAAGATCTTTCCAACTGATGTTGCCTGCCATAGCTGATGGTAGTTCCGGAAGGAAGAGTTTTGATAAGAGCCAATTTAGAGTGAAAGGATAAGACTGGCTCAACTGGAAGACCAGCAAACATGCTGTCGGTCTGGGGAGAGACACCGAATTGAAGAAGGCCAATGCGAACGGCATTGAAAATTGAATCTTTTTTCAGGTCGAGTAAGGAGGAGGAATTATCCGCATGAATTAATAAATTGGATTTCAAGCATAATGACGATTGATCATGGATTTCTTGAAATCTTTGTCTTTGAATATCCGTGAAAGAAGTATCGCGAGGGT
>PBSV01000079.1 GCA_002726435.1 Opitutia bacterium | reverse complement strand
GTGCGGTTAGTGCATCCACTGCGGAGAACTACATAATTGCCGAATGACAATTTTAGAACAGACCAAGGAATTTTACGATCAACTCGGATGTAGTATGTTTGCGGATATATCCGCCTATGCCGCTAGGGGATATGTCCACATCACTCCACAACTTTTAATTTTAGGAAAGACAGTAAGGACTGACATTGATGTTCATCCTGACGATCAATGGAATGTGGTTGCTCCTGACGCATGGTATGTGCGGACAGCAGTTGGAGGAAATGCAATCAGCGAATTTATCAATCTCATTCCGCATCCATTGCCCTATGTGGGTTGGATGAGACAATTAAAACAGAAGCCCGTTAAGTGGTACGAATTTAACAGAATTAATAGGAGAAAATAATCATGGGAGGATCAAGCGCACCACCACCAATTCAAGCAAATTACTCGGAAGCTCTTTCAGACTCTCTACGGGCGCAAGTTGACTTGTTGCGCGGAACGGGAGACTTTGAGGATACGGGCGGACTTGCTGAATTACTTCGTGAATACGAAGCACCCGTGCGTCAACAAACCGCACAAATTGACACGGATGTTCTCCGTCAGACTTTGCTTGGTACTGAGCGTGAATTTCAAGTCGAGCAAGACCCTGAAACAGGAAAGTTTGGAATTGCAAATGCAGAGGTTGTAACCGACGAGCAAGGCGAACCACAAACTATAGGTGGTGGTCGGTATCAGATTGTGCAGACAAGTGCTGGAAGTGAACCTGTTGCAAAGGCTGGCGGTAAGGGTCCAGGTGGTACAGCAGGAGTCAGTCCAACATATAAAATTCTTGATACGCAGACTGGGGGAGTCACCGCAACTGTCGGAGGGCAACAGTTTGGGAGTACTAATCCAGTTGCTTCGGCTAAAATGGACCCAGGTTTAAGAGGTTTAAATCTTGATTCAGCTACTGCTATGGAACTTGAGGAAGTTTCAAAGCAATTCCGTAATCTTGAAAATACAATTACAGAAGCGGGTGGAGATGTGGATGCCGCGCAGGAAGAAATTGCAAAACAATTTACTTTTGAAAATCCAAACACAGGTGAACCTCTTCGCGAGGGAGAGACAATCACGATCCGCGAAAGCGATGGCATGGTTGATTTGCTCGGTGATACCCGAAAAATCGAGCAAACAGTTGCCCAACCCGACTTTGAAGAATATGTTCGCTCAAACCCTGAGTATATGGAAGCAGTTGCCGCCGACAATGCAATGCGACAATCGCAGGGACTGCCAACTAGAACGCTCGCAGAATGGGGGGAAGCACATTACAATGCATCGGGAAAAGCGGCGGGTGATAAAGTACCACAAAAATTCGTACAGGAAACCACGGGCCGTCAGGCAGGATTTGACGAACAGGGAAAATTCCTCGGAAGCGCCGCACTAGCCGAAGACATACAAGCAGGACAACTCTCACGTCAAAGAGAGCGAGACATTTCAGATGTTGAGCGACTGAGCGGACGATTCTCCGACATAATGGAGGACTATAAGCCAACCACGACAAGTGGACTTGCCAAAGCGCAGGATGCAATCCTCGCAAGGGGTGAT
The DNA here is from genome assembly GCA_002726435.1 of Opitutia bacterium. GTDB lineage: Bacteria > Verrucomicrobiota > Verrucomicrobiia > Opitutales > Seribacteraceae > Seribacter. Next base: position 6,287 of record PBSV01000079.1, on the reverse strand, counting down.
GAATTAATAGGTGATAAAGAAAATGGAGTCACAAGACCAATCACCGAACCAACTGCATTGAGTAAAGTTGGTACTGAGCAGAATTATCAAATGATGGGAGAAGCAGGACTTGGGCAAGTAGATAACCAGGACACTCTCAGGCAAGCCCTTCTCGGACAAGCAAAGTCAGCATTGTCGGATGGATTGACCGCAAGGGAACAGCAACAAATCGAACAAGCTTCACGGGCAAGACAGACTGCGGCTGGCAGAATATTTGATCCAAGTTCAACCATTCAGGAAGCACAGGCAGTCATCGAGGAAGATCGAAACCGTCAAATGCAGAATCGTGCATTTGCACAGTCCGCGCTCGGACAGGAAGCGGCCCTTCAAACGGGTGATGTAACAAGAGAGATGACCGCTGATCAATTTGATGTTGGTGCGAAAATGGACGCTCAAAGATTAAACGAGCAATTGCGTCAGCAAGGATTGCTCGGATACGTCGATGCAGTTGCCCGAACCGCACAATTGGAAGATCAATACACCCTCGATCCATTTCGTGCCATTCTCGGCAGAGGCGGGGGAGGCAGTCTAAGCGGCGGTCAGGGAGTGCTGGGAAGTGCGATGTATGGCTTGCAAAGCGGTCCGCAATACCTCAATCCTGAAGCGGGGCTAGGGTATCAAAGCAACATGTACACGAACCAAGCAAATATGTTTGCCGCACAACAATCGGCTGATGCAAATAGACAGGCAGGATTGTTCGGAGGGCTTGGTTCGCTTGGCGGTGGAATAGCACAAGGTTTGGGAACCGCAGGTAAGTTGGCAGCGCTTTGTTGGGTCGCTCGCGAAGTTTACGGACCAATGAATCCACAATGGTTGATGTTCCGGGAGTGGATGTTCAAGGAATCACCGAAGTGGTTCTTTAATTTGTACATCGAGTACGGTGAACGCTTCGCCAATTGGATAAGCAATAAACCAAGAATTAAGTCTGTCATCCGCAAGTGGATGGATTCGAAAATAAGAGGATAATATCATGGCAAGAAGACCATTTTTTTCAGGCAATTACGGATCATCACTTGGTTCAACCGCTAATGCGGCAAATCTAATCGCCCAGGCGGGAGCCGCGCAGGGAAAGATGTTTCAGAATTTGGGTTCTGACATTGGCGGGGCAATTGAGAAATATGGGTTGAACAAGGAGAAGCGGGCAAAGCTTACCGATAAAATTGAAAATCGCATAAAATTAGACCCAAGCATTGCGCAACGTTTAACAACGTCAGGTGATGAGGATTATGATAAAAAGAATCTAACACTTATGGAAAAACTGTCTACAGGAGAGCTTGGACTGAAAGGTTTAGAAACTTTGGATAGTGCAATGGCAACGATCAGAGAGGTCGATCTCCAAAAACAGCAGGAGCAAGATAGCAATATTAAAACTCAAATGTCTGAGCTTTTGCTCAAAGAACAAAACAATAAAAATAAAGCTACTGAGGAAGCTTTAAAATTAGCACAAGCAAACAAGTTGTTTGTACAGCAATCTACACAAGGTCTCGTTAGTCGTCTTGCGGGATTGTCAAAAGATAAGCAAAAAGAAGCATATGACTCTTTTGATCCAACTTCAAAAGAGATGGTTCGAAGAGCCGAGTCTATAATGAGCGGTAATTTTGATCCAAGTAATTTTATGCCTACCGCTTCGGAAAGGTTAGGTATGCAATCTGATTTGCTCAAAATAGAAGAACTTCGTGGTAACATCAAGCGTGATGAAGAAGCAAGAAAAGATCGACAAAAGGCCAGTCAAGCAGGTGTATTTGAAGCACCTCCAAATGCAATGTTTATCAATGAAGATGGACAGGTAGCAAGGGTAGGCACGCCAAGCGAAAATATTGCTCCACCTGTTGCAAGTCCTGAAACAACACCACCGACGGTTTTCGATCCTGTCGATGCAAAAGCTTTCAGAGGGCAATTCACACCACAGATTGTAGACACACTTGATAGAGCATACTCATATTTAACAGGTGAGTCATTACCAGGAACTGATCAAAAAGAAATTAAGAAGCAAATACAGAATTTATCAACTATTGGTAATGCGATTACTCCTGTTTTACTTGCGGAATTAGGGGGCAAAGTTACAAATTTAATGATTGAAAGAGTTGAAAAAAATATACCATTAGCAACAGATAATGTCACAAAAGGTAGGGAAAAAATTGGTCAATTAGTTGATCTCGCAAAGTCACAATTATCGCGCGCTGAAACATTTATAGAAACACTGAATCCAGGTACACAAGCATACGCTGAAGCATTAGGGGTAAAAAGATTTTTGGAAGTAAATATACCGATGCTTGAGCAGTCAATTGGTGCTGATCGGCCTAGCTTTTCAGACCCAAGTATAGAGCGTATATTAGGAAATAATAAAAAACCGAATGATTTGCCTATAGTACCTTCAAATCGGTCAAAACTAACCCAAGAGGACTTATTGAAAATGTTATAAAGGTCAAGGTATGGAAACTCTTACAAACAAACAAGCAATTGCCGAGTTACGAAAAAGGGGTGTGACTGAAACCGAAATAAATTTTCGTACAGAAGATAATAAATACAACAGATTAAAAAGTTTTCTTTTTGAAAACGCGGGTCTGCAAGGTGAAGAGGATTATCAAAAAGCTAAAGAAGAATTTAAGAAAGTTAGTGCTTCAAGGGCTAAACTTTTTGCTGACTTCGAGGCACAAGCGGCAGACGATCCTTCACTAGCGGCTAAAATTGATGCCATTGGAAGAGGTTTAGTGCAAGGTCCGGCACAACTTTTTGACTTAGGGGTCTCAGGTATACAGGCTGGCTTGGAAACAATTTTGACTGACGAGGGTATGGATTTTGTGGGACGAGATCCATATAATTTAAGTAAGGCACTGCAGGATGCGGGTCTTGGGTACTATGACTCGCAAAAAAACAAAACACGTGCTTTTGAAAATGTCGAAGAAGGTCCAAAGAGTTCAATCACAGGCAGACCACAAGCATTTTTGAGCGATATGCCAGCATCAACCCGACCATTTGCGGTCGGAGGTGAAGAGATTGGTCTTGCGGCTTCAATGTATATGCCTATTGCAATGGCGGCAAGAGGAGCGCAAGGAGCAAAATTAATAGCCCCGCAACTAAAGGAAAACACAAATATACTAGGAACTGCGACCAACAAAGTTAAGGATTTAGCAAGCAAGCTTTCCAAAGAAACAGGAATAAGTGGCACTGTTGATGACATGGTAAAATTTGCCGCAAAAAACCCTGCTACTTTTGCGAGCGTTGAGGGATCAGTTGCCGCTTTATCGGGTATCGGTGGGGGAGTAGCAGAGTCAATAGCTCCTGGTGATCCAACTGCACGAATGATTGGCTCAGTGAGCGCGCCCCTTTCAGTTGCTAGTTTGCCAATTTTTGCTGGCAAGTCTTATAAGATTATCAACGGAATGACAGGTGGTCATATTGAAAAAATAAAAAGAGCAATTGGAATGAAATTGTCGGCTCGAGAAGGTGCAGAAAAGGCTACTGCAAAATTACTGCAAGCTGAAATTACCAAACTTGGTGGAGATTCAACCGAACTGGCAAACGCAATTACAAAAATAATAAAAGAAAATCCAAATCTAAAAAAATCACCATTGTCACCGGGTCTTCTTACGGGGGACCAAGGCTTGTTGGCAATTGAGCGGTCGCTAATTAACAGTGATGCAAAAATATCAAAGGATGCCGCAGAACAAACTAAGAAGTCCATAAACGAAATGAACCGTCTTTTTCGTGCTTCTGTAAATATTGCTGATGGAGACCCGGAGATTTTACGCATAATATCACAGGCAAGAATAGACCAATTAAATGCGGCCACGGGTTTGCGGGTTAGCCAAGCTGTGCAAAAACTTAAAAATGCAGAAGCAAATATTAGTGTTCTTGGAACTCCAAATCCACAGGTTGTAAAAGAACAAGCCGCGAAAGATATAAAAAAAATATTTAATGATACGTATAAAGATTTACGAGCAACTGAGAATCAATTATGGGGTAAAATTGACAAAACTTTACGTCTAAGCGGAACAGAGACTGATTATGCATTGATGAAACTTTCCTCAGAAGAAGGTGGATTGGTAGGTATTGAACTACCAAATGTACTAGGTAAGATGCAGGATTTAAAATTTAAACCTAAAGCAGGAATGTCTTCAGTTTCTTCGGGTGATCTTTTGGAAGCTAGATCACAAATTAGTGCGCAAATCAGAAAATCTTTAAGTGGTGATGCAACATCGCAACAACGTGATCTTGCAAGAAGATTAATTGAAATAGAAAACGGTATACTTAATGATTTGAACAGTGGTTTGGATCAGACTGTTTCAGCACAATTGGCATTGGCAAACGCATCGACACGTAACAGGTATGAGTTTTTAGATATACCAGTTGTAAATAAAATGTTTTCCAAGACTATACAAGGTGGAGAATTATCGAAGCCCGATGTTATACTTGACAAAATGTTAATGCCAGGGACTCAAAGCAGTTTTCAAGGATTTAATGACTTAATGAAAGCTGGAGCAAGAGGTAATTATCTTAAAGATATGCAAAATCCATTGGCAAAATTTTATTATGCAATGGCAAATCAGACAGTAAATCCAAATGGTGAAGTTGATTTGACGGCCCTCGGTGGATTTTTAAAGAAACACGAAAATGGACTTAAAGCACTTGGTATCTACGACAATTTGCAGAACCCAAAAATTCAAGCTCATTTGGTCAAGCGTTTGCAAAATTCAACTTCGCAAATGCAAACAAAATTTAATTCAAAATCTATGGCAAGTAAAGTGATAGGGGTTGATGCTACCACTATGCCAACATTTTTTGCAAGCATACTAAAATCTCCAAATAGAGGTGCAGATTTAAGAAGATTACGAAATTTGTCTCTAAAGAAAGTAAAAGGAGTAGATAATCGTGAAGCAATTGATGGAATCAGATCAAGTATTGTTGAAAATCTTTTTAAAGAAAGTACAGTCCCATATAGTGCTACGGGAATTACAGAAGAATCCACAGAACTGATGCTAGGTCAAAAACTGCGACAGCAATTGGATGCCAAGCAGGGTAAAAACACATTACGCGACGATCTCGTCAATAGTGGGCTTTTTTCAAAGGAGGAAATCTCAGGAATTGATCAAATGTCAAAAAGAGCAGACGAATTTGCCGCATCAGTGGTACAAAGAACCGAAGGTGCAACTTTGCCAAATGTGCCACCAGGTTCAGATTTTCTTGTCGATATAGTTGGAAGACTCGCTGGATCGACAGTTGCAATGGCGAGTCCATTTGGTCAAAATTTAGGCCACGATTTAATCATAGCACAAATAGGCTCGAAAGCAGGAAAGAATTTGTTGGATAAGATGCCGACCCTCAAGCTGAAAGAAATTTTAGTGGAAGCAATGCAGGATAAAGTTCTGATGAAAGCTTTATTGGAAAAAGATATTGGTGGTGCATCTACAAAATCAAGAAATTTAAAACTTGGAGCCTTACTTGCAATGAAAGGCATAATTGGTGAAGATGAGGTTTATGCAATTGAAGACAATGACGGTATGACTGAAGCACTTGAAAGTGCAATTGGGCAACTTGCAAGAGAGGGAAACAGTGCTTCGGATATCATGAAAAAATTTGAAATAGAGGCTCGCAGAGAAGGCACAACAGTGGGACCATACAAACTCGATCAAGTGCAATCTCTACTCGGAATGAGTTTTGAGGACAGAGCGTCAGTTGTAAAAAACCTAGAAGTTAAAAAGCAAGGTCAGTATAGACTCAGCCGCAGACCCGCCAAGCGTAAATAGTTGACAAAATCGAGCGCAACGACTAGACATAGACGCATAGTATTTAAAACTTTTGGTTTTTAGCGGGTGGGGACACCCGCTTTTTTTGTGCCTCAATTTTTTTTAAAAAAAACTTGCAATCGTATAAGACATTAAATACACATGATTGCATAGACTGCATTTTAAGTCTTATCGTTCTCAAGAAATTAAACAGAATATTAAACAGGTCGTGGCCCTGAGATTTGACTTGCAACTATGTCGCAAGTAGAGACTCTTAATCTTTTGGTCGTGGGTTCGAATCCCTCCGCCGGTACCAAGTAAATCTGCTTGGATTCAGCGACGATTGTTTAGGAAAATTACACAATCACAATGGCTGAAAATAATACTTTACATACACCAAGCACTTTAATAAAAGAATCGGATATATCTCAACCCCGTCTTCTCGAACGCAATGGAAAATTATACACTGAGTTCTATTGCGAGGGAGACAGAATCCGTAAAAGCTTGCATACAAGCGATCTT
>PBSV01000078.1 GCA_002726435.1 Opitutia bacterium | reverse complement strand
GCCAAAAAACATACAAATATAAAATAAATTGTAGCTGCCACAATCAAAAGTGTTTTACTACTTTCTTCCCTTGCTTCCAACTCATTCCATTGCTTATTCAAATCCCTTTCGGCCTTTATCCGAAATTCTTCAGCCTTTACCTCTAGATCATCCAGGCTTCTTTTTAATTTATCCCTTACTTTTTCATATTCCGCTCGTGCTTTTCTATTTCTTTGTTCCCATTTGTTGTCTTTGTTCCAAGGTGATTCCTTTTGCATCTGAAGGATTTTGCTTTCAATTAATCTTAAGTCTTCTTCTATCGGTTCAAGAATAGATTTTGGGTAATTAAAAGGATATTCCTTCGAGATATGATTTAAGCTCTCCTTAGATAAAACTAGTGCATTCGTGGATACGCTAAAAATGCCGGGAAAAGAACTCGGATAAATCTCCAAGGACACAAAGATGTTTCGGGTAGTGGCAAGGAATGCTTTGACATCAGAATATTCTTCCGAAGAGTTTCCGGTTTTTTTTGCTTCTTCTTGGAGTTTTTGCGTGGATGTTTTTAAGCCTGAAAAAGTAAACCATCCCAACAGGGCAATTAAAAAAGCTCCGCCAAGACTCCCGACGGTAAGCAGAGTAATATAAGATCGAACTTTCAACTAGGCACTTGGAAAACAAGTATTAATTACTGTTTACCGGAACTGTTACTTGAATTCTTTTGGGAAATGGACTGTCTTGGTAGCAAGAATTATAATTACGAATAACTTTTAAAAGTTGCCGGTCAACATCTGCTCCTGAAGAGGCAACAAGAAATCCATCGTCGAGTCGTAATTCTTGGGCAAGTCGCATACCGACCTCTAGATTTTTCAGGGAAATTTCTTCCAAACGATAAGTTTGCTCAGCAACAACCAGTAATTGCGAGAGTGATTCCGTAACCACCGGGTCATACTCTGCCTTCCTACTCTTTAAGGTCTGTACAATGAGACTCCTGTCATGGCCCTGTTGTTCATAATAATCAAAATCCAGTGCCACTCGAAGAATGGAAGCCGCTTGTCGAATGCCTGATTCATCATTTTCCTCATAGCGATGCTGAACCTCCGCTTTTTTCAGAATTTCGCCCACTTCTTCTAAACCGGGTATTTTCTCAATGATTTTTTGCGTATCCTCAGGAAGTCTCTTCACCACTTCCTTGACCTCGGAAGTAAGTTCTCTATTATGATAGACATCTTCGCTTACAGATTCTGGAATCGAAATGTATGCAAGTTGAGAAAAGACTGCTGCAACATCTATTCTCCATGCATCAGGAGTATTCATCATTGTTGCTACCTCTTTGGCAATTCTTCGAATTCTCTGGGCTCTCCCGAAAAAAAGTGGTTTGGCTGTAGAAAGAGATTGCGAAAGAGCGTCAACCGCTCCTCTGAGCGTTTGATCTAAAAGCATTCTTTTGCTTGTAATCAAATGATGTTGGTCTAATCCATCACGTAATACTTTAATCAGAGTTTCAGGTGGACATGGCTTGGAAAGCATTCGGAAAACATTTCCTTCATTCACGGCTGATATTGCGGATTCAAAATCCGTGTGACCTGTTAGTAAAACCGTGACAACCTCATGATCGATTTCCTTGATTTTCCCAAGCATGGTTGCTCCATCCATTTCGGGCATCCGCATGTCTGACAAAACAAGAGCAAATCCTTTTTCTCGCTCAAACACCTCTACACCCTCTCTTCCATTAGATGCAATGTGAAGATCGAAGTCTTTTCTTAAATTAAGTTGGAATCCTTTTAGGATCGATTCCTCATCGTCAACACAAAGTATTTTATTATTCATTTCAATTTTAGGGGCTTATCATAACTGGAACAAATTGATGACTTTAGAAATTTTTATTTCTTCATGCAACACAGGAGTTGATCTTGTAATTCTGATTTTGGTTTTGATGAATTAAAATTTTCTGATTTTTAATCGATTAAGTTTACACGAGTAAAAAGATGCATTGAATAATAAAGTCCTCCGAAAAAATCATTGAACTCTAAAGAAATCTCTTTTCATAAATTCAAAAAGTACTACCCTTTCTGGTAGCATGAATCACCAACCATCTTCTCGTCGTCAATTTGTAAAAGCCAGTTCCGCTCTCACCGCGGCCAGCCTCCTTGGTGCACCCAAAGTATTAAAAGGGGCAACCAATGATCAGGTTATAAAGGTGGGCCTTGTTGGTATCGGGGGTCGCGGAAGTGGTGCTGCTGCACAAGCCATGAATGCAGATGAGAATGTGGCTCTTACTGCGATCGGAGATTTATTCGAAGACAGAATTGATTTAAGGACTCGAATTCTCAAAGCCCGTGGACGTGATAAATACCAAGTCACGGATGAAAATACTTTTGTTGGATTCGATGCCTACAAAAAGGTAATTGATTCCGGAGTGGATGTCGTGATCCTGACTTCCCCTCCTGCATTTCGACCCAAGCACCTCGAGTATGCTGTTGAAAAGGGAGTGCATTGCTTTTTTGAGAAGCCAGTTGCCGTTGATGCCCCCGGAGTCCGCAAAGTCATTGACCTGGCAAAAAAAGCAAAGCAAAAGAATCTTAGTTTTATGTCCGGTTTCTGCTGGAGGCATCATTATCCTAAACAAGAAATATTCGGCCGTATTCTAAATGGCGAAATTGGTAAGGTGAATGCAATGTACAGCACTTACAACGGAGGAGAAGTTTGGAAGAAAAAACGCGAAGAAAATTGGGGAGACTTAGAGGCCCAGATGAGGAACTGGAACGCTCACCTTTGGTTGTCCGGGGACTCAATTGTTGAACAAGCGGTTCACTGTATTGACATGATGCAGTGGGCAATGGGGGAAGAACTGCCCACTCACGCTGAAGGTTCTGGAGGCAGGCAGGTTTACGATGATATGGATAAGTATGGAAATATTTATGATCATTTTGCGGTCGCCTATCAATGGGAAAACGGTGCACGCGGTTATCATTTTTCACGTCAACAAAACGGGACTGCCGGTAGTTACGAGGTCGAACTTTATGGCTCTCGTGGATATTGCAGTGCCAAGAATAGACATTCGATTATTGGTGAAACAGAATCATGGCGCTACCGAGGGGAAAAAAATGACATGTACCAAACCGAACATGACACTCTTTTTGCATCGATTCGAAGTGGGGAAACCTTCAATGATGGAGAAAAATCAGCCCACAGTACAATGGTAGCAATATTGGGAAGAATGGTTGCATACACAGGCCAAAAAATCACTTACGATGATGCCCTGAACTCCAAAGAAGACTTAACCCCTTCCCATTCCGATTGGAAAACGGCTTTATCAGTTCCTAATCCCCCGGTTCCTGGAGTCAGTCGGTTTCTCTAGTTCTTGAGAGATTCTGAGATTTGAGTGGCGATCCACTCAAGGACCACTTCGATCATTTGATCCATGTATCCCTCCGAGAATACATGGTCGGCTTCCGGAATTTCGACTAATTTCCTTTGTTCAGGAAAATCCTTAGAAATACTAAGGGAGTCCTCTAAGGGAACGAGTAAATCAGCAGTCCCATGTACCAGTAGCCATGGAAGTTCTATATTAGCCGCGAAGGTAAGTGTCGATCGCACTTTTTTCATATCGAGGGCGAATGAACTACTCAATGGATATTCGGGGTCCTCCCACATACAGCCCTCATCAGCTGAAATCCCGCTGAATTCGCGGCTAAAGAATTTTTCTGTTTCCACAACCCCAGCAATTGAAATCAGCAACCTTAATCCGGGGCTGGACGCTGCGAACAAAGAACCAACCGTACTCCCCAATCCATGTCCTGCATAGATTGGTTTCCAACCTAGCTCCATCATACGCGTGACTATGATTTTTAAATCTTCCACCTGTTTATTCAATGTACAATCTTCAAATAAACCACCAGATCCACCATTACCTGAAAACGAAAAACGCAACACCGATAGCCCCTCGGAGCTTGCGGCAAGGGCCAAATTACGAACGACCAGTCGGTTCATATTTCCTCCCAGTCCATGCCCAATAATTAACAAGTTTCTGTCTCTTGTTGAACCTTGGTGAAATTCATATTCTAAGGTCTCTTTCTTTGAGTTTTTTATTTCACCAATTAATTCATTCATAATTTTATTTTAAAATGAATGTTTAAAGAATCTTAATATTTTGCGGGAAAAGAAAATTTTAACTTAATGATAGAGAATGTAATACTAATTCAAGGGATAATCTTCCACTTCTTTAAGAGACCTGTAAAACCTTAAAAACAAGGGGTCTTTGTCACCGATTCTCCGCAAAACTTCGCTCCCCATCTCCTCAAAGCTCATTCCTAATTTCAGTACGAGGTCTCGATTGGTCACCATTTTTAAATTTAAGTCATTTGAATGCATTTCACGATAGCCTCTGATTATTTCACAATCAAAAGTAGCGAAAGAGATAGGTTCTTCGTCCTTTAAGCTCAGAATTTTTTCTTGGACCAAGAATAAATCAATTCCCTCTTTGTTCCGGTATTGATTTACTACTTCATCTTGATTAATCGAGCTCTGCTTTTCTTCCATCGGCTTTGGTTCAGGCCATTTATCTGAGGCCAATGTAATGTAGTCTAAACACTTCAAAACATAAGCCACGGCAAACAGATCATACTCGCTGATCACCCTCGGGTCGTACAATTTTAATAATCCACCAAGACGGGAAGGATATAGAAAATCAGCGTCTCGGCCGCGAACAATCCATTTAAATAAATTTGCCATGCTTTTGTCATCGGGTGAAAAAGCTGTCGCCTTTCCGACAAGTATCCAAGGCATTCCTCGAATACTAGGAGGAGCTAAATTTCCAGTAGGTTCATTGATCAAAAGACATTTAAAATTCGTTGGTTCCTCTACACATACTTCCATGATCAATTCAGCACTTTCCTTTTCCCCCCAAACAAAAATATTCTCTGCAATCATAGGATTTTGTTTTCGAAATTCTCTCGTTTTCTGAAGTAATTCCGCAGCGGAAGAAGCGGGCATCACCACGCATGCCAAACCCTCTTTGAGAAAAAATTTGAACATGAATTCCATGCGGTCAAATTCCTGATTAATTTCTTGGTTTTCATCTTTGTTAAAAACCCTAACCACAAGTCCCTTGGCATATTCCATCGAATCTCCTACTCGCCGGGCTCTTTCTTCAATGACATCCTCTCGGTTCGCAATCTTCTTTAATCCCGGAAGCACCACCCCTCTTACGGGACCAAAGTCTCGAATTTCGAAGTTCACCAGTGGATCATTAGTTTCTTCCATTTCTTCCTTTAAACGATCCCTCAAAGGACGACCAAAACTCATCATTGATCTCGAAAATTGATCCTCTAGATTGGCTCGGTCAGATAATTCGGAAACCTCTTGAGTACCAGGTGGGTCAGCAAAATGAACTAAAGGTAGCCTACGGAGAAGATTATGAAATTGTCCATTCCCTGGTTTGCCCCAGGCAAATTCCAATCTTTTATTCGCATATCCTTCTATCAACCGGAAACATGCTCCTTCCAGGACAAACAAACAAAACAAGACAAGGGTTGGGACCAAGAGGTATGAGCTAATTGCTTTCATTGAATCTCTGGCTTCTCGCTCTCTCCGGCGACCGGGGCAAGCGATTGTAAATCCTCTTCATCTGTGTTCTCTTTTGTGTCAGTCGATTCATCGTCAAGCTTTAGGGAGGAAGATTCTAAAGGAGGTAATATCGACTCTGGCTCAAAATCAGTTGAGACTGAATCAAGCGTGTCTGAGGGCTGAAGTTCCTGACTATCTTTTGGCTCTTCCGATGGAGTCACGGGTAGACTCAGTGAATCCGAGTCGCTATTTTCTGCAGAAACCAGACTACTTTTTTCAGAATCTTCACTTTCATTCAAGGAATCTGAGGCAGGTTTGGATAGTTCACTACTTCCAGCATCCGAGGTTGATGAAGTATCTTCTGCTTTCTCTTCGACAACTTCACTCGTTCCGGTTCCCTCAGAAGCTTTTTCAATTACGGGTAAATTTACACCTTCTTGGTTTTCGGTACTTGTTTTCTTTAAATTTGCTAATTTGCTGGTAGATTTACGCCGATTAACTTTTGGTTTTTTCATGCCGTAACCTGTGAACACAACAGAAGTAATCATTAAAACCAAAGTGAATTGAAGAAGTTCCTCTTTTTCAGAAGCACCAATTATATGGTCGTCGTAATTAAACTTTATCCAAAAGGATAGTAAAATAAGGAACATTGGTGTTGCAAGAGAGAGAGCCAAAAACTTCCATCTTTTTTGTCCGTTTGGTATGAAGCTTATGCCAATAAAGAATGCACCATAAAAAAAAGTTACCACACTTAAAATCCGTTCCAAATACAAGACTTTTACAGACAAATCGGTTTCCTGATTCATTCCGAAGAGTTCAGGAATTGGATAACCAACCAGTTTGGATTGCGTGATCTTGACAATGAAGTTTTCCAAGGCGGTAAAGTTGTAAGCCACGGAACCCCAAAAGAATGGTATTACCATCAAAAAAACTATCCCCAAAGACAGGAAAAAAAGACGATTTAAAGTATACACGGGCAAAGCTCTACTAGTAAAAAATCCTTCGGCAAGAATAAAGACTGAAATTTAAAGGTTGTAGCGTTACCAGACATTTAAAGATGAGGTATTATTTTTAATAACTCTGATTTGTAGTTACCTAGAACGAATCTTCATATCGTCAAAATAGATTGGTAATCCTGAATAAGGATACCCCCAAACCGCACATTTCCCACCTACAAACTCAATTTCAGCTTTAAAATCCATGAGCCATTCCAAGGGTTCGCTCTTTGATGTTTGCCACAATTTAAATTTTAGTTGGCTTGCTTTCTGATTTAATGGAATGGCTTGGATTCGCAAATGATGCCATTCTCCACTTTTCCAATTGAATCTTACTTCACTCAATGGATCACCATCATGAGAAAGTAATACCTTTCTTGCGGCTGGATTTACTCGTACTCGAAAACCACGCATCCCTCCAAGACCAGCAGCGAATGAAGGGTATCTACGGCCCTGATTATTAGACTTAAAAGTAAACTCTAATTCCATGGGCTTGTTTCGTATACGGGGGCCAAAAAGAAATCCAAATTCTCCTACTGGACTACCAGGAATCAGAAGCACCGCATTTCCTTTTTCGGAGGTGACGGAAATTTCACCGTCCAGAATAAATAAGGTTTCTGGTTCGGACCCAATTCCGACTTTCGAAAAGTCTTCCTGAAAAGAAAGTTTCCACTCCCCTCCTGCATTGATTTCAGCTTTTTGCTGAATCGAAAAATTTTGACTTTCTTTTGCAACTAAAGAAAGCAGATTGGCCTGCGAACAAACAAGGCACAAACTAATCAATCGGATAATTAATAACCAATCATTCATCTCGAAGTAAAAATAAGCGACTGGTTCTTAAATTCATATACACGGACGCCCAAGTCCAAAAGATTCCAAGTGAAAGCAATAAGACGAAAAACGATGCGAATTCTTTGCCCGGCATCTCTCCTGCGGTGCCCAAGAGAGCCGGTGCAATTCCAACCAGTGCCGAAATCGACCCAATCCCCACTCCCCATAAAGCCAATTGTAAATATTCCTTTCGAGCCAGAGACCGAAGGGACGGCAAGTCATAACCTAAGGCTTCCAGTAGGCCATACTCCCGTCCTCGTTCGATCAAGTTTCTCGCAACTACCACGGCAAGTCCTGCGGTTCCCAGCAATAAGCCCAATCCACCCAATCCCTGGAAAATTGAAAGGTAGGTATTTTCTACTTTTTGTAAATTGTCCAACCGTTCAAGGGTCGATTGAAATTCAATGCCATAATTGGAAAGACGGTCCTCCAAATGGTTGACACTGGAATTTTCTGCATCACTCCCTCCCTCAAGAAAAAAAGCACGGTATCCTCCTTGTTGGGGAAATTTTTCAAGGAATAACTCTTCGTCAATATACAGGGCACCCTGAAGAATGGAACCTTTGACCACTGCCACTAATTCGACCTCGAAAGGTTGACCCCTGCCATCCACAAACTGTAGCCGGTCACCCACCCCCTTCTTCAAAGCCCACAGCAAAGTGTTCTGATCGACTAATGCGGGTATTGCTTCTTCTTTCATTCCCTGTAAATCCGCCCAATTTCCTTCCGCAAATGAAAAACGATCCTCGAATTCACTGAGTTTGACACCATAAATGTGAGGACGGACTGCCTTATTTAAATTTAGACAACTGGCATCATCCCCCTCTCTTACGCGCAAAGGAACAACTTTTGTATTTTCCAAAAAATTTGCCTCTAATCCATGGAGCCCTTGTCCTTCTTCGGTATTTAAATCGTCATAAATAGGCACGGCGGATTCCCCGACATAGGAAAATCCACCGGTAGCTGATTCCTTGGTATGCGGGGTCGACAAACTTTGCTTTCTAAATGCGCCTGTACTGACGACCAGAAACGAGCCGGCGGCCATTGCTCCTACCGTTACCATACTCCTGCCGGCACGCCTACCAGAATTTCTTCGAAACAACTCTTCTACCCTCTCCACTGATTGTTTTTTATCGGCCAGAGAAAATAATCTGGCCCTGAAGTAAAAAAGACCGGCGGCCAACAGAAGAGACCCTGCTCCAAAAAATGCCCCTGATGCCCCACTCGTTGTCAGGTCGGTGGATACAGCAACCATGAAAGCACCAATCGATAAAAAAAGGGAAAGCCATTTATAAATCAAATGAGTCTTTGTAGAAGTCGTTTTTGAACCCCCTTCTGTTTCAGCATTCGTCAATAATTCACGGGGTTCTTTTCTGAATTGTTTTCTGGTGGCCCAAATCATTGCCATTGCCGCCATCACAACCGCTCCTCCTCCACCGGTCAGAATTGATTCAAAAGAAGGCGAATAGCTAAAGCTTGTGCCTGAAACCGCCCCACTCCATTTTCCGCCTAAAAGATTAAGAATTGAATTACCGTATAAAACCGCCAGACCCCCTCCGCCAATACTCCCAAGTAAAGCCACCAAGATTCCCTCACCCAGAAATAAAATTCGTACTTTTCGCCGTGTCCATCCTAAACCAAGAAGTAAACCGGCTTGCTGGCTTCGTTGTTGAATGGAAAAGGAAAATAACATGCCGGTCAGGGCTAGTGCGGCAATCACGACAAAAAAACTAAAAGACAGAAAAAGTTGACCAAAGTCGACCGGTGATTCGACGGATTCATTTGCATCTGATCTTATTGCCCGCATGACAAGTCCGGCCTCCTCCGCACTCAAATTCTTGCGTAATTCCAGTGCGATTTCTTCTTTGTCAAACTTTTCTCGATCTACTCTTAATCCAGTCAGCGAGCCCCATAAATTCCCCCACATCTGTTGACCAGCACGCAAGGAAACAAATCCTTTCGGACTCCCCCGAAATTCGTTCCAATAATCTTCGTCAATGTCCCGAACTTGATGTACAATTGGAATTCCCGTATCCCACTCTCCACAGGAATCCGCATCAGACAGCCCCGGGAAACGAGGTGTCCAGTCACTTTCCTCCTCTTGAGGAACTGGACTGGGCATGGAAAGAATTTTTCTCAGCTCAAAAATTCTTGAGGACTCGATTAATTTTCTTCTTTCCCCAACCGTGTAAAAGCTCAATTGAATGGAATCCCCAACCGAAACATTCAAATCCGAAGCCGCCCACTCATTTAATGCAAGGAAATCATCCTTCCAATCATCTCCTAAAAAATCCACTTTTTTGGGTTCAATTGCACTGATCATCGAATAAGGAATTAATGCACTCTTGTTTGAGTCGGACTTTTTTTCGATCGCATTTACCAGATAAGTCAAAACCCCCGAAGTTTCGCCGATAGATTTTCTTGCTTGTTCAACTAAACCGTCGGAGAGAAAGACCTGACGTGTTCGAAGACTCCATTCCTTGGATTCTCTTAACTCCTTGATTTCGATTCCAGCATCTTCCAACCTCCAACTCAAATCGACTGCTTTTTTAGCCGCTGTCGAATCAACTTCTCCATTGCTTCTATGTCCAAGCAAAAGAAAATTAGCAAAGCGGGTATTGCCCGCTACCTCGTCCAAAGAACGAAATAACTTTTTTTGTAATGCCTGCAAAGATACAAAAATTGTAAGTGGTTCCCTCTGATTTCCCTGCAAGCCAAAATTCCCAAAACCTCGGGCCGAAACAACTGGACCAAGTTCCTGGTTCAAAGTAACAAATTTATTGTCCCGCTCACCGGAAAGCGGAGCATCCCGGGAAAATAAACTTGGCTCCTCCATTCTGAGGATCAACCTTGTTCCCTCCCTTGCCTTCAATCGACTATTCAGACGATCGTTTATCAAGAAAACATCGGAGTCCCAAAGTGGAAATGTTTTCTTCTGTGCAACTCCACCAGTCGGGGCATGTTTTGGATCTGGTGCTAATTGCCAAAATCTTTCATCCACTCCCAGCACTTGAATATTTGATACTTTGAGGGACCCATTTGGAGTCGTCAAAATTCCACGGGTTAGAACGAGCGGTGCCGCTACAATGTCTTTATCCAAAAGACGATCATAAATTCTTTCCGCTAAATCCTCCTCAAAGAAACCATCCGGGGAAAGCATGGCCAAATCTCCTTTTCCAATTCTTTCCTCTGCCAGACTGGAGAGGGTCGAGCGCACGGAGTCTCCTACCGTCAGCGCCCCCATCAAAACCATGGCACACAAAGCGGACCCTGCGGCCACTCCGAAATGCTGCTTCTTAAAATAGACTAGATTACGCAGAATGATACCCCAAAGGCTCATTAAGAAAATTCTTTCAACCCACCCTCTTCCAAGGCAAATCCCTTTTTCATTCTGGAGGCACTCTCTTCAGAATGGGTCACCATAAGCAGAGTCAGTTCACGCTTTTCATTAAGGCTGGCAAGAAGATCGACCAACTTGTCGGAATTTCCTTTATCCAGAGCACCAGTTGGTTCGTCTGCTAAAAGTAGGGTTGGTTGATTAATTAAGGAACGCGCCACCGCTGCCCTTTGTTTTTCACCCCCGGAAATTTCTCCCGGAAGATGGTCTTTTCTATGAGTTAATCCTACTTCTTCGAGTAATTCCAAAGCTCGCTCCCGTAACTCAATCCCTTTTAAATCTCCATGACCTGCCAGTGCGGGGACCAGCACATTTTCCAAAACCGTGCAAGCAGGAAGCAAATGATGAGATTGAAAGACGAATCCGACCGTTTGATTTCGATACTGAGCGGCTTGTTTTGAGCTCATCTTCAGAAGTGAGGATCCTCCAACCTTTACATCTCCCGCCGTGGGCTTATCGAGTGTACCAATCAAGTTGAGCAGTGTGCTCTTGCCCGACCCTGAAGGACCAACGATTGCAACGGAGGAGCCCATTTCTACCTTGAGATTAATTTCAGTAAACACAGCGACTTCATTCTTTCCGTCCGGACCGGAGTAAGATTTTGATACATCAATCAGTTCTATAAATGCTTCCATGCTAGTATAAATTAATTCATTTAATCCATCGCCTTGCCTTCATTTCAAATCGAGGCAGGGAATTTGCTTCCACACAGGCAACTGGGATACGTAAGGAAAACGCTTCTTTCAAGGCAATTTCTAAAGCACTTGCAATATCTTCCGTTGTTTCCACCAACATACTCACCTCCAACATTGCATTTTTTTCCTCACACCGAACTTGGTATTCCAAAACCTCGGAAAACTGACAGACGATTGCATCAACCGCCGAAGGATACAAGTTCACTCCTCTCGCCACCACCATTTCATCCGTACGGCCCAGAATTCCACCCTTCAAATCGAAGGTCGGTTTTCCGCTTTCATCAAACCCGCAAGATGCTTGTACCAAGTCACCCGTTCGATATCGAAATACCGGACAGCCCTTCCTGCCCAGAGTGGTCAAAACCAATTCACCGGTTTTGCCGTCCACAACTTTTTTTTCTGTATCAGGATCAATCACTTCCGGAAAATAACTGTCGAGCATGATGCGCAAACCATAATTTTCACTTGGACTTTCATAGGCAACAGGTCCAACTTCGGTCATTCCGTAATGATCGTATACCGTTAAATCATTCCCCCAAGATTCTTCCACTCGTTTACGAAAAGCAGGTAGACTGCCGCCCGGTTCCCCAGCGACAATAATTTTTTTTACTGCATGCCCACTCAAATCTATCCCGGCTTGCTTCGCCACTTCGGGCAACCGCATCGCATAGGTGGGGGTGCAGAAAAGAAATTCTGCTCCGTGCTCTACCATTGACCGCAGGCGCTGTTCGCTTCCCTGGCCACCAGTGGGCATGCACAAACAGCCCCGGCGCTGAGCAGCCTCATAAGCGGTCCAGAAACCAAGGAACGGGCCAAAGGAAAATGCAAAAAAACACTTTGCCCCAGGTTCAATTCCGGCTTCCTCCAGAACACGATCCCAGTTGGCTAACATCCAGTCCCAGTCCTCCGTGGTATCCAGCCAAGTCATCGGTTTGCCCAAGGTTCCACTGGTTTGATGAAACTTTTTATATTCTTCCAGTGAATAACTTAAGTTTGTTCCATAAGGTGGATTTTTTTGCCGATCCTGAGCCAATTCATTTTTCGTGGTGAATGGATAAGCGGAAAGAAAATCTTCGAAATCACCCCATTTCAAAAACTTACAATTTTCCGGCGTCCGATTGGATTGAAATGAATTGGATGTAACCACGCTTTTAAAAAAAGCATGGAAATTATGCCAACGATTTTCCGACCATTTTTTCATAAGTTCCCCATTTTCCGAGGGGTTCATTGGTCCCAACTTGAAATGATTATGTCTGGGAAGTCTGGACCCCAGGCGGAGCCTTCGGGGGTTTTGGAGCGTGCTTGGTAATTAGGTATCCACCAAAGGCAGCCATTGCGATCCCCAAGACAAAAGGCCATTTCACAAACGACCAATTTCCCTCTTTTGTGGTACTCACCACCGCATTTACCATGGGAGCACCGGCAAAAATAATCGACATGATCACCGGCACATAAGCCGGGGAGGGCATTTTTCCAAAAGCAAGGAGTACTCCAAGAGCACCAATTGCACCCAGGGTTCCGGCAATCAATGACCATTGCCAGCCCTTGGTGGGAAAAGTCCAGAAAGCAATGTTTCCACCCTTCAATTTTAAAATAATCAAGGGGGCCACCACCGCGGTTAAAAAATAGGCGAGGCCCACCCAAAGGAAGGCCATGATCCGACCATTTTCCTTATCTCCCATGTTCACGGAACCAGCATGCATACAGACCCCGTAGGTCCCCCAACATGCCACTGTTAACAAAGCATAATATAAAAATTGCATACTTACATTATCTATCCGTGGGACAAGTCAGGCAAACTGATTATTTCCATCAATGAACAATTTCTGATCAATGAAATGTAGAAAACTAGATTGAAAATTCTTTCCATACTCCATTCTTCAGACTGTAAAAAAGTAAGCTGTTCCCTTCAGAATGGAAATAAATCCAGCCCTCTTCCTCATTGGAATAAACCCATGGATAATAATTGAACCATTGCCAATCTTTTGGATTTCTTAGTCCCTCTGATTTTATACTGGAAGAAGTTATTACATTCATCGAAAGGTTGCAGCTCTCCACCTCATTCGCACTGAGAACTAGCTGGGCACTGTGATTTTGATTCACTCCAAACCCAGAAATTTCAATCGTTTGCAGAAAATTCAAGTTTTTTTAATCAAAACCCAGGCGAGATTCACCGACAAAAGAAAGACTTTGCGCTCCCTTAATCATGACCGAAACACTTAGTGGACCAATTGGGTCTTTGATTAAATTTAAGCTTACTTGGGCAGAGCAACCGGATTGAATGGTAAGGTCGAAAATGCTGGGTGAAATTTCCTGCACCAGGCCAGTCCTAAAGTTAGAAACATACGATGCAGTACGCCGAATGACTTGGGCATTGTCTTCCGTGTTTAAATTTCCGGTGCTCACCGTGGAATAAACCAAAGGGTTCGAAAAATATGGAATGACATTAGGGTAAGTATCCACGAGGTCCTCTTCGTTCGACATTACCGTACGAATTCCTTGGTTTCGAGAGGACCATCTTTTTCAAACGCAAAAAGAAACAGATAGTCAATCGTATCGTTCTCCACCTCACGATTGTGAAAGCATCCCAAATTATGCCTAATTTCATGTGCCCGAGTATATTCGGGAGTCCCGCTTCGAACCATTGGTTAACCACTGAATACAAACTCATTGATCTCCTCCTGAGACATTTCTACTCAATACAAAGTATCTGCCATCTCACCAGTCGGACCGTCAATTGAACTCAATAAAGTTACCAAATCGGCACCATACTAGTCCCGATTTGAATATACTTTATCTACATGCCCATCCGACGGTTTACTTAAGCGATCAATGTCTTTTAAATAGCTGATCAGGTTATAATTTACTTCAAGACTATGAACCACACGTATTCTAAGAGTTATCAAACTGTTGGAAAAACACTGGTTTATCTCTTCCACTGCCTATGCTGCTACAGCCTTAATTTCTCCCTTTGCTAAAGAAGCTTCCTTCACGTTTAATTGATAGAACACGATCAGATCAATAATTTTAGTCACATTGGAACCCGGAAGAGCACTTGCCACTGACCCATGGCGGCGGCTCCTTTGACGAGGTTGATAGAATTTTTTTCCAATCGCAACTTCCACACTTGGTTTGATTACTCGGTGCCCGATTTTCTGCTCCCCAACGAACACCGGTCGCTTATAAATCAGCCTGTTTAAAGAAAATGACTATTAACAGGCTCCCAAATATGAGCATACTTTTGAACTTCTTTCTACTGGGTAAATTCCCGCCAGGCTTG
>PBSV01000077.1 GCA_002726435.1 Opitutia bacterium | reverse complement strand
TGCATTGCAATAAATAGCATTGAATTTTAGCAAATAATAAGGATAAAATCGTCTTGAACTGATATTAGCTATTAATATTATTAAATTTTGATTTATTTATGAAAACAAATTGCCCAGACTTTCCGTCTCATTTCTCGAGGCGTGAATTCATGCATGTTGGACTGATTGGCGGACTCGGACTATCCCTTGCGGATTTCATGCGTATTAAAGCCCACGGTGCCCAAAAGTTCTACCCTTCCAAAGAAGGAAAAGCCAAGAGTGTCATTCATATTTATCTTCCCGGCGGTATGGCTCATCAGGAGTCGTGGGATCCGAAGCCCTACTCCCCCCTGGAATACCGCGGGCCATTCAAAAGCATTCCCACTAAAATACCTGGAGTCCATTTTTCTGAAAATTTCAAGGAATCAGCTAAAATTGCGGACAAAATCACCGTTTGCCGATCTATGACTCATGGTGAGGCCGCCCACGAACGTGGTACGCACAACATGTTCACTGGTTATCGCCCAAGTCCAGCTACGAGTTTTCCGAGTATGGGTTCTGTGGTGTCTCACGAGTTTGGCTCCAGAAAAAATCTCCCTCCCTATGTCTGCATTCCTAAGGTTCCCAATGAGTTCGCTGGAAGTGGATATTTGAGTTCCTCCTTCGGTCCCTTTGGACTTGGTTCCGACCCAGCGGATGAAAATTTTAAAGTTCGCGACCTTACTTTACCAGACCAGATTTGCGACTCCCGATTTTCAAAGCGTAAAAGCCTTTTGAGCACAGTGGACTCACATTTTCGTAAAATTGAAAAATCCGACGCTTTGGGAGCAATGGATAAATTTTACAACGACGCCTATTCTCTAATTAGTTCAGAAGAAGCCCGGGTGGCTTTTGATCTTTCCAAGGAAAATGACAAAACAAAAGATCGCTACGGAAGAAATGAGGCAGGACAAAGGATGTTGCTGTCCCGTAGACTTGTAGAATCTGGAGTTCGCTTTGTATCCATGACCTATGGCGGATGGGATATGCATCAAAATATTGAGGCTGGTTTCGATAAGTATGGACCAAATCTGGATCAGGCTTTTGCTACCTTAATTTCTGACTTGGATGACCGGGGTCTCTTGGACAGCACATTAGTCATGCTATCCTCTGAATTTGGGCGTACCCCTAAAATCAACAAGGATAATGGACGAGACCATTACCCAAAGGTATTTAGCGTAGTGCTTGCCGGCGGTGGTATTACGCGTGGCCAAGTGTATGGTTCGTCCGACGCCTTTGCCACGGCTCCGGAAGACAACCCGCTCAGTGTTGAAGACCTCGCAACTACGGTTTACGATCGTCTGGGAATCGTAGCGGATAAGGAACTAATGGCTCCTGGAGACCGACCGATGGAAATTGTGGATGGTGGAAAAGTGATTCAGGATATTTGCGTCTAAACTTTCACTCTTATTTCATTCTTCACAAGACTTGGAAGATGTGCCCGAAAAAAGTATACGAGGACGCAAAGGCTGCAAAGTTGTTCTCCTGCTCGTGGCTAATCTGTCTCTTTGCTCTTTTCTCATCAGCTTACGCCACTGAACCACTCCTTCAGTCCATTCTCCCACGTGGTGGACAAGTCGGCAGTGAGCAAGCGGTCATCCTCAAGGGAAATCGTTTAAACAATGCCTGCGAGATTATTTTTTACAAAGACGGCATCTCGGCCAAGGAGATAAAGGCAGAGGGTTCCAAAATGGTGAGGGCCAAATTATTGATTTCTCCCGGAGCTCCGGTTGGACAACATGAGCTTAGAGTTCGAACTCCAAAGGGCCTGAGTAGACTGTTTACTTTTTGGGTCGGCCCCTTTCCCAACATGGAAGAAAAGGAACCGAATTCTTCCCTCGATAAACCACAGAGCGTTCCGCTCAACCAAACTATCAACGGCTTGATCGAGAACGAGGATGTTGATTACTTTGAAATCAACGCCTCCAAGGGACAAAGGATTAGTGCTGAAATTGAAGCCATTCGATTGTCAGGTGCGATGTTCGATCCCTCCCTTGCGATTTTAGACGAACAAGGCTTCGAACTTGCATCCTCTGACGATTCAGAATTACTCTTACAAGATAGCACCTTGAGTATTCTTGCCCCTTACAATGGGCGGTACCGCATAGAAGTGCGTGAGTCCTCCTATCGGGGTGGTAAAAATTTCTATTACCGTTTACATCTTGGTTCCTTCCCCCGTCCACTGGTTGTCTTTCCAGCTGGAGGAAAAAAAGGGGAGACACTCGAATTTACTTTTTTGGGAGACGCTTCCGGTTCTTTCAAAAAGAGCATAACTTTACCCACGGACCAAAGTGAACACGCCTATCATCATGAGGAAAAAGCCTTAATTAGTCCCAGCCCAAATCGAATTAGAATCAGCGATTTTTCATCCATTGCAGAAATCGAGCCCAATCATACCCCAAAGGAAGCAACGAAAACTGTTTCCTTTCTTCCCCTTGCCTTCGACGGTATTATTGAAAAAGACGGGGATATTGATTATTTCCGCTTTCAGGCCAAGAAAAACGAACGCTTCTACATCAAGGCTCATGCCCGTTCAGTTTCTTCTCCACTTGATCCGTTGATCAATCTGTACCACGGCAACGGCAAACACATTCGCGGCAACGACGATGCTCAGGGAGGCCCAGACAGTTTGATTACTCAAACTTTCCCCAAAGACGGTGAGTATATCCTCCGGATTACCGATCACCTTGGAAGGGGCAGTCCTTTACATGTTTATCGTATCGAGACTGAACTTCTCGGTCCGGAAGTCTCTGCTTCTATCCCTATGTTTGGCAACCGAGACTCTCAAAGCCGGCAAATGTTACCGGTTGCACGGGGTAATCGGGTGGCCACTGGTTTGAACATTACGCGCAAAAATTTTAATGGTGATTTTGAAATTGTGGCTAAAAATCTTCCCGCCGGAGTGACCATGATTGCCCCTAAGGTTCCGGGGAATTTTAATTCCGTTCCTGTGATCTTTGAAGCGTCAAAAAGTGCTCCGCTTGCTGCCTCTTTGATTGACCTAAATCTTTTACACAGGGATGAGAATAATAATGTGGAAGTACAAGGTTCATTTGCACACCGCGTCGAGCTGGTTTATGGCCCCCCCAATAATCGCCCCTATTATATCACCGACATGAAGTCCTTGGTCCTGGCTGTGGTTGACCCAGTCCCTTTTAGAATTAAACTTCATCAGCCTGTCGCTCCTATTGTCAAAGGCGGTTCTCAAAACTTGAAGGTGGAAGTCATTCGGGATGCCAACTTTACTTCCGAGGTGACGGTCAAAATTTTAACGAAGCCTCCCGGAATAGGAGCCCGTGGTAGCCTAAAGATTCCCGCAAAATCCTCAATCGGTTATTACCCTCTCACCGCAAATGGTGGGGCTGCACTGGGCAGCTGGAAAATTGGCGTGCAGGGAGAATCAACTGCAAAGGGTGGCGGGCAAATGTTAGCTGCTTCCAACCTCATCGACCTGAAAATTGAAGAACCCTATGTCAGCATGAAAATCAATATGACTGCCATCCAACGGGGCAAGGAGGGCGAAATGATTTGCGACCTATCAATTGAACGTCCTTTTGAGGGTACAGGTAAACTCGAGCTCAAGGGCCTTCCACCCTTCTCCAAAACCGAGATCGTGGAGTTTGATTCCAACACCACTCAAGTGTCTTTCCCCATTCAGGTCGAAGAAAAGGCCCGGGCAGGTCTGACTAAGAATTTATTCTGCTTCGCCAGAGTTCCATTTGCGGAAAACCTAATCATTCATTCTGTCGGGCAAGGAGGACAAGTTAGGTTGGATAATCCTCCCCCCAAGCCAAATCCGAAAAGTACAAAGAAGAGCCAGCCAAAAAAAGCTGTTTCAAAAAAACCAAAGCCTTTGAGCCGGTTGGAACAACTCCGTCTTGCCGCTCGGGGAGCGACCAACTGAATTCATGAAGTTTCTTTGTTTTCTTTTGCTCCCCTATCTTTTGACTTACGCCGATTCGGACAATCTTGCTTCGCTGATTATCAAATCCTCTGCCCCGGCAAACCCAGTTTTCGCTTCACCAGCTTCTGTAAAACAAACACTCCATCAAGAGGCCAAAAATAAAACATTAGTCTCTTTGAGTGCATACCCGAAAATGGTTTCTCTCGAGACTGCGCAGGATTTTCAATCGATTATTTTAGTGGCACATTATTCTGACGGTGTCACTAGGGACATTACTCTTGAGTCCTCGGTTGAGGCCGAGAATTCAAAAATTGCCCGGCTTGAAAATTCCATTCTCTTTCCCGTCAAAGACGGAAAAACAAAAGTAATCGCTCGGTTCCAAAACCTGCAAATTGAAATACCGGTTTCCGTAACCGGTGCTGAGAAACAACGCCTGGTAAGTTTCAAACTTGATGTCATGCCTGTTTTCCTTAAGGCGGGATGCAATACCGGATCCTGCCATGGATCCGCTCGCGGACAAGATCGGTTTATGCTCTCACTATTTGGTTATGACCCGGAGGGTGATCACTATCGGATCACGCGAGAACAAGGAACCCGTCGAATCAATTTGGCTCTTCCTGAAGAAAGTATGCTTGTGGAAAAAGCAATTGGGGCTGTTCCTCACACCGGAGGAAAATTATTTGGCAAAGAAAGCAAGCACTGGTCGACTCTTGTCACTTGGTTACGGAAGGGTGCTCTCAAAGATTCCAGCGATGTGGCCAAGCCCGAAAAAATCCAATTTTTTCCTCCCTCCGCTCTTCTTGAAGGAGTAGGTGCAACGCAACAAATGTCGGTCCTGGCACATTATTCCGATGGCACTACCCGTGATGTTACCGAACTTACGGTTTTTCAATCCAACAATGACCTCTCGGCGGCAATTGACGAGGAGGGGTTGGTCACTGCCGGCAAAAGAGGCGAGGCTTTCATCATGGCCAGATTCAATGTATTCACCGTTGGCGTACCAGTTGTTGTCATCCCTGAGAATCTCAAATACCAGAGGCCCATTCTTCCCACTAATAATTACATTGATTCCCTCGTGCATGACAAGCTGCACAAATTACGGATGTCTCCCTCGGAACTTTGCAGCGATGAAGTCTTCATTCGGCGAGTATTTCTAGATATCACCGGCCTGCTTCCCAACCAGCAGGACTTGAATAATTTCCTCACCGACAACGCCCCGGACAAACGAACAAAACTAATTGACGAACTTCTCAATCAAAAAGAATTCACTGAAATCTGGGTCATGAAATTTGCAGAACTCTTACAAATTCAAACCGACGATAATCAGGGAATGAGCTACAAATCCACCTTGCTTTATTTCAACTGGCTTAAGGACCGGATAGCCAACAACATACCAATGGATCAAATCGTCAGGGAATTACTGACTTCCAAGGGAGGCACCTTTGTTAACCCGGCAACCAACTACTACCAGGTCGAAAAAGACAACCTTAAGATCACTGAAAATGTCGCCCAGGTATTTATGGGCATGCGCATCCAGTGCGCTCAGTGCCACAATCATCCTTTCGACCAGTGGACCCAGGATGACTACTACTCCTTTGCCTCCTTTTTCAGTCAAGTCGGGCGCAAGCGAGGGGCAGACCCAAGAGAATCAATAATCTACAATAAAAAAAGTGGTGAAATCGATCACCCGGTTCACAAGAAGCCCATGCCGGCAAAATTTCTCGGGGATGTTTCCCCTGATATTCCCAAGGGACAGGACCGAAGAGAGGTCTTGGCCAACTGGTTGGCCTCCCCAGATAATCCATTTTTTGCACGTAACTTGGCCAACCTCGTATGGGCACATTTCTTTGGCCAGGGAATTATCGATCCTGTCGATGATGTCCGCGTATCCAATCCCCCTTCCAATCCTGAGCTGTTGGATGATTTGGCCAGGCGCTTCACCGAATACAACTACGATTTCAAAAAACTGGTTCGGGATGTCTGCAATTCCAGAACCTATCAATTATCCACTCAAACCAATCCCTCCAATGAGGATGATTTGAGGAATTTTTCTCGGGCCAATCTCCGTAGGCTAAGAGCCGAGGTCATGCTCGATGTTCTCTCGCAGGTTACTGAAACAAGTAACAAGTTTAAAGGACTTCCGCTTGGAGCAAAAGCCATTCAAATTGCGGATGGTCGGGTCAGTAATTACTTCTTGACCACTTTTGGAAGGGCCACTCGGGAGACCGTATGCTCCTGTGAGGTAGTAATGGAGCCCAGTCTTTCCCAAGCCCTGCACTTAATGAATGGAGACACCACCAACAATCGAATCAAGCAAGGCAAACTCATCGAAAGTATGCTCAAAGCTGGCAGCACGGCAGCCGAAATAATCGATCATCTTTTCATGCGCTGTTATTCCAGAAAGCCAAATCTTGAAGAAAAAGAAGTTCTTCTTGCCTCGGTGGAAAAAGAGGAAAAAAAAGAAAGTCTGGAGGACATTTTTTGGGCTTTGCTCAACTCCAAGGAGTTTATTTTCAACCATTGATTTCTTTGGCTTCAATCATCCGTTGCAATAAAATATAACCATGCCCTCTTTTCTTTTATTGCTCCTGTTTTCGCTCCCCCTCACTGCTTCAGTGGAGAAGCCAAATTTTCAGGATGACCTTGCTCCAATTTTTGAACAATCCTGTAATTCTTGCCACAACCCCGACAAAGCCAAGGGGGGACTCGACCTTACCGGTATGAATGGAATATTGGCTGGTGGAAGTTCCGGTGAAGTAGTCTGGCCCGGGGAGGCAGAAAGCAGTTTACTCTATCTTTTATCCGCCCGGCTCGAAGAGCCCCACATGCCCCCGAGGGGGGAGGCCATTGAGCAAGCCAGTTTGGATATGATCAAGAACTGGATTAATCAGGGGCTCTTGCCCACTGCTTCCGGCAAGCCAATGATTAAAAAGAAGGCTTCCATCGGATTTTCCCTCGATTCCATTAGCTTGGGTAAACCAGAGGGTGACCCGCCTATGCCCCGGCATCTTTCCAAAGAACCAGTGTTGGTGACCCCAAGGTCATTTGCTCCCGCCTCCCTCGCCAAAGCTCCTTGGTCCCCAATTGTTGCAATCGCAGGCCAAAAACAAGTCCTCCTTTATCACACCGAAACCCTCGGGATGCTTGGGGTTCTCCCCTTCCCCGAAGGATTTATTGAATCCCTTAACTTCAGTAAAAATGGAAAACTTTTACTTGCAGGCGGAGGGCGAGGTGGAAAAGCGGCCGGGTGATTGGATG
>PBSV01000076.1 GCA_002726435.1 Opitutia bacterium | reverse complement strand
TTGAGGTCGCGAAGTTGGCGACCGGTGGCACTGCCCGGGCTGTCGGTCATCAGGTCCTGTCCCTTCTGGGTCTTGGGGAAAGCGATGACATCGCGGATACTTTCACGACCCGCGAGGATTGTAACCAGGCGGTCGAGTCCAAGAGCAATTCCTCCATGGGGAGGGGCTCCATACTCAAAGGATTCGAGCATATATCCAAAACGGCTTTTGACAACATCGGCGGGAATTTGAAGGACTTCTTCGAAAATCTTTTTCTGCACATCGGGCTGATGAATCCGGATGCTTCCCCCGCCGAGTTCAACCCCGTTGAGTACGATGTCGTAGTGTTGGCCCCGTACTTTTTTGGGCTCAGAATCAATTAAGGGTAAGTCCTCCTCGACTGGAGCGGTAAAAGGATGGTGAGAGGCGACATAGCGTCCTGCCTCCTCCTCGTAGTGCATCAGGGGAAAATCAATCACCCAGAGAAACTTCCAGTCCTTGAGGCTGCGAAGATTTTGGCCCCGTTTCTCCAGGAGAGCGGCAGCTTCGAGCCGGATACGACCAAGAATGTTACACGAACTGTCCCATCCCCCCGCGGCAAAGAAGACGATATCTCCATCGCCCACTTCGAGGCGGGTGCGAAGAGCATCCTGTTCGGAATCGGATAAAAATTTAAGTATTGGCGATTTCCACTCGCCTCCTTCGGATTTGATGAAGGCGAGTCCCTTCGCCCCGAGGGACTTGGCGGTGTCCTCCAAATGTTTGAGTTCGCCCTGGGTAATGTCGGCCAAACCCTTTGCGTTGAATGCCTTAACCGATCCTCCTGATTTCACGGCTCCGGCAAACACCTTGAAGCCAGAGTTTTCAAAGATTTCAGAAAAGTCTTCAATCTCGAGGCCAAATCGCATATCCGGCTTGTCTGTACCAAATCGGTTCATCGCTTCCTCGTAGGGCATTCGTAGGAAAGGGGTGTTGATTTCTTCACCGAGGGTTTCCTTCCAAACCGTCGCGAGAAGGCCTTCGATCAGTGCATACATATCCTCGCGGTCAATGAAAGACATTTCGAGGTCGACCTGGGTGAATTCAGGCTGTCTGTCTGCCCGTAAGTCCTCGTCTCTAAAGCAGCGGGCGAGTTGATAGTAGCGTTCGATCCCCGCGACCATAAGCATTTGTTTGTACTGTTGGGGGGACTGGGGCAGGGCATAGAATTTTCCTTCGTTCAAGCGGCTGGGTACGAGAAATTCACGAGCTCCTTCGGGCGTACTTTTAAAGAGTATTGGGGTCTCGATCTCGAGGAAATCCTGATCATCGAAATATTTACGGATCGCCATCGAAGCACGGTGGCGAAGTTGCAGGGCATGAAGGTTACTCGGACGGCGCAGGTCGAGGTAGCGGTAAGCCAAACGGAGGTCTTCGCCTACTTTTTCAGCCGAATCGTCAAGAGGGAAAGGGGGTGTCTTGGACTGGTTGTGAACGAGAATGGAATGGGCAAACAATTCCACTTCACCGGTGGCGAGGTTGGTATTTTCTGTGCCTGCGTCCCGGGGGCGGACATCTCCTGTAACTTCGATCACACTCTCGGGTTTGAGCTTGGGAAAGAGTTCGGAAAGGGTTTTATTTTCTGGGTCAAGTACCACTTGGGTTTTGCCCTCGCGATCGCGG
The DNA here is from genome assembly GCA_002726435.1 of Opitutia bacterium. Classification (GTDB taxonomy): domain Bacteria; phylum Verrucomicrobiota; class Verrucomicrobiia; order Opitutales; family Seribacteraceae; genus Seribacter. The sequence goes on along the minus strand of PBSV01000076.1, from coordinate 8,015 downwards.
AGGTCCAGAAAGAAGACGCCTCCGTGGTCACGGAGTGAATCGATCCATCCGATAAGGGTGGCTGAAGATTCGGCGTTCTCTTTGCGAAGTTGGTTGCAGTGGTGACTACGTTTCATGCCTGATAATAAATGAAAAAGTAAACAGTAGTTCTTACCGAATCCTTGCCACCTTGGCAAGTGGGATGAGTGATCCCAAACCTTTCATTAAGATAAAAATCCGGAAGCGGGAAAAAAGGGGTAGTTTTTTCTCGCAATTGGGCAGGGTAATTCACAAGGGTAGAGATAAAATGAAAAATAGATTTGTAGTAATTATGGCAGGTGGTAAAGGAGAACGCTTCTGGCCCCAAAGTCGATTAAAACGACCCAAGCATTTGCTTCCAATCGTGGGAGACTCGGCAATGCTGGCTCAGACGATTGAACGGTTGGACGGACTGGTCCCCGCGGACCGTGTTTTTGTAATCACTAATGCCGAGCAAAGGGAATCAGTGCTGGAGACTTGTCCGGGACTTTTGCCCGACCGGGTCATTGGTGAACCGGTTGGTCGCGACACCGCCGCAGCGGTTGGTCTGGCTGCCCTGTTGGTCCAACGGGAAGGAGAGGATGCTTCTTTTGCCCTGCTTCCTGCGGATCATGTGATCGAGGACAAGGACGGTTTTCAAGCCACTCTGGCCACTGCCTTTGAGGCGGCGGAAGCAGAAGAAATCTTAGTGACTGTTGGAGTAAAGCCGACATTTCCTTCGACTGGATATGGTTACCTCGAGCAGGGAGATTCTCTTGGGGAGTATGCCGGTCGGTCAATTTTCGAGGTCAGTCGTTTTGTGGAGAAACCAAATTTGGAAGGGGCACAGAAATACCTCGAAGCTGGGACTTATTTCTGGAATGCCGGAATGTTTGTTTGGAGACCGAGTGTAATCCTTGGTGAAATCAACCGGTTGGTCCCCGTTTTGTCGGAGGGATTAAATTCCCTGTACGAGGAGTGGAAGAATTCGGGGAGCTTGGATCAGGCAATGGCCTCAGTCTATTCCGGCCTGGAGAAAATTTCGATTGATTTTGCGGTGATGGAAAAAGCCAGTCGGGTTGCAATGGTGGAATCTTCCTTCGACTGGGACGATGTTGGAGAATGGCCCGCAATTGCAAGGCACTATTCAGCCGATGAAAAAGGAAATGTTTTCAAAGGGAGTGGTGTGGCGATCGAGGCCAATGATAACCTTACCTTTGCTGAATCCGGACATTGCGTAACCTTGCTTGGGGTGAAGGATTTGATTGTCGTACAGTCAGGAGATGCAACCATGGTCTGTCACAAGGACTATGCCCAAAAGGTTAAGGCCCTGGCTCAGGAAGTGGCGGCGAAGCATCCGGAATTATCCTGAAAAAAAAGGAGAAGGCCGATGCCGAATTTTCTGGGGATTGATTATGGAACTAAGCGAATCGGGCTGGCCTGGTCCGATGAGTTGGGGATTGCACTGCCAATCGGGGCAATTCCAGGGGTTGAAATTGAGGGTTGCTGGGAAGAATTGAGCGGCGAAGTCGAGCGTAGAAAAATTGATCAATTAGTCCTCGGATATCCGATTCACATGGATGGTAAAATTGGCAAGCGTGCACAGGAAGTAGATCGTTTCGCCGAAAAATTATTGGAAAAGTTCGGGCTGCCCGTCAACCGAGTGGACGAGCGGTTGACCAGTTTGGCGGCAGAGGAAGCACTGGGCAAACAAGCAAAGACAAGAAAAGGGCAGGCGAGCGGAAAGGTCGACGCCACCGCTGCCTGTTTAATCCTCAAGGATTTTTTAAATGACTCCGATGGGCTTTGTTTTTCGACCGGCTGATTGTATTTGATGAGCAAAGGAAAACCGGGCGGGAAATGTAAGCGCTGGCGTTGTGTCTGTGCCTATGATGGGACTGATTATGCAGGGTGGCAAAAACAGCCGAGTGGTTTGGCGGTGCAGGACAAAATCGAACATGCACTCGAGGAAATCTTTGGTCAATCAATCCGTACTGTTGGAGCGGGTCGGACTGATGCTGGAGTGCATGCACTTGGACAAGTCTTTCATTTCGATGCCCCCTGGCCCCACGAGGAGCAATCTATGTTGCAGGCAATGAGATCAAGATTTCCTTTCGGCATCAGTCCGCGTGAATTGTCGGAAGTGGAACCTGATTTTCATGCCCTTCATTCCGCCAATGGAAAACGCTACCGTTACCGGGTCTGCCGGGGATGGGCGATTCCCCAGGAGGACAGGTTTGTAAATTCTCTCCGTGGATCGGCAGTCCAGTCCGGACCTATGCGTATTGGAGCGGAGGCTTTCCTAGGGGTCCATGATTTCGCCGGTTTCTCCGCCAACCGTGGGGATGGAGAGGGTGAAAGTACGGTCCGGGAAGTTACAAGAGTGGACATTTTAGAGTCGGCCGGAAATTTAGAAATTGTCGTCGAGGGTGGTGGTTTTCTCTATAAAATGGTAAGGAGTATGGTGGGAGCCTTGCTTGATGTCGGCAGTGGAAAGATGGAACCGGACGAAATTAAGAGCACCCTTAAATCGGGAAAGAGGACCGAACGGGTGGTTAGTGCCCCTGCCAAGGGACTGTGTTTGGAAGCCGTGTTTTATTCCAAATAAAAAAAAGTGAAAACATTTTGGAAAAGATTGGGCCGAGACATTCTCGATGTAGTCTTTCCAGGGAATTGTCCGATATGCGAAGGTCCACCTTATCGAGACGAGGTAAGTTATTCCTGTTTAGGATGTCTCGACCAATTGGCCTGGGTTCGGGGTGCGAGGTGTAAAAAATGTGGGGCGCAGATGTATGGAATTGATTACTTGGGATTGACCTGTTCCTCTTGTCGCGAACAGAATCACTCCTTCCAGTCGGGTAGGTGTATGTTTACCCTTGATCAACGAGGAACGAAAATAATCCATGAGATTAAGTATCATGGAGTGAAGGAAGTTTTGGGGGACTTGAAATTATGGCTCGAAAGGAGCGAGGGATTCCGTGAATTTCTCGAGGATTCCATCTTGGTACCGGTTCCCTTACACTGGCGCCGGCGACGCAAGCGTGGATTTAATCAAAGTCTCTGGATTGCCCGGGGTTTGGCCAAGGAGTTGGGCTCGAAAGTAGAGGTGATGGATTGCATGAAGAGAGTACGCAATACCCCGACCCAAACCACAATGGAAAAAAAAGCCCGCAAAAAGAATGTAAAAAATGCCTTTGCCCTAACGCCCGGACTTTGTTTGGATTCAAATCATCGAATCGTTCTTATTGATGATGTCTTTACTACTGGTGCCACTCTTGACGCTTGTGCCCAAGCGTGGTCAGAGTCTGGAGTTAAGAAAGTCGACATTGCCACTTTGGGCCGTGGATGAAATAAATTTTTAAAATGGCATTTTTTAGTAAACCAAAATATTCCAATGTTAGTGTTAAGTCCCGTGAAGGAGTGGCCAAAGGCGTGTGGACAAAGTGCCCGGAAACCGGTGAGATGGTATTCGCCAAGGAATTAAAAAAGAATCTTATGGTAGTGCCGACCAGCGGGTACCACTTTCCACTCCCTGCTCCCGACCGGATAGATTCTCTTTTGGACGCCGGTACTTTCGTTGAGTATGACGCGAACCTTCGCTCCACTGATCCATTGGAATTTAAAGGGTTGGCATCTTACAAAGAAAAGTTGGAACAAAATCGGGCCAAGACAAAACTTGAAGATGCAGTCCTGTGCGGAATGGGTATGATGGGCGGACGAGAAGTGAGTTTGGCGGTGATGGATTTTCGTTTCCTTGGAGGGAGTATGGGCTCAGTGGTGGGAGAAAAAATTACCCGCACAATTGAGCGGGGCCTTGAGAAAAAGGTACCAGTGATAGTAGTCTCCGCTTCTGGAGGTGCTCGAATGTACGAAGGAATTCTTAGCCTCATGCAAATGGCGAAGACAAGTGCTGCCTTGGCCCGTTTATCGGAAGCCAAAATCCCTTATTTTTCAGTTTTAACGAATCCTACAATGGCTGGAGTAATGGCGAGCTATGCTACTCTGGGGGATGTAATACTAGCTGAGCCTAAGGCTTTAATCGGGTTCGCCGGTCGCCGGGTAATTAAAGAAACTACCCGGGCCGATTTACCGGAAGGCTTTCAAACTTCCGAATTTTTATTGCAGCGTGGATTAATCGATCAAATCGTGACTCGGCATGAACTGAGGGATAAATTAATCACATTGATCGGTCATTTAGGACATGCTTTGCAAACCGGCAAGACGACGACCAACAAACAAGCCACCCCTAAAAAGAAGTCGTCCACCCCAGTAAAAAGGGTGACCGCTTCACGGAAGAAAGCAACGCCTAAGCCAAAGAGCTCCACCAAGGCCGGTAGTGCTAAGCGGTCCACTCGAAAACCCCGGACTCCAAAATTCTAAGCGGACTGTAATCTAAGGCTTCGGCCAAAGAGGTGAATAAATCATGAGTGATTTTTTAAACTACTTATATTCCCTCCGCAATAAAGGTTCCTCCTATGGAATCGAAAGAATGTTGGAATTTACCCAACGATTAGGAAACCCCCAAAATTCTTTTCCTTCGATACATGTTGCCGGAACCAATGGAAAGGGCTCAGTTTGTTCGATGCTTTCTTCAATCTACCTTGAAAATGGATATAAAGTTGGCATGTTCACCTCACCTCACTTGGTGGAACTGGGAGAAAGAGTTCAGGTAAACGGAGAGATTTTATCTTTCGCTGAAATTGAAAGAATAGTTAATGAAATTAGACCGGTTGCTGAGGAGATGGAAGCCGAAAAGCCCGGGATGCACCCAACTTTTTTTGAAGTTATGACCGCGGTGGCGTTCTTGACTTTTCAATCGCGAAAGGTCGACTTGGCCGTCTTGGAAACCGGATTAGGTGGCCGCCTGGACTCAACTAATGTAGTCACGCCAGAACTCTCCGTCATCACCAGCATCTCTCTTGATCATTGTGAAATCTTGGGAAGTGAAATTCCAGAAATTGCCAACGAAAAGGCAGGAATCGTGAAAGAAGGAATTCCGGTTCTTAGTGGAATCTTGCCCCCGGACGCATTTCTTGTCATCCAAGAGGTGGCACAAAAAAGGGGAGCTCCACATTTTGATTTAATGAATATGAATGCTGACCAGTACCCTGAAACCAATTTAGATGGGTATTACCAAAGAAGGAATGCAGCTCTCGCACAGAAAAGCGTTCAAATTTTGAATGCACGGTTTCCAATCGAAAAGGAAAACACCCTTCGAGGATTACAGAAAGTGAAACTTCCGGGACGCTGGCAATTCGTTTCCGGCAGTCCTCCCTTACTTCTTGACGCTTCTCATAATCAGGAAGGATTTATTGGTCTTATTGAAAATCTATCTCAATTGAATCAGCCTTTTACTGCTTGGATTGCTGCGATGGGGGCGGACCGAGGGAAAAAATTAATCGAAGCAATTACTTCCTTTAAACCAAACCGAATAGTTTTGTTTCAACCCGACCAACCCCGAGCTTGTTCCCACAAATTACTCAAATCTATGATTCCGAATGCTTATCAGGGAAGAATAAGCTTTGGCTCCTGGAATAATATCGGGCGAGAACTGAAGCAATGTAATGATGATCCACTTGTTTTAGTTACTGGGTCCATTTATCTTGTGGGAAGAGTTCTATCTGAAATTGATAATCGATCCGACTCCGATAATTCATCCTTGCAAGACCTTGTGTAAGTATTTCGCAAAATTCGGTTCTCAATCTGGTGATGTTCAGTAATCTCGTGCTACTCGAATGGCACGAGGAAACCCACTCCTGTTTACAGAATTTAATAATTTTAAAAATTATTAAAAAAAGAGTATAATACAATATAAAATTCAGTTTTCACACCGCGGATTTGTTCTTTTTTCCACTGTGAATAACTCCTTAAGAATTCGGTTATAACTTAGAATAACTTAGTCTTGGAAAATGAAATGAAAATTGATTGTCTATCGATTGCAACAAGCAAGGCAATCGGAGCTGTGCTGAAATTTAAAATAATTTAAATTTTATTCACAATCCTAGATGTAGGGGGTAAATTTGTACTTAAACACTACATCTTGTGGCTCAAAATATAAAAACTTTCACAAATATGCATTTTTTTCTTTTCTTTTCTTTTCTCATCAGCAGTATCAGTTCGTAAATTAGACGATAAGCAATAAAAATAATTAGGAATAAACAAAGTGGACAAATCTAGACAAAAATCTCTTCTTTCGAGTGAATTTTTGTTTTAATTTTAAAAGGGAAAACAAAAGATGGAAAAAATATACGATATAGGTGGGAAAAAATTCGTCCTCGACGAAGCTAAAGCGGTTCAAGCATACCAAGACAAACAAGTCATCAACGGACGCGATACGATGACTTTTAACTTACTACCACTAAAATATCAGTGGGCATACGACCTTTACCGCAAGATGAAGTCGAATCATTGGGAACCCGAAGATGTTCCCATGCAAAAGGATCTTGAACAATGGAAGAGCGACACAGAATTAAGTGATGCGGAACGTTGGATTATAATGATGGGAATTGGATATTTTTCAGCTGCGGAAGGTATTGTGGGCGACAACATTCAACATGTGGTACGTGAACTTGTCACCGCACCTGAATTGAAACTGGTTCTCGGTCGTCATGCACATGAGGAAAACATTCATGCAGATAGTCTTCTCTATATGATCAGTTCATTAGGGATCAATCCACACGAGTGTGAGGCGATGTTTGAGCAAGTGGATACTATCCGCCGTAAAAATGAATTTGTCACCGAGGTATCCAAGAATTTACGCCGCGACCTTGATCTAACACAAACTTCTAACAAACAAGAACTTGCTAAAAATATTTTTGTATTTGGTCAGTGCATGGAAGGCACCCAATTTTACGGTTTATTTGGAATGATATTAAGTTTAGCACGGCAAAATAAGTTCCCAGGAATTGGTCAAATGTTTCGTTACACACTTCGCGACGAATCCAATCACATTGAACTTTTCCGTAATTTATTCCGTGTGCTTATTGATGAGAACCCGGATATTTGGACAGAGCAATTCAAATCACAACTTGTTGAATTGATGAAAGAGGCGGTTGAGTTGGAAAAAGACTTCATTCGTGATTGTCTACCGGTAAATTCGGTTGGACTGAGTGCAGATGAATTTTGTTCCTACATTGATTACATCGCTGACCGCAGATTAATCGGCGTTGGTCTTGAGGTACTTCATTCTGGATTGGAGAATCCATTTCCCTGGTTGGCGGAAATGATGGATGTAAAGAAAGAACAAAATTTCTTTGAAGGACGAGTCACTGAATACCAAAAATCATCTGCATTAGCCGAAGTATCGGACGACGAATTGTGATGGATCGACAGGGTAATTTAATTTTCAAAATTTTGGGTGGGAGTTTAATAGATGCGTAATACGATATTCGAAGAAGATAAGTTGTTGGTCAAGGCGGCGGAAACGCCGAGTGAAAACAAGCCCCGTTTCGACTGGGCTGATGCACTGGACGACAACCGCTTCGAAATACCGAAAGTACGCATCACAGATGGCGCGGGTGACCGTGATTTCCACATCGCAGAGGTGGCAGAGGTTATTGGCGAGGCATTGACCAACCTAATGATCTCAAGGGAAGAAAACGAGATATACACTGCAAAGAACCGGGAACTCGTGGTGGAGTCTGCCCGGATTGTAGCAGATCGCTTGATCGAACGGATGGCGGAAGAGGAAGGAGGCGTTGCCCCACGCCTGTCCTTCGACGAGTTGCATCGTTTAATTGAGAAAGCCCTCGTGGAAAACGATGCATATGATGTCGCGAAAAGTTTAGTTTTTTCGAGGTCAAATGGTGACGGAACTGATATTTCAAATGGTGGGCGTCACGATGTGGATGCCTCACAAATACGTTTGATTCGAAGAAGCGGTCAAGTGGTGCCATGGAATTCATCCAAAATAGAGGTCGCGGTCCGAAAGGCTTTTCTTTCCCTTCGGTTGGATTCAGAACCTGCGGTTGAAATCGCCAACAAGGTTACACAAAAAGCAATCTCCACTGGTCAGGCAT
>PBSV01000075.1 GCA_002726435.1 Opitutia bacterium | reverse complement strand
TTTTTCCCAAAGAGCTAGACCTAATTCAAGTGGGAGAGAGTTGCGCTTTTTTAGAGAATGCGCGACTTCAATAGGATTACGAATCGCCAAAATCGGTAAAAACCTAGAGTACTTGGAAAACCAATAATTTCCCGTCAGCGAAATTCTCGGATCCTTTACAAAATAAGGATATTGGCTTTCCATCCTGCTGAGGATTGTAGCGATGTTATGACTAAGTTCCTTAGGTAGTTTGGAACGAGTAGGAAAATTCTTCGTAGGGCAGTCCCATGACGAATCATGTAATTTTAGGATCTTATCATTTATATCCCGGATATCGCGTCTTTCCCAAAAACCTGTTGGATTCTCCTCGAGAGGCGGCATAAGTTGCTCTTCAGGTCCAGGATAAAAACCCAATCTGGTGACAATTCTGCCAAGAACAGAAGTACCAGATCGATGCATGCCGAGTATTAGTAGATTCATTTTTTATTAATAAACGTTACAGTCTTAAAGTCTACAAAGGAAGTTACTTTGGACTCACGTACAGGTAGTACTCGAAAGGATAATACATCTATTATTCGATGGACGAAGTATTCTTTATCGTGATCAAAAGATTTCACTCCAACGTTAACAAAATAGGTACTATGAGCTAAATTGCTTTCGAAAGTAAAATCGATTATATATTCAGAACCAATTTCAACTGTTTCGATAGCCTGTTCTGGGTTATGTGAAACAGCACCCCCTATGGGGACTCCAGTAGGAGTTTTTAGCAAAAAACTAAAAAATACATTGTTATGAGCTCGGCTGAAAACGACTTTAAATTTAATTGTGTATTTTTCCCTATTTAGTATATGGGTAACAGGTTTCCTCTCGCTATTCAATAGCTGAACTGATGATATTTGGCCTCCATCTTCTTCGTAGTATATTGTGCTCTCGGGCAAAAAACCTTCTGAAAAGAATGATTTAGATTCAGGAGATTCATTTTGTTGTTCAGGGTAACTGTTTGATTCATCTTTTAGGTCTTCACGTATTTGGGCGATTGAAGGATCACTTCTTCTAGAGGTATATTGTTGATAGCGGTTTGTGACAGTCTCTGCGTCACCTTTAAGCATCATTGATCCTTTATGTAACCATATCGCGTCATTGCAAAGTTGTATAATATTAGAGCTGGAGTGTGAGACTAATATGAAAGTAATACCACTTTTAAGTAAATAATCGATCCTTGCGTAGCATTTGCGTCGAAATGAATCATCACCAACTGCTAGTGCTTCATCGATAATTAGTATCTCTGGTTCAAGAAAACTTACTACCGCAAATGCCAATCGCATCTTCATTCCACTAGAATAAGTTTTAATTGGCTGATCTATAAATCTGCCAATATCAGCAAATTCCTCGATTTTTTTAAATGAATGGGTCACAAATTCTCTAGAAAGTCCGAGAATCATTCCGTAAATAAAAATATTTTCTCTACCTGAAAATTCTGGATTAATTCCACTGCCTAATTCCAACAGGGCTGAAATTCTTCCGTTAACAACTATATTCCCGCTAGTTGGTTTTACGGTTCCACTAACGATTTCTAGTAAGGTAGATTTGCCTGCTCCGTTTTTGCCTATTATACCATATGAAGAGCCTTTGTCAATTTTCAGACTTATGTTAGAAAGGGCAGTAAATTCATTATATAGTTTACTTTTGATTCTGGAATCAAAAATATTCTTAATTGGACTTGGAAAAGTTCTAGAAAAAAGATCGATTAGTGCGTACTGTGACTTCGATGATGAATTTTTCCAAAGCTTGTAAACCTTACTAACATTATTGATTTCAATAGCGGTAGACATCATTAAATAGCATCAGAGAAAGAAGTTTTCATATAATTAAAACATTTATATGAAATTATTAGTGCTAAAACACCTAATATAAAAAGATAAAATATTAGCATCAAGTTTATAGGTTCATTCCATAATATAATACGTCGGGAAACATCTACCAAATGCACTAATGGATTGAACTTAAGTATATCATAATAGGGAGCAGGTATTTCTTCAGGTAAGTAAAAAATACCACTAGAGAACATTAAGGCCAGATTACAGAATGAAGATAACTGAATAACATCTCTTAAATAGACAGACAATGCAGACAGAAAAAGAGCGATAGCAATTGCATAACATGAGCTGATTATGAGAATTGGTATTAAAATAAGACTACTCCATGTTATTGTATTCGAGGAATAGATCGAAAGAACTATACATATGACTAAATTTAGTGCAGCTATTATAACGCCGGAAAAAACTGAAGAAATTGGCAAAATATGGAGAGGAAACTGAATTTTTTTTATAAAATTAGGGCGACTGATTATGGATTGTGGGGCACCACTAATAGCATTTGCAAATATTTGAAAGATTGAAATACCTACGAATAATCCTACAGCGTAGTCGAATATAGAACTATTATCTGATTTCTCGAACGATCTATCAAACACAACCCCAAATACAAAAGTATAAATTATTAAAAGGAAACATGGTGTTAGCAATAACCATAAGAAGCCTAAAGCTGATCCGCGATGTTTAGATTTGAAGTCAGAAACTATAAATGTACGTAATAGTTCAATTACCTGTTTAAGTTTCATGTGTTTTCTTGGATTATACAAAATGAGAATATTAAGTAATTAAATCCAATCCAAGTTTTCGCGTTCGAGTCTTCGGTACCAGCTAATGGTTTGTGAGAGGCCGTCTTCAAGGCTTGTTCTAGGTTTCCATCCCAGTTTATGTTTAATCTTACTAATATTCGCGATAGTAGTATTTTGGTCACCATTTCTTTTGGGAAGTTTTTTTATTGAAATCTTCTTACCTAATAAATTTTCAACTGTCTCTATAGCCTGTGCAGTCGTGAAAGATTGGTCAGTTCCTAGATTGAATATTTCTCCATCTGTCAAACGGTATTTTTCGATAGACAAAATGATACCTTCACAAATATCTTTAACATAGGTAAATGAACGTTGGTGTTCAAGACTGCCTTCGAAAAGCGGAAACTCTTCATTCTTATAAATTGACCTGAGTAATTTCGGAAAAAGTTTATCGGGGCGTTCCCTTTCCCCGTAAACAGAGAATAACCGAAGAGAACATGCAGGAAATCCAGATGATCGATTCAATGCTAGAACTTCTTGTTCAGCGGCCAACTTAGTAACTCCGTACCAAGATGCAGGCTGAGCTGCCATCTCTTCCGGCTTGGTTGCAAAGTAACCGTAGCATGAAGATGTTGAAATATTAACAAACGTTTCTAGATTGCGGGATTTCTTAGATTCTTCAAGTAAACGATGTGTAGCAACAATGTTGTTACGGTAATAATCCTTCCATTTAACTTTTGAGGAAATACCGGGCTGAGCAGCCAAATGCACTACGGCATTAACTCCTCTGATTATACCAGACAGGTCAGTCTCAGTGAGATCAGCATCTTGTATTTCTACACCTAAATCTTGAAGTTCTTTGGCAGTGTGTCTTTTTAGTTTTGGTGAATAGTAAGGAGTAAACGAGTCAATTCCAGTTACGGTAAAACCTCTTTCTTTGGCCAATACAGCTAGATTCGAACCGATGTACCCTGCTATTCCGGTAATGAGTAGTTTCACCCCTACTGTAACAGTACACTACGATTCACGTGTCGAACAAAAAATAGGTGACGTTTTAAAGAACTCAAAAAAATCGATAAGTAAAAAAAGCAATTGGCACGTAGCGGAAAATATATTTTATAATTTTGTAAATTATGTTAAAGGAAAAGCTAAGAATAGGTAAAAAAAAGATTCCTACCACTACAAAACCAATACGGTTAATGAAATGTCAGGCAATTACACTGAAGGACTATCTTCAATGAAATTAATAGATTAATTAGGTTAACACACTCATTGTTAATTCAGAGGAATAGTGACTAAATCGTAAAATGGCAGAGAGTTAGGGAAGTATTCACTTTATATTTGATGGCTTTTTATGAGTTAGGCAGATAAAGACAGAAGCTATTGCTAGAACAAATTTCAATAGATTAAAACATTATTTAATGCAGTACTGTTCTGTCTAGGGTTGTTTCTAGTATCCTTTATCGTCAGAATAGTCGATCGGAGTTGCAAAAGGTATACTGCGGTGAGAGTGCGATTGAACGTTAAGTTTATAGAGAGGAAAAACAGACGAAGTACTTATATTTAGACGTTCAGATAATGAATAAACTTACCAAAATATAAATGCACATATACTAAATAGTGGGCTCGGATTTTGAAGAACTTCTGATTTTAACAATTGAAACTTAAATTAGTTGGTTATTAAAACTACAATAAAATTAGATTATGGATCTGGAAGGTAGAAACTTTAACGCTAGGATTAATAAAGTTTGAACTCCAGTTACGAATTTGCATGACCCCTAACTTGTACCTAAATAAGTGTTGAATACTATTAAAGAAGGTTTACCGAAGGTTTCAATAGTCATCGTAAATTATGGTGGTTTTGATCATTTGAGCACTTTGTTTCAAGCATTGTCGGCTCAAAGCTTCCAGGATTTTGAAATCGTTGTTGTTGATAACAGAGGTAAGTTGCGGCTGCCCGAGACTGTTTTAAGATCACGAATTTTAAAAACCCCTGATAATACAAATATTGGTTTTGCGGCGGGATGCAATTTGGGAGCAATGAATTCTCGCGGAAGTTGTATTGTTTTCCTAAACAACGATACAATATTAGATGCAGATTGGTTAGTCAGCCTGTTGGGAAGATTAGAGAGTGATCACTCTATAGGAGCAGTGGTTTCAAAGATTCTATTTTTTCCGCGTTACATACAGCTCTCCATAAAATCATCCATTTTCAGACCATTGGATTTAGGCCTGTCCGATGATGAAAGGGAATTAGGTGTGAGAGTTCAGTTCGAGCAAAGTTGGAACGAGTCGACTGGTATCCTCTGTCAAGAGGGATTTCATGGAGCGGAAGTAGTAGCAGGCAAAGAATGGCATTGGACGGGAAGAAATCCAATTATTTGGATTCCGCTCGAACAAGAAGACGTTGAAAGATTTGTTTTAACAATCGATACTCCGGTTGAGCTGAATGGTAATAAAGTAAGTATTATTTTAGGAAACCAGAAAAGAGAGGTAGTGATTGATGGTGAACAGAAAACCATAAATTTCCAGTTAACATCAAGCGATAGCTTCGATGTGATTAACAGTGCGGGCTCAATGCTCAACGAAGAGGGTGAGTGCTTGGAAGCGGGTATATATGAAAAAGATCGAAGTCAGTTTGATGAATCTCGTGAAGTAGCTGTTTTCAGCGGATGCTCGGTTCTGATACGAAGAGAGATTTTTGAAGCTCTTGGGGGTTTTGATCCTGCTTTTTTCGCATACTACGAGGATACCGATTTGAGTTGGCGTATGCAGAAGGCTGGGTGGAAAGTAATTTACGAGCCGAAGAGTGTAGTAAGGCACCATCGGTCAAGCTCCAGTGGCGAGCAATCACCATTCTTCTGCTTCCATATATATCGTAACATGCGGTGGAATGTTGCGAAAAATGCTCGGATTGGGGTAGCTATTTTATTATTGGCAAGAGAAATCTTCTCTTGGATTCCAAAGCAGGTAAATACAAACAAGGAATATTCAGCGACAAGATTGAAGTGCGAGACGATAATTGGGATGATGCGGTATTTGCTCAAACGAGTATTTTGAAAGTTTGCGATGTGTTTTTAGAATTTTGATTCGTGCATGTTTAATGCGCTTTGGAAAAAGTGGACATGAGTTTCTTTGATAGAAGGAATCAATATATGTCAAAAAGCAGGCGATACAGCACAGAGCTCAGGAAGGAAGCTGTGAGGTTTATGATAATCGAGGACCGCACTGCAGCGGAGTGAGACGAATTTAAATTCCCTTCGTTGAACCGAAGCTATATTTAAAAAGTATAATGAGATGAGTATCTGCAGTTTCGAAATTCTAAGATGCGACTTTTGGAGCTTTCTGGTGTTCAAGCATTTTTGAAATTACCTCCTCCAAACTGGTTTCTGGCAACCAGCCTAATTGATCTCTAGCCTTGGTCGCATCTCCGCAGGTTCCGGTAACGTCGCCAGGGCGATAGAATTTTTCGCTAATCTGCACGATGGTTTTGCCACTTTCCTCATTGATGGCTTTCTCTTCCAGCCCTGCTCCTGACCAAGCAAGGGTTATTCCCACTTGATTGAAGGCTGCGTTAACAAACTCTTTTACGGAATGTAGCTTCCCTGTAGCGAGCACATAGTCTTCAGGGCTTTCCTGGTCAATCATTCGAAGGATTCCCTTCATGTAGTCCCCTGCGTATCCCCAGTCTCTTTGAACATAAATGTTACCTAGAGATAAGATTTCGTCGCTTCCTGAGCCTATCCGCACGACAGACTGTATAATCTTTGTAGTAACAAACTGGGGACCTCGGAATTCGCTCTCGTGATTGAAAAGAACAGCGCTTGCTGCCCATAATCCGTAATGCTTTCGATAGGTACTAATGAGGTGAAACCCAAGTTCCTTCGTTAGTCCGTATGGGCTTTGGGGGTGGGGTGGGGTGAGTTCGTTTTGAGATCCCTCGGTAAGATTACCAAACATTTCAGAGCTACCTGCGAAAATAAGACGAGTTCCAGGAGATTTATCTCGGATTGCTGTAGAAATGTTTGTTAGGCCGAGGACGTTTGTTTCGATGGTCTCGCGAGGGTGTTGAATACTTTGCGCAACGGAACTTTGAGCGGCCAGATGGTATACTTGGTCGAATTGGCTGAATCGAATAAGCTCGTCGATAAAGTCCTTACTGACAATATTACCTTCGTGAATAATAAGCCTTGCTTGGTCTTGGGAACTCAAAAATTCAATTGTGCCTAGTCCCTTTGGTGAATCTCGACGAATCAATCCGTGTATGCCATATCCTCTTTCAAGAAGTAATTTCGTAAGGAAATAGCCATCTTGTCCCCCGATCCCCGTTATTAATACTTTTTTACTCAATGGTCTATCCTTATGGTTCAGACAAAGTTGATTCAACTTTATTCCGTATTTGTTTCCTGGATAAAGTGGGCATACGTTTGCTGAATGCCGGTTTTTAATGAAATTTTGGGCTTCCACCCTATTTCTCGCAGTAGACTGATATCTAGAAGCTTGCGAGGAGTGCCATCGGGCTTGCTTGGATCCGTTTTTATTTCACCGTTAAATCCAATGGTATCCTTCACAAGTTCAGCTATCTCCATGATACTGTGGTCAATGCCTGTTCCTGCGTTTATTAAATCCGGTGGATTGTCTAGATTGAGAACATGGATAATTGCTTCGGCGAGGTCATCTACATTCATCAGTTCCCTACGAGGAGTTCCTGTCCCCCAAATAGTGACGGATTCCCGGTTAGCCAACTTCGCTTCGTGAAACCTTCGGATCAAAGCAGGAAGTAGATGCGAGTTTTCCGGATGATAGTTGTCGCCTCGGCCGTAAAGATTGGTGGGCATCAGTGAATGGAACAAGACATCATATTGTTTTCGGTAATACTCGCAAAGTTTTAGACCTGCAATTTTCGCAATCGCATAGGGTTCGTTGGTGGGCTCAAGTTCGCTGGTTAGCAGTGAAGCTTCTTTAAGTGGTTGGGGGGCGAGCTTGGGATAAATGCATGAACTTCCAAGAAAAAGAAATCGTTTGGTACCTGTTGAAAATGCTGCGTGGACTGTATTGGCAGCTATTGTCAAATTTTCATATAGAAATGCTGCAGGATAACTATTATTAGCATAGATACCACCAACCTTGCCCGCAGCCATTATCACAATTTCGGGTTTGTTTTCAGTAAAGAATGCTTCGACGGCAGCTTGATTAGTCAGATCCAGTTCTGACCTGTCTCGTGTAACTAAATTTCTGTAACCTTGCGATCTTAGGAGGCGAGTTACAGCACTCCCTACCATACCGTTATGACCTGCGATGTAGATTTTGGAACTTGGGTTCATGGTATCTAATTACCGAAAGAAATTTTTTATATCGGTTTTAGTCTTATAGCGGTTTACCGTAATCGGGAAACCTTAAGAAACCGAATAGGGAATAAGTCGGTTGTAATGGTTATGCTAGAGCAATTTTTATTTTCGCCTCGTCGCTAGCAAGCTTCAGATCGGCGTCGACCATTATTTTCACGAGCTCTTTGAACTTCACCTTGGGCTCCCAACCGAGCTGCTTTTTGGCTTTGGCAGGATCCCCTATGAGAAGGTCCACTTCTGCGGGCCTCTCATAACGATCATCGTATTGCACATACTTTTCCCAATCAAGATCGAGATGATTAAAGGTCTCGATTACGAACTCCTTAACGGAATGAGTTTCGTTGGTCGCAATCACGTAGTCTTCGGGATTGTCTTGTTGCAACATCAGCCACATCATTTCGACATATTCTTTTGCGTAGCCCCAGTCGCGTTCGGCGTCTAGATTGCCGAGGTACAGTTTTTCTTGTAGACCCAACTTAATACGGGTGGCGGCTCTGGTGATTTTCCGCGTTACGAACGTTTCGCCACGCCTTGGAGATTCGTGGTTGAAGAGAATACCACTGCAAGCGAAGAGATTGTATGACTCGCGATAATTGACTGTGAGCCAATGGGCGTACATTTTTGCACATCCGTAAGGAGATCTTGGCCAAAAGGGAGTCGTCTCGGTTTGTGGGACTTCTTGCACTTTGCCGAACATCTCGGATGAGGAGGCTTGGTAAAAACGGACTTTATCGACGAGCTGAGCCTCTCTGATTGCCTCCAATATTCGGACGGCTCCGACACCAACGACATCGCCTGTATATTCGGGAACATCAAACGAAACCCGCACATGGCTTTGGGCACCCAGATTGTAAATTTCATCGGGTTGTAGATCGTAGAGGAGTTTCACCATCTGCACAGAGTCGGCAAGATCCCCGTAGTGTAGAAACAACTTTACGCCATTTACGTGTGGGTCTTGGTAAAGGTGGTCAATACGATCTGTGTTGAACGTAGAAGCTCTTCTAATGACTCCATGTACTTCGTATCCTTTGGCGAGGAGCAGCTCCGCCAAATAGGAGCCGTCTTGTCCCGTGATTCCTGTGATAAGGGCCTTTTTCATACGTTGGTGAATAAAGGAGCCAAAGCTAGGATCCACAACAAGACTAAAAACCTTTAATGAGGTTTTATGGCATTTCTTTAAAGTCCGGAGCTCCCCTTTGTTGCTAGCCTTGGCTTAACTTCTGTGAAGTCTGATGTAAGAGGGTTCAAATTCATTGCTTAGCAAAGGCGGTAAAGCGTTGGGATGGACAGGGTGAGCTGATGTAAACAGTCCATTATCCATCGGTTCTAGTACTAGACTATCGCTAGGTCGAAGTTAGTGGTCAGTCGTCGATCTGGTTCTGTTCGAGTCAGACCCTTGTAGCTGCGGAGCTTTTGGGACCCATTCAGTTCCAGTAAGGTGTGATTTCCCACGAGTTGATTCTCTCAAAGGTAGGAGCTCTGTTATGAAGGCCTCTCAATAGGAATTGGCATACTACCTACATGCTAATTACTAGTGTGATGTTCTAGCTGAGGCTTGCCTTGTTCATCGGCAGTGGCATGGTTGTCAACCCGGTTGGAAAAATTGCAGTAGGAATTCCGGTCCGGCCGTTTTCAAAGCAAAACACAATTTTACCTATGACCCACTTTTGGAATTATCGGATATTCGCTATAGCGCTTGGTCTCAACGTTTGGAACTTTGGACTGGCTCAGGAAAAGAGCTGGAACCTGGACGACCCGCTTCCTGTAGACAAGAGCATCATCGTAGGGCAGCTCGAAAATGGGTTGAAGTACTACGTACGGGAGAACAAGAAGCCTGAAGGCCGCGTCTTTCTAAGATTGGTCGTCAATGCGGGTTCCCTGCAGGAGAATCAGAGTCAGCGAGGCTTGGCACACTTCCTCGAGCACATGGCGTTCAATGGCACGCGGCGATTTGCCAAGAGTGAAATCGTCGACTTTATGGAGCGTACCGGCATGCGATTCGGTTCACACGTCAACGCGTACACATCTTACAACGAGACGGTGTACATGCTGCAGCTCCCAACGGACAATCCGAGTTTGCTTTCGACAGGGTTTGAAATTCTTGAAGATTGGGCGGACGGGCTGACGCTGGATCCGCTTGAAATTGAAAAGGAGCGAGGTGTAATTTTAGAGGAATGGCGTTCCAGACAAGGTGTCGGTGAGCGATTGAGTGAGCGGCAGCGCCCATTCATTTACTTCAAGTCAAGCTACGCGAATCGAAACCCGATCGGTTCGATGATTGTCGTGGGAAATGCGCCAAGAGAGCGGTTTGAAGAGTTTTACAATGATTGGTACCGGCCGAATCTAATGGGAGTCATTGTCGTAG
>PBSV01000074.1 GCA_002726435.1 Opitutia bacterium | reverse complement strand
GCACTTTCAATCGAAGCGGCTGAATTAAACGAGCTTTTTCTCTGGAAGAAAGATTCAGAATCTGAACGGGTTGATCAAGAAAAACTGAAAGATGAATTAGCCGATGTATTTGCATATGCGATCATGCTTGCTGGACGACATGGATTTGAGGTGTCCGAAATGGTTAAAAATAAAATTGCCAAGAATGCACAGAAGTATCCTGTCAGTGAGTGCAAGGGCATTGCGGATAAGTACAATAAATTTTCCTGAATGGTAATTTTTGTACTTCCGGAGGATAAATAACCTAAGTTTTGATTCCGAAGATGGAAATTATACTTTTTGTACATGGCTTTATTGGGCACGAATTGAATCGCTAAATTTCAAATCTTTCTTAATGTCGGAAAATGTCTTTTGAAACTCTTGGTCTTGGTCCAAATATTTTACGTTCTATCGAGGAATCCGGCTACTCGGAACCGACTCCCATCCAAAAGTCCTCCATTCCATTAATAATTGAAGGAAAAGATTTAATTGGCATTGCACAGACTGGCACGGGGAAAACGGCTGCATTTACATTGCCGATGCTTCAACGCCTGGACGGCGAAGTTCCCCAAGACGGTCGTCGGCGCACCCGTGCCTTAGTTCTCTCTCCCACTCGAGAACTGGTCGTTCAAATCCATGACAATGTCGCATCCTACGCCAAACATGTTCCCTTGGAAGTTGCCGATGTATACGGGGGAGTGGGAGAAGGTCCTCAAAAGAAGGCTCTCCGGAACGGGGTAGACTTAGTAATTGCCACTCCTGGTCGATTAATGGATTTGATGGACCAAGGATGTGCCGATTTTTCAGGGCTGAATTTTTTTGTTCTTGATGAGGCCGATCGAATGCTGGACATGGGATTTCTTCCCAATATTAGAAAAATTGTGAAATCTTTGCCTAAACAAAGACAAACCCTTCTTTTCTCGGCCACCCTATCCAAGGAAATCGAAAAACTGACCAGGGAATTTCAACACTCTCCCAAACTGATTGAAATTGGTAAAAGATCAAACCCGGCAGATACAGTTGATCAATTGCTTTATGAAATTCCGAAGGCCGGAAAAGTTCACTTACTGAAGCACCTGCTGGAGGACAATGAAATGTATTCTGTTTTGGTCTTCACCCGAACAAAATATGGAGCGGACCGGGTAGCCAAGCAACTCGGTCGCAGTGGAGTGGAAACCGGTGCGATTCATTCAAACCGTACCCAAAACCAACGGGCCAGGGCTTTACAGAATTTTAAGGATGGGAAATTGCGCGTTTTAGTGGCCACAGACATCGCAGCACGTGGAATCGATGTCGAAGGAATTACTCATGTAGTGAATTTTGATTTTCCTCCACATCCAGAGGACTATGTTCATCGAATTGGAAGGACTGGACGGGCTCAAGCAAATGGGGTTGCCATAAATTTCATTACTGACGAAGACCGGGTTGCTTTGCGAACCCTCGAACGTTTCATTCGCCGATCAATTCCCCGCAAAACTCCCATAGGATTTGACTTAAAATCTTTGCCGAAATCAACCGTTCATAAAAAAGTAAGGGACAATGATTTTAGAGCTCCCCACTCCAAAAAAACCAATTTTCGCGGACAAGGTGGCGGGCGAGGGCAGAGGAACCGTCCTGGTCCAAGACATTCGGGAAGATAGTCATGGACTTTAATTTTTTGAGGAGAAGGTTTTCAACAACATCCGGAACTGGAATCACAACTTGAAAGACCTTCTTTAGAGTCTTCAAGGATTGTTTTTTCCGGAATTCCACACTTTTCTTTGGCAAGGCAATCTGTTTGCATGGCAATAAGATCAAATCGTCCGTTTGCATAATCCAAACTGTATTTACCAATTGTATCAGACTGGTACTCCACTTCAATTTCCAGGTCCTTCAATTGAAGTTCATTCTCTGCAACTTCAATAATTTCGACTACTTTCTTTGGTTCCAATCTGTGGTCATAGTCATCGGCACTCCAGATTTGAAAATTAGCGACTTCCTCCTTGCGAATCGTTCCACCACAATCAACAAAGTCTTTGGTGAATTTACCGACTTCAGTAATATGAAAATGAGGAGGTATTAGTGTTCCATTTGGCAGTACAAATGAAAGTTCATCGCTTGCCGCAAGGATTTCTTTGAAAGTATTTAATTTCATATATTTAAGTTTTTTTTATTGAATTCCATTGAAAGTGGCAAGTATGGAAGGTGATTCTTCATGATTGCTCTCGAACATACAAAATGTAAAATACAAAGCATATTCATTGGTCCTGATTATTTGAAAAAATTGAATTTGTTCCATCAATATGTTGATATCCATCTTGAACACATGAAACCAAATCATACATTTCCTACCATCAATTTTGTCGGTACAATTTATTTTCTAGTATTATTTCTACCGTTTTCAATTTGCGCAAAAAATGAGAGTGATTCAAATTCTTCTTCAAAAATTAAAAAGACAATAAATGTTGCTGATTCCAGTGAATCCAATGCGAAGCCTTCTAAACAACAGTCAACATCGAAAAAACCTTCCTCTAAGACTGGTCATTCTAAGCCAGGAAACTCGAAAAAAATTACTCCCCAAAAAAATTCTTCCCCTCGACAGGTGACTAGTAAAAAAGCAGCCGAGATTCCTAAAAATGCGTTGTCGAATTCTCCCTCAAAAAAGAACGATAAAAAATCGAGCCAGGCAGACGGAAAAGAAAAAGAGTTAGTCCCATCATCAGTTACAAGCATTGATAAAAAGTCAAAGCCTGCTCCCCAAATTATGCCTTTTATTGCCGAGGTAAATGGCGAGAAAATTAATGCATTTGCTTTTGAACAATTGCTTGTCGATCAACTTCAAACTGGTGCTGTTGACAGTGTAGAATTAAGAAAAACAATCCGTAACGAACTGGTGGTACAAACCATTCTGTCCCAACAATCGATGAAGGATGAATTGGACCAATTACCCGAGTTCGATAAAAGTATGGAAAGTGCCCGTCGCATAATTCTATCCAAAATTTGGAGACGGAAGTGGCTGGAAGCAAACGCAGTGGAGGAAAAAGCAATTTCGATGGAATACAATTCAACTATCAAAAGGCTTGGAGAAACTGAATTTCGGATCCGCCAGGTCGTACTAAAAGACAAAACTGCTGCTGACCTGATTTTGGTACAAATTGAAGATGGCAAGGAAATGGCAGAGCTTGCATCGAAGTATTCAGTTGAATTTAAGGGCAAAGAAAATAAGGGATTATTGCCCTGGGTAAGTCCGAGCGTTTTGCTGCCACCAATTGGCGAGAAAATCAAAAATGCCAAGGCGGGCGATCTTTTGGAAACGCCTATTAAAACTGAGGTGGGTTGGCATGTAGTGAGAATTGAAGGAGTTCGTCCCTTGGTCGCTCCCACCTATGAGAAACTAAAGCCGGAGCTCAAGGTACTTTTGTCAGAGAAAAGATTGAACCAAGCCATTCAAAAACTCGTCAACGAGTCGAAGGTGCAGTTCTAACTTCGTTTCTTAACGAAAGGTGGTGACTGAAGAAGGTTGATTGCTCGTCTTATGACTTTTCAGAAGTAAGCACGAGCTATTCGTATCGGAGCCTAGGAGTGTTTGGTATCCATTGATTAGGCTTCTTTAACTTTATACAATCCAGGCGTTCACTGGCTTGGATGGCTTCGCCAAGATTTCTGTTGGGGAATCGTTCAAGGATGCATTGAAGATCTAGGTAGTTTGCCCCGTATTTCTTGATGTAAGCATTGAGTGCCTTGGTGTTAAAGGAAATATTTTTTCTATTCAAGTAGGTTCTCAACTTTTGGTCGCCATTATCCGTTTGAAAACTTTTGAGCATCACCCTAGGCATAGAAAATCTGAACCAAAAAGGATGTAAATGACTGGCAACAGCAACGGTGGAATTTTTTTTCACCAATTTTTTTACTTCAAATAATTGAAAGACCGAAGTGATTTCGTCCACCACCACTAGTGGTTCATCTGCGACCGAACTGAATTTAAATTTCTTTTGAGCAGTCCATATCCATTGATGGGAACGGTTCTTAAAATCTTGGTGATGATTGGCGAGGAAACACAGGTTTGCACTTTTCCCAGATCCACTCATGCCATAAAAGACAATCAGTGAGGAATTCATCAATTTACTTTTGGAAATTCCGAGGAAATCGTGAAAATGGGGGAGGGATGATTTTTTTTTTCATGCCGTATAGAATTCTTTTTGAACGAATGCATTTGGATCACCAAGAAGTTCCTGATCGACAAAATCATCGACTAAAAGTTGTACTTCCCATGCCAGATCGAGTCCATGGGTATCCGAAATCATTTGTCTTGGATAGAGACAGTCAAACATCGGCTTAAATGAAACTTCGTCCATGAATAAAGAACCTAACCCCTCTCCTTTATTAATGACGGGAACTTTTTTTGAGTAGAGAAGGACGGCTCGGTTTGGATGACTAAACTGAACCGTTCTTTGATTACTGCCATACCCTCTGAGACACTCACCTTTTTCAAGGTTGCAGGCAACAATTCTCAAAGTTGCGTCAAAAAGGTCCACTCGGCTGCGTCCGCTGATTAATTCACATACTTTTATGGTGGAAGAGCGGTTAATCTTAGTGAGTTTTTTCTTGAAATGAAAACTCATGTATTTCTGAAATTCTTTTTTTACTCCCAACCAAGCCAAGAAGCCTATTAGAGTGCTCACCCCAATTGCCTTGAACAGGGGGGAACTTGAATCTCGATCAGAGTCGTAGTGACTGTAGAACCAAGTCATGGCTTCGGGAACCATCTGATCGTGGTACCCAACATATAAATTAAACATTGCCGATGCACCACCGAACAATAAAAGTGTCAAACTATTTGCCTGACTCTGCTTCGAGAGTGAAAGCAAATTTTTAAAAAATTTGAAAGTGTCCTTTGGCTCCATCAATTCTGATGCGTTGTTCTTTACGCGTGCTCGTTTGGGTAGGTCGGAAGCTACGAAATTAGAAAGACTAACATGTGACTTGTGTTTGAAAAAAAGTAATGTTCTGATTTCGATTTCAGCTTCAAATAAAACTGAGATTTTCGAGCCGGAATAAGGGAAAGATGGACTTGCCTTACTTAATACTGTGGCAGGGATAACAATTTTTTGCACTCCTTTCAGAATAAAACTTTTTTCAAACAGTGTTTTATCATCATGAACGGGTCGTTTATCTTTCACAGAAACCTTTTTCTTGATGAAAAAAACAGCTTTTTTCCCAAGAAGGTGGGACTTTGTGGAAACGCTGCAAACGAGTCTTCCATCCTCTTGTTTTTCAAGTTCAAATTTTATGCTATTGGATACTTTTACTGTCACCCCAATATTTTCCATTTTACAGGAAAATCAGTCAATAAAAGAATATTTCAACTTATGATTTAAATGAGGCAATAACCGATGGTCGAAAAACGCCTGTAAGTAAATTTAAAATTTACTTTTAAGCAGTCCATATCCACTGATGGGAACGGTTCTTAAAATCTTGGTGATGATTGGCGAGGAAACACAGGTTTGCACTTTTCCCAGATCCACTCATGCCATAAAAGACAACCAGTGAGGAATTGATAAATTTACCTTTGGCAAGTCCAAGGAAATCATCAAAGTTCGGCATTGGTAATTTCTTTCTCACGCAGCGTAAAATTCTTTTTGGACGAATGAATCTGGGTTTCCGTGAAGTTCTTGGTCTATGAAATCATCAACCAGCAACTGTATTTCCCAAGCCAAGTCAAGCCCGTGGGTATTCGATGCCATTTGCCTCGGATAGAGTGACTCGAACATAGGCCTGAATGAAACCTCATCCATGAATTGAGATCCGACTTCCTCTCCTTTCGTAATAACCGGAACTTTTTTCGAATAGAGTAGAACTGCACGATTGGGGTGACTGAAATCGACAATTCTTCTATTGCTGCCGTAACCTCTAACATACTGGCCTTTTTCAAGGTTGCAGGCTACGATTCTTAAAGTAGCGTCAAACAAATCCACTCGACTTTGACCGCTGATCAACTCGCCTACAATTAGAGTGGAAGATCGATCAATTTTGGAGAGTTTTTTCTTGAAGTGAAAGGTCATGTACTTCCGAAGTTGTTTTTTCAGGCCCAGCCAAATCAATGAAACAATGCAACCACTAATTCCAAGTGCCTTAAGCAGCGGGGGGCTTGAATCTCCATCGGAATCATAGTGGCTGTAGAACCATGTCATTGCTTCAGGTACCATTTGATCATGGTATCCGACATATAAGTTATACAATGCGGAGGCGCCCCCTCCAAGTAGAATTGTTAGAGTTTTTAACTGTTCATGCCCGGGGATTGAAATTAAATTCTTAAAAAACTTAAAGGTGTCCTTTGGATCCAACAGCTCAGGGGCATTGGCTTTGACTTTTGCCCGCAAAGGAAAATCAGTAGAGACGAAATTCGAAAGACTGATGGTCAGTAAGGGCAAATAACCTTGAGCCTCAATCTGAGCTTTGTCCTCTGAGAAAATTGGGTATTTAATTAGTTCTATCCCGGCTATGAATAAAACTGAGATTTTTGATCCGGAATATGGGAAAAATGGAGTTACCTTTTTCATGACTGAAGGAGGGATAAGGAAATTGTTGCTTGCTTTTAAAACAAACTTTTCCTCGAACAATTTTTTTTCTCCATGAACGGGTCGTGAGTCTTTCACCTTTACACTTTTCCTTATTGAAAACACCGCTTTTTTACCGACGAGGCTTGATTTAGGAGAAATATTTACGACCAATCCTCCATCTTCTTGTTTTTCAACTTCAAAGTTGGTGCCATTGGATTGTCTCTTAACCACCCCAATACATTCCTTTTTACGGGAAGATCAGTCAATAAAAGAATTAATTTAGCTCAAATGACCAACAACCAATAAAGGTTTAATCAAAAATCTTAGAATTTGACCGGTCGTTTATGATTTCTTAAATTTAATGTAAAGCTTATTAAAAAGCTTCTTCTTCCACACCGTCGTCGTATTCATCATAAGTATCATAGGAGGAAGTGTCCGGGACTTGTGAAGAGGCGGGGTTCTTGTTTTCAGTTTCCACCCTGTAACCGCTGATAGAAGTAAACCACTTGGTCACTCCGTCCTTGCCCTGCCATTCCCTGCCATTGACTCGGGCATCTATGGTAACTTTCTGTCCCACTTCGAGGTCTTTGCTCTTCTCAATCGCATCTTTTATGAACTCAACTGGCACCGGGTTGTCCCATCGTCCATCTCCAGTTTCCACCACTACCTGGTGCTTTTTAAATCCATTGGCTCCATATTCACGGATTTCATCCACGAATTTAATTTCTCCCTTAATCGTCACTTCATTCATATAAGTTAATCATAAAGTCCCTAACCTCCCTGATTCTTGGGTCAAGAAGATTATAGTCCGGGAGAAAAGAACAACCGGAAAAAGGGGGTCAATCCGCAGGTGTAGCACCAAGTACAACGTCGAAGCGGGCAACAACTTCTCCTAATTTTGAATCCTTGAGTGGGTTGAAGGGGATGATTAATGAGTTGCGGGCTTTCTTATCTTTAATCCTCGAAAGAATGAAATCATTTTCATTGCGTGGCTCGCCCTGAACATAGCATTGAGTGGTCAATTTCCTTTTCCCATTTGCTGAGATTGCCATATGAATGTGAGGAGTACGACCCGAGTAGAGCGTAGGTTTGAGGGTGCGGAAAAAATACTCGCCTTTGGTGTTAGTAAGAAATCTTCCATAACCCTGGAAATTTGAATCCCATTT
>PBSV01000073.1 GCA_002726435.1 Opitutia bacterium | reverse complement strand
TTCTGTTCGTTTTTCCAAACTCGTTGCATTCACTTGGAGCGAACTGGGTGGATACGCCATGAAATTCGACGGACCGCGCTCAACCCCTCAATTAAGTTTTTCGGTTCGTAACCGTTACGCCCATGCGGGGGTAGTTATTACTGCCAGCCACAACCCATACCATGACAATGGATTTAAGGCATATTTTGACGATGGGGCGCAACTCATACCTCCGCATGCAGATTCTGTTGTTACAAGATATGAGAAGATATTCGTCTCTGAACTCGTTCCATTGTTGGAAAAGTTTGAAGGCAAAAAGAACTGGTCTGAGCTACAAACATCTGATGACCTCTTATACAGAGCCGCTCTGGAAGACGCGGTTCTGGATCCAGAAATGCTCAAGAGCAACGCCCCTAAGATTGTGTTTACTCCGATTCATGGAACTGGCGCAATTGCATCAATTCCTGCACTTTGGGACCACGGAGTTGAAGTGGCAGTTGTTGACGAACAAAATCTGCAAGACCCAAATTTTAGCACAGTCAAATCACCTAACCCTGAAAATCCAGAAGCTCTTAAATTGGGAATATCCGTGGCTCGTAAAACCAAATCGGATCTTGTTTTAGGAAGTGATCCGGATTGCGACCGAATTGGTGTGGCTGCAAGAAAAAAGAACGGTAGCTTTGATTGCTTGAGCGGAAATCAAATAGCCTGCATGCTGGCAGAGTATCGACTATCTGCATTAAAAAGAAAACAACTTTTAAATGAGGAATCAAGTAAGGGATTTGCAATTCTAAAAACATTCGTTACGAGTCCTCTGCTTTCGAAAATCGCGACTTGTCACGGAGTGCGTTGTGTAAACACACCTACGGGCTTTAAGTGGATGGCGAAGAAATTACGCAAGTATGAAGAGGAAGCAAGTCTAGAGATGAAAGAAAAAGAAGGTGTCGGTTTAGACTACGATGATACAGACTTATTCGCTCGCATAGAAATCCTTTCCAAATACTCAACCTGCGTGGCTTTGGCAGCAGAAGAGAGTTATGGATATTTACCTCTAGATTTAGTCAGAGACAAAGATGGTAATGCATCAGCACTATCAATTGCTGAATTGTTTGCATATTTAAAGTCCATAAAATCATCTGCAGAAGATTTTTTGAATACGATTTATCTTAAACATGGTTATCACCTAGAAAAGACCGAGAATATTTATTTCGAAGGAGCACAAGGAAGTGAAACGATAACGAGGTTGGCGAATTCCTACAGGAGCGAACCCTTCAAAAAAATCGACACTATTGCAGTTAAGAAAACACAAGACTTTCTTATCCCAGGTGTTATCGATGAAGACGAAGACCCATTACCACAGGAAAATTTTATAATTATGCAATTGGAAAATGGTTTCAGTGTCGCAATCCGACCCAGTGGTACGGAACCAAAGATAAAATATTATTTATTTGGTTGTGGGGATAAAAACCCGGCCGATTTGGAAAAATCTAAAGAAGAAGTGAATGAGAAAGTAAATTCTTTAGCAAATTGGCTTTTAACTGATGCCAAACGCAGAGCAGAAGAAAGTAATTAGAAAATTCAAATTAACATGGAAGATGGACACTCAAGATTTTCAGCAAGCAATTTAAGAAATCTTGCCCCTACTGCTCCGTCCACCAATCTGTGATCGCAACTCAAACCGAGCATCATTGTTTCACCTGATATAATTCCTCCAGCAGGATTGATAATTGGTTTTTGAATACAAGCTCCTACTGAAAGAATTGCAGCATTTGGGGGATTTATTATCCCGCTGAAAAAATCAATACCGAACATACCGAGATTAGTTACCGTAAAAGTAGAACCACTCATTTCTTCGGGAGTTAATTTCTTGTCGCGGGCTTTTCCAATAAGAGATTTAGCCTGCAAAGAAATTTCTGAAAGAGGCAATGATTCTGCGTTTCTAATGACTGGAGTTAAAAGACCATCATCAACAGCAACTCCAAAGGCAAGGTCAACATTTCCATGAAAGTGGATACCGTTTTCATCCCAAGATGTATTAATTTCAGGAATCCATTTTATAGTCTCCGCGCAAGCCTTTAGGATTAAATCATTTATCGTTAAACGAAGAGGGGAATCAGATTCTGAACGGGTCTTCAATTTTTCGTTCATGACCTCACGAGCTAATCGTAGAGGGTGAGAATTTATTTCTTTTTGTAAATAAAAGTGCGGTATTGTAGTTTTTGATTGTAACAGTCGGCTTGCAATGACCGATCGCATTTTTGAAAGAGGAATAACTTTTTCAACTAATTTCCCATTAGAAGATGGCAGGCCCGAGAGCACTACACCTTGATCAACTCTATTAGGGGAAGTAGCAGTCAAGGCAGTTGATTCAACACCTTGAAGATCCTTTTTTACAATTCGTCCGTTTGGTCCGGTGCCAGTAACAGAAGCAAGGTCAATATTCTCATCTTTAGCGATTTTTTTTGCAAGTGGAGAGGCAAAAATACGAACAGCACCTGTAGAAGAAATGTTCAGAGGTTCAGATGATGAAATACCTTCTTCAGGTGTTGGCTGTTCGTCTGTCTCTGCATTCGCAGTCAGATCAGCTTCATTTTCAATCTCTACAGCTTCTGCTTCTGGAATATTCTTAAGATTATCTTTCGGAGGAATGTCCGAGGTTAGAACAGGTATTTCTTCGTCGGCTTCTCCGACTGCAGCAAGAGGACTACCAATGGGAGCTTCATTTCCCTCTTGAACAAAAATCTCAAGCAACACACCGTCATCGAAATTCTCGAGTTCCATGGTAGCCTTGTCAGTTTCAATCTCTGCTAAAACATCTCCATTGACAACCTCATCGCCTTTTTTCTTGTGCCATTTCACGACAGTGCCGACAGACATCGTGTCACTCAACTTTGGCATTTCAATAATACTGGCCATACTTTTAAATTAGCTAGATGAGTTCCATGGCCTTTGCTAGGACCCGCTTTTGATCAGGAATTTGAGCAGACTCTAAAGCTTTGCTGTAAGCCTGAGGAACATCAATCGCAGAAACTCTTTTGATGGGAGCGTCTAAATAATCAAAAGCTTGGTCCTGTATCATAAAAGCAATTTGAGAATCCACTCCGCAAAATGGTTTATTCTCCTCAACCAATAAAACACGATTCGTTTTTTTAACTGTCTTCAAAATTGCTTCAACATCTAAAGGGCGAATCGATCTAAGGTCTAGGACTTCAACACTTACCTTGTGTTTTTCTTCTAAGATTTTGGCAACCTCAAGGGAAGTATGAACAGATTTACCATGAGCAATTATGGAAAGATCCGAACCTTCATGTACAACTTTTGCCTTACCAAGAGGAATTAGCAGATCCGAGTCTTCTGAAACCTCATCCTTCATGTTATATAAAATGGTATTTTCCATTACGCAGACTGGATCGTTGTCGCGAATTGCGGATTTAAGCATTCCTTTTGCATCAGCAGGGGTAGAAGGACAAATTACTTTTAATCCAGGCGTGTTAGCAGCGAAATTTTCCGGTGTGTGTGAGTGTGTAGCACCTACATTAGTTCCGCCGTTAGCGGGTCCTCTAAAAACGATCGGAATATTTATGAGTCCACCTGACATATAACGAATACTAGCTGCGTTGTTGAAAATTTGATCGAATGCAACGTAACAAAAACTCCAGAACATAAACTCCACAACTGGACGCATTCCCATCATCGCAGCACCAACTGCGAGTCCGGAAAAAGCTGCTTCGCTAATCGGGGTATCAATTATTCTATCGGGTCCATATTTTTCCAGCATCCCCTCAGAAACCTTGTATGAGCCTTTGAACTGGGCTACTTCCTCACCCATAAGCACGACATTTTCATCGTGCTCAATTTCCTCGGAAAGAGCTTGGTTGAGTGCTTCTCGGTAAGTAATTATGGCCATGAATAAAATTATAAAGTTTCAAAAAATATAGTGCCCTCTGATCTTTTTTCATCAGGGTGATCGGTTTCCCAATAGACATCGTCCATTAACTCCGCGGGATCGGGTAGGGGGCTAGCATGGGCAAATTCCGCGGAAGCTTCTGCTTCGTCCTTAGCCTGTTTGTCTAACTCATTGAACTTCTCATCTGTAAGAATTCCTTCTTCGAGTAATTTTGCTTTGAACAAACTTATTGGGTCCTTATTTTCTTTGTATTCCTCAATTTCTTCTTTACTTCGATATGTTTGATCTGGGTCAGCAACTGAATGACCTCGGTAGCGATAAGTAATGATTTCCAATACAGATGGCCTAGAAGTCTCGCGGGCACGAGCCAGTGCATTCTGGATGCTGCACCTAACTTCGTAAAGGTCGTGCCCATGTGATAAAGACCAATCAATATCAAAAGCTTCCCCTCTTCTGGCGAGAGGTTCACCGGCAGAATGTCTAGCTTCTGCTGTTCCCATAGAATACCCGTTATTTTCGATGATATATATTACAGGCAAATTCCAAAGAGACGCTAAATTGAGAGATTCATAAAATGGGCCCTGATTGGTCGCACCATCACCCATGTAACACAAACACGAGCCTTTTGTACCCTTGTATTTTAGTGCAAATGCCATACCCAAGCCCAAAGGAGTTTGGCCACCGACAATTCCATGACCTCCCCAAAAGTTCTTGTCGGGAGCAAAAAAGTGCATGGATCCACCCTTGCCCTTTGAACATCCAGTTTTTTTACCAAAAAGTTCAGCCATGCACTCATCCATATCCATACCTACCGCAAGTGCGTGTCCATGATCCCGATAGGCCGTGATTATGTGATCATCCTTTCCCATTGCGGAAACTGATCCAACAGCCACTGCTTCTTGTCCTATGTAGAGATGAAGAAATCCTCCAATATGTCCTTGCTGATAGGCCCGCAATGATCTTTCCTCAAATCTTCTAATTCTAACCATTTGGGAAAGCAGATCAATTTTTTGATCGGGTTCTAACTTTAGGTTAACCTCTTCTTTTGAGAAGTCTAACGCTTCATTAGGACTGGAATTTTCGCTTGGGTTAACTTGTACTGGCATATCCTCTGCATCCTTTGTGGAGGTAGGAGTTTGTTTTTCAAGAGTAGTGTCGTGGTGAAGTCCTTCCATAAAAAATTGGGGAATTAGGTATTATCTATTTAAATAGGGGAAGCTTCAATCTTAATTTTCATTGAACCTCTAATCCATTCTGCTCTGACTCCCCAAAAACCTTGCTTGCGCTTATCGTAAAAAGGCCAAACGAGATCATGATCGCTTGAAGGGATTGAAAGAGTTTGAATTTCGTCACGCGAGAAAAAGCAAAACGATCCTTCCTCGAAACTCTTTGGTAGAAAGTCGATCTTTTTTTGACAGTCAACTAAGAACATCAACCAGTGGCCAGTTCCTTCATATCCTCTTTCAGAAACATATCCGAATACATCTAGGTCGCTTTCATCCAAAAGAAGACCAGTTTCCTCTTTCGCCTCTCTCATAGCACATTCAACTGGAGATTCTCCCATTTTCATGATGAGTTTACCGCCCGGAGGACTCCAAAGCCCTTTATTTGGTGCCTTTATCCTCTTGAGTAAAAGTAATTTTTCATGCTGGTCGCGAATGAAAATCAGGCATGATATATTAAATTCCAATGAATTTAGGCTTGTTTTCATTGCTTAAGTCGAGAAAAGTTAAGAGTTTAATTCAGCAATCATAATTACTGCCCTATGAAATACCTATTACCATATTTGCTCTTCGTACTACTAACTGCATTCACTATTCCCACTTCATATGCGAATGAAGATGAATTTGCAAAACTGGATATTATTAGTAACAAACTTCCCATTCAAAAAGAGAGTGATTTGTGGTTAAATATTTCCGTTCCATTCAAATTTCTCAAACACCCCCGACTTGAATCCCTGAACGGGAGAAGACCATCTACAATCGAAGGTGCATTTAATCCAAAGTTTATCAATAATGTGAAAGTTAAATTGTGGATTTGCTTCGAAAACAAATTTAAAAAAGATTTGATTGGAACAAGTGAGGGACAAAAAGACACAGATTATTACCAGTATTATGATTCAGAAGTCGAATACCAGACTCTTGAATTTGACCGTTCTACCAAAACAGCAAACTTTCTTTTTCCCGCGGCTATTGCCGAACGAGACGGATTTCTTGAAGCTTATGTAAAGCCAGTTGGTTATGTTATTGAAATATCCTACGATGGGGTAGAGTTCGCATTGAGCGATGGAATTTATTTTAATTACAGAGGAGCAACCCCTCAGGTTTTAGAAAGTTTTAAGTCACAAGCAAAATCACAAAGCTCAAAAAATAAAGGTATATTGGTTCCCGCCCACGAGATTAGTATGAATTATTTACAAGGAATGGGTCCGCCTAGAATGCAGTCTCGTTAAGGCTTCAATAACTTTTCCAAAACGAATAATTCCTTATTGTGGCAAATAAAAGAGAGACAATACTAAATTGTGGAATCTCTCATGTTTCCGCCAGTATATTCTCACAGGATGGGACAGCTGTAAGGCTCGAAAAAGTTGGTCTGCAGACTTTAGATTACGACTACACAAACGATACATTGTGGTTAGATGCTGTGATAGAAGGACTAGAAACACTTTGTTCAAGTCTCAAAATCAAGGGAAATGCGCGATTTATTTTTCCTGGAAGCTTGTTGCTTACAAAAACAATAAGAGTTCCAAGAGTAGAAAAAGAAAAACAAGATAAAATAGTGGAGTTTGAACTTTCCCAGAAAATGCCTTTCCCGTTGTCAGAGCTAATATGGGACTATCAGGTAATAGATGACGATGGGGTAGAACAAGAAATCCTTGCTTTTGCAGTCAAGCCAGAAGTGGCTGAGTCATTTTGTGAACGAGTATTGGAGATTGGATTATCCCCCATTCAGATCACACCTGCTCCGGTGCTCGATTACAATGCTCTCCGAGCATCCGGAATCGGCTTGGACGAAAGTGAAACACTTGTGGTTAATGTAGGAGCTAAATCAACTAACCTTTTATTCATAAATCCAACCGGTTTTTTGATCCGGAACATTGCGGTCGGGGGTAATGTCTTGTCTCAAAACCTCGCGGATCGACTTGGCGTGCTTTTTGAAAAAGCCGAAGAAGTAAAAAAGTCTTATTTTTCAGGACAGATGACTCTTTCTCCTGAAGACCCTAATTTGCAAAATATCGAGTCCTGTGCTCAGCAATTTCTTGCTCGCTCTAGCCAAGAGATTACCCGATCTATCGTCACCTACAAAAGGTTGAAAAAAGGAAAATCACCCGAGAAAATCTATTTAGCCGGTAGGGGGGCACTGCTAAGAAATCTTCCCGACTACATCAGCCAAAGCCAGCAATTAAGTATCGATTATTTCGATCCACTCAAAACACTGATTCTTGGAGATGAAGTGACAACTGAAATGAGGAGCCTGTTGCCCTTTATGCTCAGTGAACCAGTTGGATTGGCCAGTACTATCTTTCTCAATGAAGAAGATAATAAGTTTGCATTACCCCTCAACTTACTTCCCTCCTCTAAAATTTCCAGTCTGAGTTTTAAGAAAAAGACACCGATTCTTTGCGTATCTTCAATTTTATTCGGGATTCTGCCACTTCCTTTTTTATTACAATCACTTAGTGTTAGCAAAGAACTTCAAAAAACTTTAGCCATAGAAGAAGAAATAACTAAAGAACTTAAAGTCGAACTTGAGAACAGCTTGGATTTAGAAAATAAATTTAAGTTCATTGATGGTCTTTCTTCTGCTGTTTTAAAGAAAAATCTGCCATTTCTCGATAAACAGGACACTTGTTGGCAGATTCATGTTTTGCTGAACGAACTACAGGGTACTTTAGATCACGAGGATGTTAAGGATACTTGGTTCGACGACTTAAAATTATCGTCTCAAAAAGAAAAAGTTAATTCCCGACGAAAATTTACTGAGGACACAGGTCGCGTACAGCTGAAGCTTTCAGGTCGTTACCTTGTCCGAGCAACCGAAGAGGAATTATCGGAAGAGGATTCGTCTAAAAGAAACACATTGATTGATCTGAACAGTAAAAAACAGGAAGCACTTACCCGTTATCTTTCCAATCTTACCCAAGTGGAAAAAATTGACCGAAAAGTTTTCTCTATCGAGGGGAAGGGCGACTTATTTGGGAGGTATTTCACTCATTTTGAATACGAAATAACCACCAGATTTTAAAAGATGAGTGTTCTCAAAGAAAATATTTTTCTTATTTTTTCCATTACCGTTGGTCTTGTGGCCTTTTCCGCTACCTTGATTTTATCAATTTCTGAATCCTCTAAAATTGAAGAATTTCGAAAAGATATTGGTAGGGAATTCAGCAAGCGAGAACTAATAAATGAAGAATTATCCATATTCCACAACCTTGATTCTGATTACAAACAGGCTGAGAGAGAACTGATGGAAATGGCGAAATTGGAAAAATCCCAATCCACCTACTGGAAATCAATTTTGAATCCAAGGGAAAATCAAATGTTAAAGTGGAAAGAAAAATCCCCTGAGGCTGTAAATGCGGATATCACACGAATGTTCACCAGTTTGAGATCCAGATGCCTGACTGCAGAAGTAGGTTTACCAGTTGAATCCTCATCGGCTCCGTCCATCGGATTTGGAGAATCAAATGCAAAACCCAAAGTTACATTTGGATTTGGATTTAGGGCTTACGATGGTTTTTGGCCGAGTTTTAGTAAAGAAGAGGCAAAAACTTTAGGAATTCAGTCAAAAATAATAAAGGAACTAGTTGAATATATTACCCAATCTGCGATCGAATCTCGCCCCATGTCTATTGTTCAAATTTTACGGGAGCCAGCAGGTGACATTGACCGTACACACATTGGTAAAGATGAAATCAAGCTCGGAACACAGGAGTCCATGCTATTGCGAGAAGATTTAAAAATAGAGAGTTTAGTCTTTAATATTAAATTAAAGTCTCAATCCTCGCATGCGCGATTATTTATTAATCAACTGCGCCCGCCTTTTATGCTTCGTGATTTTTTTGTGGAAAGAAAAATTGAAGAATTGAAAACAAAATCACAACCCATGGATTTTACTCCCAATCCATTTGGCGGTTCAGTACTCGATGCAACTCCCCCTAAACCTGTTCCCATTGTGAATGATGTGGATTCTGAATTCTCGTTTTTAATCGAATACATTACCGGCATTTCAAACGACATTAAAATCCTGCATCAAAGAAATGCATTGTGGGAAAACGCCAACCTAGAGACCTACGAAAAATTTCTGACCGAATCTGGAAATGCTGAATTTATTGATGAAGCAATGAATATCCTCTCCGATAGTGAATAAAGTAAAAGAAAACTATGAAAAACTTTTGTTGGTGTTGCTTCTTGCGATCCTTGTCGTGTTGGTTTGTGTCAGTTTTTTAGGAGACCCTGATGTTCCGGTTGATCAAACCAATAAAGATTTGGTCTTACCTTATGAGATGGAAGTAAAAGGAAATACAATGGTCATCGAATTTAGCGGCTCTCATTCACTTATGCCAGGAAGCAGCGTTTCATTTCTTGAATCGAATGGATCCGTAAGCTCTAAAAAAACTATTCGTGAAATCATTATTCAACGTCGGGCCAAAACATCTGTTGTTTTGAAAGACGGAACAATTTTTGAAGGCAGACTTGGAAACCAGGATGAGACTCGTTTGAATACTGAGTGGCAAAATGAAAGAAATAATATTTCCATTACTCATTCAAAGGGCACCCAGACAGTGCTCTATGATGACCTTTCCCATTTTGTTGGAAATCACACTGTAGTATTGGATAATCCAGAAAAGAATGCGGATGGTGACTACAAACTATCTTTCTATCAAAATAAAGAATATTTGAAATTGGATGAATCGTTGCTGGAAAGACCAAAATGGTTACAAACGCCTGCGGACGCAAATGCATCAATTTACGACCTTTTTACGCCTCCGATCATCTATTTAGTAGAAGGAAAATTATCCACTAGTTTGCCGGAAGATCCAATTCCTGAAGCAAAGAAGGAATCTTTTGGAATGGAGCTTATAAAATTTTCCAATGAGCCGTATGCTTTCAAGTTGGTGAGCTGGATTGGAAACACTCCTTATTTTGAGGATTCAAACACAAAAAAGACTCCTGGCTCCGATGAAAATATGAGAAATCGTTTAGAGGTAGGAGTTCCTTACAAGCAGGCAATTACTCGCAAGCCAGGACAACCTTCTTTGATAGCGACTGAAATAGACGATGAAGAGAAGTTGCTCACCGTTGAATATTTCACTGTGGAACAAATTAAAGATCCAAAAACTGGCGGATACAAAAATGTCGGGAGGGCTTTGGTAAAAGATCACAAACTCGGAGTTAAATCATTTGAGATTAATAGTTTGATGCAAGAAGTATATGCCGGAAATGTAAAAATTGAAGTGCGTTTAACCCTTGAAGATCTAGAGGGAAAAACATTTTCCTTTAGCACCGACGATGTCGGAATATCATTTGATTTTAGTGAGCGGATATACTCGGTGCTTGAAATTAATGAGGAAGCAAAATCTATCTTGGTTCGCAAAAAAGGCCCACTACCAGATGAACAACAGGAATTGTTATTAGTTTTACCTTAATTGCTCAAAGAAAACCTCTTCTTTTCAAGGTTGACCAAAACGCATGATTCTATGGAATCAAGGTAAATTATTTTTTGATCAACTTTTGCCCCAACTGATTGATGTCCGTACGTTCTCAAGTTACATTATTGTTTTTATTACCAATAACTTTATTAAAGGTTATAATCTTTGGGCAATCCGAACAGAATTCTTTGCCCTATGTTTCAATTCCAACTCAAGAATTACCAGATGAATTAAAAAGTGCTGAAGAACTTACTCCGCTGCCAAATCTTGGTCAAAGCACAAACTTAGTAAGTCTTCTCAAACAAATTCGTAAACTTTCATCCAGTGGAGAACTTGAGGAAGCTCAAGCTTTAACTCAATCTGCTTTGGGAAGTATAGAAATTTCCGACCAAAATCGATTTTACCTCAGTCAAATTAGGCAAGAGGAGACCAAGCTCTACTATTCGCTCGCCACCAAGGCAATGCAGGAAAAAAAGTTCACGCTGGCAAGCCAACTTTTGGATCGATACCGAGAAAACATTGCTTTGGAGCTCAGTGAAAGAAAGCGCAAAAGAGAAGTAGTGCTACAGAAAGATGGTCCTAAAGATGTTTCATTGGTTGGTAAATTAGTCAAAGAACTCGAGCAGGCAAAAAAAGACCTTGCGGAAATAAGGGCAAAGTCAGGCTTACCGGAAGACGATGCCAAGCCAGATTTGCAGAGGCTTATGGAACAGGAGCAAGCTAAAATAAGTTCAACAATGAGACAAGGTGAACGGCTCCTTTTAAAAGCGAGAAAATCTGGGGAAGATGGTCGTTATGAGGAGGCTTTGGATCTTTTGAACGAGGCGTTAAAAATAATGCCAGAAGGATACAGCACTATTGCTATGATAAGTGATTTGTACAAAGCAAAACAACAAATTACTTGGTATCGCATGGGAGAAGCAATGCTCAAGGGAAAAGTTTCAGAAGTTCAAGAATTAGTGTTGGAGTATAAAATGATTGAAGAGTCGAGAAGAGAGGCTGAAACGGAAACTTTAGGAATTGGAGAGGAGATTGATTATGATGCGGAGATTGCAAAGGCATTAGAGAAAAACCAACAACAAGCTGCTCAAGCTGAGTACATCTTAGAATTGGCCCGCGAAGATATAAAAAAGAAAGACTACGATTCAGCGGAATCCGCTCTTTTGAAAATTATGAATTACCTGGAGCCTAACACCCTTACTTGGCCCTTAATTCTTGAAGCTTCTCTTTTGAAAAACAGAATTAATTTGTCTAAAGCCGAGGATTTCCGCGAAAAAAAGGATTGGGAACAAGCAAACAAATTTATTGATGAATTTAAACTCGGCTTCCACCAAGATAAGAATATTCAAGGTGACACTCTCACCTATGGACGTCCTGGACTCAAAGAATCAAAGGGAGAAAGAGCGGCGGAAAAAGAACTAGCATTGGCAGATGAATTATCGAAGCGGATCATAGATGATAAACGAGACCCTTATCGACGTGACATCACTGAATTTTCCCCCACTTGGAAAGATGATCTTGAGGCTTTAGACGATCTTTTAATGAGAGCAAAAGTGCAATTTGTAAATGGAGATTTGGTGGGTGCAACTGAAACCTACCGCGTGGTTGAAACCCGATTCTCAGATAATTTTGAAGCAAAGGAAATGTTGCGACGAATTGCAAATATGCGACAGGATGAAAGTTACCTCGGTTACTTGAAGACCAGAGAACAAATGTTAGAAGAGATAAATAGAGAATGGGAGAGGCCAAAAGTTTTCGATAGACAAGTGGAGGAGGTTGCGGATGTGAAGGATGTATCATCCAAACTCGAAGAAAAGTTGAATTTAATTCAGATAGATGGAGTCAATTATTTTGATTCTTCCCTCACTGATGTAATTGTAGACCTTCAAAGAAGAGCTAAGATGTTTGATCTGACGGAGCCAGATCCAACAAAAAAAGGGATAAATATCTATGTAAAACCTCAAGAGGGAGAAGAAATTCCCAAAGTCACCATTAACTTAAATCCCATGCCTTTGGGTAAGATCATTGAATTCATTACCGAAATGGTGAGCTGGACATATGACATAAATCCGGATGCCGTCGTAATTTCAAAAACTGGTGGAAGTATCAAGGGGCGACGATTAGAAACTGAGGAATATGAAGTCACTCAGGGTACCGTTCGCAGAATGACCGGTGGGGGCGGAGGCGGAGGCGGAGGCGGAGCAGCTGATCCATTTGCCGCTGGCGGCGGGGGAGGAATGGGAGGAGGAGACGGAGATGATTTGAAGGTAAAGTCTTACCTCGAAGCTGCTGGCATTACTTTCGATGAGAGTAAGGGGCATCGTTTTACTTTTGATGGATTTCAAATTATCGTTACTCACGATCGCCGTGCCCTTGATTTGATTGAAAGAATTCTTGCCAAGCTGGACAAAGACACCAGCCAGCAGGTAGAAATTGAAACGAAGTTTTTAGAAGTACAAGAAGGGGCTCTGGATGAAATCAGTTTTGACTGGCAGTTTGGATGGGGATCTCCCACATATGTAGTGGATCCACAATCCGGTAATCCGGTCATAGATAGTCAAGGTAATCCAAGTTACGGATTTGGAAATACACTAACCGGGAACACCAGAACTCTTGCACAGGCTCATAGCTCGAGTTCATCGGGAACTAGCCAAGTTCTTATTACGGACTCTCTTAACCCGCAGGCAAGTGTATCTTTGCCCACTCCACCTCCCACCCTACCTGGATTTGTAGACATTGGAGCAGGCGTGACCCCTCTCATTCAATCTTCCCGAGACTCCCTTCAATTTGCAGGTGGGGCAGGGAGCATGATTCTTGGCGGCAGCCAGGCTAAGCTTTTAATAAGTGCATTGAAAAGAAAACAAGGAACCGATCTCCTCAGTGCTCCCCGGATTACCGTGGTTGACAATGAAGAGGCAACCATAACCATTGCACAGGAATTCATCTATCCTATTCAGTACGAGGCACCACCTGCCCCACAGGTCAATAACAACAACAACCAAGGGGGTGGAGGCGGAGGAGGAGGAGTGACCGTGCGTTCAGCAACACCTGAATTTGGAGATGTTGCCCCCGAAGGGAAGCAGGCGGGATTTAGAGAAGT
>PBSV01000072.1 GCA_002726435.1 Opitutia bacterium | reverse complement strand
TTTGGAAATGAGCGATTATGATTTTGACCGCCTACTGGTTGATCAAAATATTATTTTTTCAAACACTGAAAGTGCGATCTATATACACGATGCTTCAGGGGCCACTTTTACAAATAACATTCTGGCCTCCCATCCAAAAAGTAAGAAGAACGAACGAGCAATTCAGATTAAGCAGGTGTCCAAAAGAACGAAGAGCCAAAATCATTCTTTTTTCAATAATCTTATCATTGGAAATGCTCCAAATGTTGAAGTGAACTACCCTGCTTTTAGAAGCGGCCCGCAAAAATTTGACTACAATCTTTATGGGGCGCATGCAGGGGAACGAAATTTCGTCATTAATGCATTCAGTGATCAACCCGCACCCTGGACCAGTGAAGCCTTCAAAAGTACCATTTTGAAAAACCTAAAATTGAATAACGAACCTCCGTCCTTTCTTATCAGTGAAAAACAAGTGGCCCTGAATTTCGGGGAATGGAAAAACTTTTGGAATCATCACCAACTAATCAACGATGCTAATAGTCATTTCATACCGAAGACTTCTTTTTGCTACGAGCCGGATTCCCATGTCCTAACCATTGAATTCTCAAAACAAATTGGAACTTCAGACAATAACAACTCCAAGGAGGAGAAAAGATTTATCTTTGATTGTACAAAAAGAACATTCTTGAAAGAGCCTCCCGGGCCTTTCTTTTTGCCAACTTTAAGTTCAGAAAGTTTTATTATTTGGAACGGGCTACCCCTTCTTGCCCATGGTAAATTGCCAAAACCGCAGTGGACTTCGACAGAAAAGAATTAACAGTATACCAGAGAAAATCTCTTTTTAATTGCTGATTAGAATGTGACTAATGGCTTTGGTTTTCTTTCCTCAAACATCAATGTGGTCTTGGTATTTATACGATTTTCGCTTAGTATTGTTAATGAATGTTAATAAATAAACAGTTTACAAGGAGACATTTCATTCGCGGATTAGGGGGGTCTTTTCTTGCACTTCCTTTACTCGAAGCAAATTCTGCGGGTGGATCGACTGCCCCGCCTAAGCGCATTACTGCAACCGGTGTCTTCTATGGCTTAATTCCCGAGCATTTTCGTCCCCTCGATATTGGACCTAATTATAAGACTCCCCTCCTACTGAAACCACTTTCTCCCTTTCGTCAGGATTACACTGTTTTTTCTGGTCTTGATCACAATTTGAGCGGAGGTCATAACTCCACGAAATTCTTTCTTTCGGGAATTCCCACCTCCCAATCCAAAGGATTCAAGGAAGCGAATATCTCATTGGATCAAAAAGCGGCTCAGTTTGTCGGGGGAAAGACCCGTTTCCCGTCCCTCTCACTTGATGCGCACAGGGGAAACGAACACACGCTATCATGGACTCAGAATGGCAATGCAATACAGCCCATTCGCAGCCTTGAACAACTTTACCGAATGCTTTTTCGCAAGGACACCCCATCCACGCGTGATAAAATACGTCGCGACTTTTCGGACAAACGCTCCATCCTTGACCTTGCTGGTGAGCAAGCTCGAAACTTTCAAAGAGAATTGGGTCACAGCGACAAAGAAAAACTTGATCAATACTTCACTTCAGTCAGGGAATTCGAAAATCGCATTGAACAATCTAGTCTTTGGTTGGACCAAAAAAAACCTGACGCTCCATACTCACTACCTCGTTCCATTGATTCACTTACGCTCAAGGATAGAACTCCATTTTTCTACGACTTGATGACACTTGCTTTGCAGACTGACTCAACTCGGGTTATCACCCTTGCTTTTACTGATTTAGGAAAAGAGTTTGGTGGAATTCCCGGCGTTACTCGCGGATACCATACTCTTTCACACCACGGACAAGTGAAGGAGTCCATTGATGAACTTACATTGATCGAAACATTTCACGCCTCACAATACGCCCGTTTTCTTGGTAAGCTTAAATCCATTAAAGAACCGAATGGTCAAACTCTGCTGGACAATACCACGACACTCTTTGGAAGTGGAATGAGCAATGCGAATTCTCATAG
The DNA here is from genome assembly GCA_002726435.1 of Opitutia bacterium. Lineage (GTDB taxonomy): Bacteria > Verrucomicrobiota > Verrucomicrobiia > Opitutales > Seribacteraceae > Seribacter. The sequence goes on along the minus strand of PBSV01000072.1, from coordinate 13,715 downwards.
CAATCGAGATTTACCCGTCATTGTAGCCGGTGGAGGATTCAGGCACGGCGAACACAAGCACTACGCCCGCCAAAAAAAGTATTCAACTCCTCTATGTAATTTATACCTCTCCTTACTTTTAAATTTTGGACTCGAGCTTGATCAGTTCAACACTTCCAGCGGCACTCTTACTGGTTTCGATAAAATTAGCTGAATTTTCCATCATGCGTGCATGGCTACTAGTCTGGACTTATTTCTTTTTTCCATTGGTGGAAGCCTTAGGCCAAGTAAATTCCGGAGGAACCATTGAATTTGATTCAGGAGTTCAACAATTTATCAACAGCTATTGTATTAAGTGTCATGGTCCAGACGAAGAAAAAGGTGATCGCACATTTCATAAATTGGCCTACAAAACTCACCAAAACCAGTGGAAAATCAACTTAAATGACCCGCAAAAAACCGACCTCCTTCACGATATTCTTGATCAATTAAACCTTGGTGAAATGCCCCCTCGAAAAAAAGGAGTCAACCAACCAGGTGTTGATGAAATCAGGAAGAGTATTTCATGGTTAACCGATACCTTGTTAAAATTGGAGAACCAAGACAGTTCCAAGGAAACTGTTCTTCGTCGCCTTAATCGTCGAGAATACCAGAATAGTCTTTCGGATTTGCTTGGGCTTAATTCTTTACCCTTTGATTTCACCGATAATTTTCCCAAAGACGATGATTTTCACGGCTTCTCCAACCTTGGTTCTGAGCTCAACCTCAGCGACCAGCACTTCGATGCGTACCTTGATGCAGCCGATCGGTACCTGAGAATGGCCTTTCGATTTTCACCTCCAATCAAACCCCGGACAATTCAGGTCAGACCACAAGATTGGGGATACCCCGAAAGAGTGAGTATTACACCATGGATGTATCGTCATGTTACCAAAGACAAGTACTTGGACATTGGAGCGGGGAAAAAACAGCTCTCGGATAAATTCGATCTTGGAACTTTTCCACACACATGGTTTGACCTCACGGGAGGGATTCAAGTCTCTGGATACTACAAGCTAACTGTATCTGCTGAAGCGATTCGTCGTCTCACTCATCCCTATGACCCAAAAATGATCCCAACCAATTTGAATCCTCCGATGCAGCTGGGAGTATACCTATCAAGGGGTAAAAGAGGCATTGCGTCTGATTCAACAAAATCACGCTCTAGGATTGGACTTTGGGACCTTTCTGATCATCAGAAAAAAACATTCGAAGTTGTCGTTTGGATGGACCAAGGAGATGCCCCTTTCCTCAACTGGGACAACGGACCGGGTCCCTCGGACTATTGGATGCGTGATATCTGCGAAAAGTATCACACCGATATCGAATTTCGCGGTAAGCAAGGCTCTCATGCCTGGCATGTAATCGGAAAGAATTTGGTTCCCGGCCGAGTAGTTTCAGATGTCTGGAAAGGTCCAGTGGTACGCGTCCATGATCTCCATATTCACGGACCACTCAATCACACCTTCTCATCCAAAGCTCAAAATATTTTTCTCGGCGGCGAGCATGACCTCTCCAAAGTCGACCTGAGCATGGCAATCAGCCGATTTGCAACTCAGGCATTTCGTCGTCCTCTTTCCCCGGAAGAGATCAGGCCATACTTAAATCTTGAAAAAAAGGCACGATTGGAGTTGAAACGATCGCCGCAAGAAGCCTTCTTCCTTGTACTGAAGGCGATGCTAGTTTCTCCTGACTTCCTTTACCTCAAGGAAATTCCTTCCAGTGATTCCCAGATCTCAAATTTCGAACTGGCCAATCGATTGTCTTTCTTTCTTTGGAGCTCGATCCCGGATGACACGCTTTTCAAATTAGCCAAGGAGGGTAAGCTCAAAAAACACGATACTTTGGAAAAACAAGTCCTTCGTATGATAAGAGACCCTCGAAGTAGGTCCTTCGTAGAAGGCTTCGCTGAAGCTTGGCTGAGGTTAGACAAATTAGGAACTATGCCACCTGCATCTCTTAAATTTCAGGAGTATTACCGTTATGGTCTGGAGGAAGCAATGCTTGAAGAAACGCATCTGTTTCTAGCTAATGCCCTTCAAAATAACGCCAAAATTGATGATTTTATACACTCAAAATATGGCTTTATAAATCAGGACTTAGCCCGACATTACGGAATAGATGATGTAACGGGAATTCACTTTCGTAAAGTTTCCTTTCCCAACGACGGTATTAGGGGTGGTCTGCTTGGGCAAGCGAGTGTACTCACCCTTTCAGCCAATGGAGTTGATACTTCACCGGTGGTGCGCGGTATCTGGGTACTTGAAAGCTTACTTGGCACCCCCCCCGCTCCACCTCCACCGGATGTTGAACCGATAAACCCTGACGTAAGGGGTGCCAAGACCGTGAAACAACTTCTTTCCAAGCATCGGACTGTTCAAGCGTGTGCGGATTGTCATGCAAAGATTGATCCACTCGGCTTTCCCTTGGAGTATTTTGATCCCGTTGGTGGCTTCCGTCCGACCTATTATCGGAATCGCTCTTGGAAAAATTCTGAACAATCCACCACTCGAATACCTTCTTATCGAATTGATGGTTCTTCCACACTGATTAGTGGGGAATTTGTCGACCACCCTAAAAGTCTTAAAAATGCTCTTTCGGCAAAGAAAAAACTTGTTGTTAAAAATCTTGCCGAAAAACTTCTTTCTTATGGTTCCGGTCGCTTATTGACTCTGCAAGATACGACTGAGATGAAAAGGACAACTGATTCTGTCTCCGCCAATAATTATGGGTTCAGGGATTTAATTATAAAAGTCGTGACCAGCGAAGCGTTCGTCAGGAAGTAGTCACAGGGCACAGCTTGTGCTTTCAATTCTCAAAATTGAATTAACCGAAAACATTACCCGTTATTGCAGGTTGCTGTATTACACTTTCTCCATTTCATGGACCAGCCATAGGGGGAGTCTCAAAGAATTTTCCATTTTCCAATACCCGCGGATCTTTGGTGCTCCGTAAGTAATTCATTAACCGGGCACGAAGTTTTTTTGCCACTCCTGCATAGGATTTATCCATCGCTAAATTATTCATTTGATCGGGGTCCTTGTTCATATCGTACAATTCTTCACGGGGTCGTTTTCCAAATGCATGATCATAAAAAGGTTTTACTTTGGGATTCTTTCGGTTCGAAACGATCCATGCTTTTGTAGGTCCGGCATCCTGGTCGGCCAAAGTTATCCGAGTATTAGTTTCGACTTCTTCGAGAGTAGGTTCTTGTTCCCCGTCTAATAGATAGGGATCTCCAAGGGGCCAACGCTTGGGGCGGAAATTGATTATAAACTGAAAATTCTGGGTGCGGATCGATCTTTGTGGATAGGGCACATAACCGGGACGAGCAGTTTCAACATGACGTTCACGCCCGGTGAAAACAGCGTCTCGGATTGGATCGACCAAACCTTCTTTTTTTGATTTCAATACTTTCCACAAGCTTCGGGCGGACATGGAGTCTGGGATTTTGACCTTGCCCGCTTCGAGAAAAGTCGGGGCCAAATCGGGCAGGCAAACAAAATCATCCACCACCCTACCGGCACTTACTCCAGGACCGGAGATGGCAAGGCACACCCGTGTCCCGAAATCATAAAGGTTACATTTTCCTTGAGGAAAACCTGGAGGACCATGATCTCCACTTACCACCACGATTGTATTTTCGTACTCTCCCGCTTTCTTCAGTTCCTTAATCAGGATTCCAAGTCCAGCATCAAAGGCGGCAATCTCGCCCAAGTAATCGGCTAAATCTTGGCGTACATCGGGGACATCCGGAAGAAAGGCGGGCATCTTTCCCTTTAATTCATCTGGGTCTATGCCCCAAAGTTTTTTCCCCGATCCCTTGGTCCATTTACGGTGAACATTTGTCGGACCGAACCAGTAGACAAATGCTTGGTCTTTTTTTCTGCCAGCGAGAAAGGATTGAAAGTTTTGGCTTACCTCCCGGTAGAGGACTTTTTTGGCATCTTTTAGCCTCACTCCTTGGGCGGTCTGTCTTGAAACATATTGTGAAAACTCGTTGAAGTTTGTTCCCGCCTTCTTGAATGCATTGGCACTGCCACCAATCCCCGCATCTCTAGGAGAACCAGGAGACCAAACTTTGTAAGTGTAGCCAATGTGGTAACCCGAACCCTTCAGCAACAAGGGCCAAGTTGGAATCTCATGGTCCCACACTGCACCTTGAAGTATGGCTCCTCTACCGGTCTCCCAAAAATTCATTCCGGAAAGAATCGAGCTTCTGCATGGTGTACAGGAGGGAGCGCTGACGAAAGCATTGTTAAAAAGTACCCCATTTTTGGCTATATTATCAAAGTGGGGAGTTTTAACCGCGTCGTTAATTCCACCGGCTCCTTCGATGCTCGAATAGATCCCCGCCTGCCGACCCCAGTCATCTGCAAATGCAAAGAGGATGTTTGTCTGCTCTTTCCCAAGGGAAGAAATCAGGAAGAAGAAAAACAAGAAAAGTATTTTGAACATTGTCCCATATTTAGCTCCACCACGAATGGGTCAAGGATGACATTTAGCTGGGAATTAGATTCTTAAACTGGGAAGAAATTATTTGGGTGATTGAATCGTAACCCTCACATTATCGATCAGTTCCATAACTGGTAGCATCGATTCGATTGAATCGTCCCCTTCCATTGAACTTACGGTAAATGCAATCCGGTCGGATGTACAATTGATGTAGCCAAGCGCTGAATCATAGTTTTTCCAATGATTATCAATATAAAATTGTGTCCACATGTGATAAACCAAAACATTTTTCTTGCCCTCAAATTGACCCGCGAAAACCAAACCGGTGACCACACGGCTTGGGATACCGAGAGCCCGACCAAGTGCAGTCAGTAAAATCGAGTGCTCCGTGCAGTCCTCTTCCTTCGTCCTCGCCACCTCACTGGCAGTTGCAAAAGCGACCCCATAACTCTTGGCGGAGACATACCGATGCACAAACTCGGTCAATTTGTTTGCAATCTCTTTTGAACTCCTTGCGTTTCCCTTACCTTTTTCGGCAAGTTTTTGAATAAGCAGATCATCAGTATCAAGGTATACATTTGCAGAAAGAAAAGGCTTAAAATCAATTTCCCCGTCCACTTTTGCATTTTTCAGACTCTGATCCACTATCACTCGAACCGATTTATGATCTATCTTCTCAATCCTCTGACCAGTACCTTCGAATAATTTACCAGACCATTTTCCCTTAATTGTTTCCATGGTAAATACATTTTTATTTCTTTCTGGGACTGCTGCATTCAAGGGAACAACCGAACTCAACAAAAATTCATGAGCATCTTCTTCCATCTTCTTAGCATTCTTCTTCGGTACCTGAACCATGGAAATATTAATGCCCCCCACATTCATCTGAGTCCGAAGGGCAACACAGTCCTCATCAAACCAGAACTTCGTATTCAATGATCCAAACGGACTTTTCAACTCCATGTCCACTTCGTAGGCTTTTCTCTTTTCTTCGCCAATATGAATCAGTTTTTTCCCAAAACAAAAAATATTTGCGTTGACCGGTGCTTTCATCCCTATGTCCGGAGAGTAAACCTTCATTTCGTATGCCTTGCCAGATTCACGGAATCCATTTTTTATGACCTTTTTTCTTAATCCCCAAGTCATCATTCCTTCTGGGTCAAATGAATATCGGGTTTCCTTGCCGGTAATGAATTGCTTTTCAAAAACAACCAATTCCTCCCCTTCCACTCTGCCTTTTTTTACCATCGGAATTCCAGCCATTTTCATTTCTGTTGAAAACTCCAACAGCTCACCACTTATCTTCTCCAGAACTTTTTGCTCAGCGGTAATCTCGATTGTTTGTCCAGCCCTTTTGACCTGCATAACAAAATTATTTCGACTCTTTATTAGCTCACCATCCTGCTGCATTTGGTCATGCACATACCCCACCTTCTTATTTCCCAAGAAAACTTCATACCATTGATCAACTGGAGTGAATTCGGTATTTGCACCAGCAAATAGTTTCCCTGAAAAAAGGATTAGGGTGAGCCCACAAGACAAAAGAGTACATCCAAAATAACACACAAAATAAAATGACTTTTTCATTAAAAAAAGATGTCCCTGAACATCAATTTCTTACTTTTTTAAAATTTCAACTAATACTTTAATTCATGAACGTACAAAATAACTTTTGTTTTCTAAACACAAAAGTAGCACTAAAACTGGTCTACATGAGCAGTTAGCAGGAATAATTTAAATAAATTCGTTGATCAAATTCTCCAGCATCTCCTGACGGCCACTGGCAAGTGTTGGTTCTCCGTTCGCCAATGCAAGTTGCTCGAGTTCAGCAAAGCTGGCGGTGCCTGCTTCCACTTTTGCACCAATATCCTTGTCAAAGCTGGAATAGCGCTCCTCCAAAAATTTGCTTAGTCGGCCATCTTCTTGGATCGCGTGGGCAATCTTGAGTCCGCGTGCAAATGCATCCATGCCCCCAATATGGGCATGCATCAAATCAATCGGTTCATGAGATTCACGCCTGCGCTTCGCATCAAAGTTCAAACCACCCGTGGTGAAACCACCCATTTTTAGGACCACCAGCATAATCTGAGTGGTCATGTAAATATCGGTTGGAAACTGATCGGTATCCCATCCAATCAAAGTGTCTCCCGTGTTGGCATCAATACTGCCAAGTGCATCCGCATTGGCTGCTACCGTCAGATCATGCTCCACAGTGTGGCCGGCTAAAGTAGCATGATTGGTCTCGATGTTTAATTTAAAATGATCAAGCAGGTTATATTCGCGAAGGAAATTCAGGCAGGCCGCGGAATCACTGTCATACTGGTGAGTCGAAGGCTCACGTGGTTTGGGCTCAATGTAGAACGGTCCGTCAAATCCGATACTTTTCGCATGATCAACCGCCATATGCATAAACGCAGCCAGGTGATCCAATTCACGCTTCATATTGGTATTGAGCAAGGTGGAATACCCTTCACGACCACCCCAAAAAGTATACCCCAGTCCGTTCAATTCTTTGGTTGCCTCAAGTGCTTTTTTAACCTGAGCCGCTGCGTATGTGTAAACGGCAGCGTCGGGTGATGTGGCCGCACCCTGAGCATAGCGTGGGTGGGCAAACAAGCAGGCTGTGCCCCATAGAAGTTTGACACCCGTCTCTGCCTGTTTTTCTTTTAATTTTGCCACTACACGGTCAAGGGCAGCATTGGATGCGGAAAGGTCATTGAGTTCAGGAGCGATGTCACGGTCATGAAAACAATAGAATTCAATGCCCATCTTATCGAGAAATTCAAAGAACACATCCACCCGGGCAACCGCATTCTCGACTGAATCACTTTTGTCGTCCCAAGGCATTTGGGCAGTACCCTGACCAAATGGATCCGCTAATTCATTGCGCATCACATGCCAATAGGCACCCGCGAAGCGAAGATGATCCTTCATTGTTTTACCGCCGATTTGCTCGGTTGGGTTATAATGCTTGAAAGAAAGCGGATTTTTGGACGAAGCGCCCTCGTATTGAATCTTATCGCAATTAAAATATTCCATGAAGAACTTGGGGGTTGGGATTGTAAAGGGTGTGTAATAATAATTGATTATCCCTCATCATTAAACCGCATTTTGCGTATATTTTCTGTTGAATTGCGTCATTGTATTTGCCATTTTTTCTTGATGAGTCAAACAATTGCAATTGTTATGTCCGAGGTTTTCCTCCGTCGCTTAACTCCTTCGCTCACTCCCTTTGCCCGTAAAATGCAGGATTATCGAATTCTTAGTATTCATCGGCCAATTCTGGAGCTTGGGCCAATGCTCAAGGAACTCAAACCGAATGGCTTGATTACTGAGTGGCTACCAAAAAAAACTGATGAAATACTCCGCTTAAATCTAAAAATTCCGACTATTATCGTAGCGACTGACAGAATTTTTCCCAATGTCCTGAGTGCCGATGTTGATGACTGGGCAGTGGGAAGAGAAGCAGCGGAAAGTTTCTCTTTTACTGGATTCAAGAGTCTGGCATGTCTCGGTAACGGCACCCCTTATTCCGAACAGAGAATTCAGGGCTTTGAGGATGCTATTTCAAAAAATGGGGTTCCCTTCTCCATTCATGTCGAGGCTAGTTTCGAAGACAGCCGTTACAGTGAATCCTTCCGACATCCTAGCAAGCGAATGGAATCTTGGTTACTAACACTTCCTAAACCGGTGGGTATTTTTGCGGTGCATGATCCCCTTGGCCGCTTTTTGTGCAGTGCCTGCACCCAATTAGGACTGGATGTCCCCGGTGATGTATCGGTTATTGGGGCAAATAATGACCCCTTAGTTTGCGGGCTGACTTACCCCATGCTTTCAAGTGTATCGATCCCATGGGATACTTTGGGGCTGCAAATTGCCACTGCCATGCAAAAACTAATCGCCGGAGAAAAATTCTCTCTCCAAAAAACACTCTTAATTCAACCAAGCGGAGTTACACTTAGACATTCCGCGAATCATTTAGCAGTTGAAGACCCTCTCCTTCGAAGAGCGATGTCGTATCTTTCGGAAAGAGTTCAACATTCGATCTCGATTACCATGCTCTGTGATGAATTGAGCATTCCCCGGCGAACATTAGAAAGGAAATTCAAGGAGCACTTCAAGGCAACCCCTTGGGAGATGCTGAGCCAATTACGGGTTAAGCAAGCCAAGCAATTACTTTTGGAAACCAATCATCCAATTTCTATGGTTGCTGAATTATGTGGTTTTAATGACCCTGAGAGAATGGCAGTTGTTTTTAAACGAATCACTGGTAATGCCCCTTCATATTTCCGGAAAACCTACAAATTAGTTGGCCACGAAATGGGAGTTGGAACAACGAAGAAACAAATTTAGGCGTCTTAAAGAATGAGCGGTTTGATACTAGCTATTCAAGGGCTGCCCAACTTCCAGTAGTGTATTCATAAAAGCTGGGCTTATCCTGATGCAGGGCATAATAAACCCAGTTTCCTGAAGAGTCGTCATATAAAAAGGGAAAATAGGAAATACCCGTAAAAAGCCATCCCCTGCCCACCATGTAGAGCCAAACTCCTTCTGTTCCACTGCTTACCGAGTAGAGCCATCCCATCCCCTCATGAAAAAGCCACTTACTTGAACTCTGAGGGTAATAGTTTCCAAAAGAGCTGTGGGAATACCAACCATTCCCCGATTGTGTTGCTCCGCTCCAAAAGTCGTTGACTAAAAAACTTGCAGTGATTGAAAAGTTTCCATCGACTGTCAGGGTTAATGGATTCGTCGATCCATTTGCGTCTCCTCCCCAAGAGTCAAAGGAATAACCATTGTCAGCGGTTGCCTGGAGGGTGACCGATGAACCAGCCGACAACGTGCCCCCTCCAGTCACCGAACCTCCGGAGGAACTAGTCACTAATACTTCATAGCTGGTAGGTGTAGTAGTAGAAATTGCAAAGTTGGTTGTAATGTAAGTTCCGTCCACTCCAACATATTTTCCAAGCTCCGGATCTTTTAGTTGGTTAGTTCCTCCATTTTGAAAATCAGGAATCGAATTAATATTACCCCGATAGGCTCCCACCATAAAAAAATGTTGAGTTAATGAGGTAGTCACACCCTTTGAAGTACTATTTACATCCTTCGAAAAAGCATGGTAGTGATGGCCATAATCATCATGGTCGTGGCTGCCATAGTCATCAAGGGCAGTGGAAAACCCATCCATCGAAGGATACAAATTTTCATACTTTCCAAAAATCGCAAGGCCGTCCAGTGCGAATCCAATCACAGGTGGATGGCTGCGCCCCATATAATCCTCAAGGTTGTAAAGATTGATCCCGTTTCCATTGAAACCATGACCATCGGCATGATAATGCAGGCCCATTCCCCGACCAACATGAATTCCCGTTGAACTGATCTCAGCATTGACTGGTGCGAACACCAATGTGTTGTTGTAAGCAGGATAAATTTTCACACCATCCACCGCAATTCCACAAACGGAAAAAGAAGCGTAATTGTAAACATCATACTCACTGGTTTCGATGCCTGCATCCTGAGCAAGAGAATTATAGGAGGACATATTGTTTTCAAGCAGGCTTGAAGTAATCCCGTAATCCTTGAGCGGAATTCGAAAAAGTGCACTTGAAAGTGTCGCATTTCTTGTCACGCTTTGAGTTTCATAAGTTGCAGAAATCCCGTCACCGGGTGGACGAGCCACATCAATCAAAAAGTTTGGTCCACCAGTTCCATTACGGGTTCCCAATACCATAAAAGGATGGTACTTCCCTGCGTCGTCCTGAGCGTTCGTGAAGTAAACAAAAGGCACGGTATACTCTCCAAGTTCAGCATTTACCTCATCAACTGCGGCAAAAGTATGGGAAAGCATATTTTCGCGAACTTTAAGATAAATCTGTTTGGAGTATCGGAGGGACTCGTTGGCATCTTTCAAAGCAGCTTCGATTTGATCAAGGTAAGCAGTTGCAAAGGCGGTCGCGGTCGTGCCCGTGCCAAATTGGTTTTGATAATTCGCATCAATGTCTTTGAAAGCTGAGCCATTCGGCCCGGCCAGGGGACTGTTAGCTATGGAACTTACCTCGATCTGACCAGTCGAAGGATTGGTTGGCCAGGAAGCGAAACTATTTGTTTGCCAGGAAATCGAACTTGGATTGAAGGATTTTCCCGCTTCATTTGAAAAATCAATCAAGTCAAATGCGGTAGCCAAAAAAAGATTTGTGGCTTGAGATTCAGAGTTTACTAATTCGACTCCACTTGAATCAAGCTTAAGCCATTGATTGGCAGACCAAGCAGAATCCTCTATCAAGCTATTACTGGTTGAATCATAAATATAGCGAGAGGTTGCCTTGGCCTTTGCGGCAGAAGGCACACCGGAAAAAGTAAAAACCAAGTGTCCCGGATTATTAAAATCAGACAGATCAACTCCCTTTATGCGGTTGACTAATAAAGTGGTTGAAGTGGAACTCCCTGATGAAGTATTGGCATCAATTCCAAAATAAATTTTTAGCTCGGGCCGTAATGTGTAAGTCCCTGACAAAGACTGCGAAGCTTGGGATTCAATATTTATATCCTGCATTTGAAACATTGAACGCATGACACTTCCATAGGAACCAGTTGAATCGCTGAACGAAGCTACAGCCGTACTTTTCAATCCACTCATCTCTCCTTCGGTAACGGAGAGACAATACTGCTTGGTTTCTGCATCCAAGATAAGAACATGAGAACGATTGCTTATGGATGTCACTGCCTGTGGTGTCCAAGACTTGGAAAAAGTCCGCTTGATAATTTCAGAAAAAGGTGCTGGTGCATGAAAATCAGCCCCCTGCAAAAGTTGAATTGAAAGAAATAATAAAATAAAAATTTGCTTGTTCATTATATTTCGAGAGTCGAAGGATAATTAAAAATATAGGTAACATTCAAAGGAGAATTTTTACATTCGAGCGATCAAATTCTACTTTCTTTAATCGAACAATTTATTTTTAATCACCCTTTTTTATAATTTTGGTAGACAATTCATTTTATCTCAGCATGAGATGTTATTATGATTAATAAGTTATCCATCGTAGGGGGTAGCCGAAAGTTTTGCACTTTCATGATTGGAATCATCTTAATTTTGGTACTGCGATTAATTTACCAGTTTGCATTAATTGCGTTGTCCAATGCCGAAGGGAATGAAAAGGTAAAAAAGTTAGTTCATGACCAAGAAAACATTGCCTTGATATTAGTTGGAGTAGGAACTTTTTTAGCGGGCAGAAGGGTAATCCTCAAGTGGTTGGATGATAATGTAAATCCTGATGTGCAATTGACCGACCTGTCCTTGCCAATTTTTTAAATCAATCGCTTTTGCCTCGTTTTAATTGGGAGCAAGATGGAAATTCTCGATCAATTGATTTTGCATGTGGAGGGGTTTTTTGACATTGGAATCATTCTTGAATTAACCTTAAATTTTCCTCTCGATATTCTCTCCGTAGTCATCCTGATTCGTCTTTTTTGGACTCTTGCATTTGGAAGCAAAAATCTAGCCACATGAGCAATTCTATTCCGATGATCTCATATGGAGGGGCTATTACAATGACTGATTGTACAGGAAGCTCACAAACCACAAAGGTCGTAGGGAAGGACTCGTACAGGCCCCCACCAGGATTCTTGGAATCGTAAAAACACAAACAAAGATAGATTAGTTGTACCGAAAGGTTTTACTGAGTACAATCTGCTCGACCAGATCCCGTAGGCCAGCGGCGGAGTTATTCATCTCCTCCACCATTTCATCGACCACAAGCCGGTCTCCACTATTTAATTTTCGTCCGATTGCATAAGTCAACATCTTCTTGGTCAGACAACGGATAAAAGTCTCTTCCTGCTCCAGCACAAGATTCCTAAATTCCCCCGGTGAGGAAAAAGTTTCTCCGTTTGGCAATCGCCCCGATGGATCGACATCCAGTTTGCGGTCATACTTTACCCGCCATGCTCCAATCGCATCGTAGTTCTCCAGGGCAAATCCGGCGGGATCAATCTTCTTGTGACACTGAGCACAGGAAGCATCCGCCCGGTGCTTGACCAATTTCTCCCTCAAGGTAGTGGCTCCGGTTACATCCGGTTCAATCTCCGGTACATCATCCGGTGGAGGTGGAGGGGTGTAATCCAGCAGTTTATTCATCACATAGATTCCCCGCACCACTGGTGAGGTATCCACCCCATTAGCGGATGCAGTCAAAAAACTTCCGTGTCCAAGAATCCCACCCCGTTCGGCCCCGGACAGGCTGACTTTTCGGAATTCATTTCCCTCCAGCCCCGATATCCCATAATGAGCCGCCAATTCCCGGTTCATAAAGCTGTAGTCTGCGGAGAGAAGCTCGAGTATGGGCAGGTTAGTATTAAGAACATGTTCAAATAAAAGTTCGGTCTCCTTACGCATCGCAGACTCCAAATTATCCCGGTAAAAGCTGACAAATTCCCGGGACGGGGGCATCTTGCCAATGTTATCCAACTCCAGCCAGATGCGTAAAAAATTATTTGAAAACCGATTACTTTTTGGATCAGCCAGCATTCGTTCCACCTGTTGGCTCAGAGTTGCGGAATCTTTTAAAGCTCCCTGCTCAGCTAATCTAAATAATTCAGCGTCCGGCATCGAAGACCACAGAAAATAGGACAACCTTGAAGCCAGGGCATAATCATCGAGTTCCCCTTCCCCTTCATTCAGGTAAAGAAAACCGGGTGCGGAGAGGATGGTTTGAAAACCAAGTTGCAGTGACTCGATTGGAGATAACCCTTCGGTGAGCTTTGCTTGAATCATGTGCAAGATCGGACTTAATTCCCCCTCCAGTGGAGGACGGCGAAAGGCAAGCTTGGCAAACTGGGTCATTCGCTCTTCAATAATTTCAGTACTTAAACCTTTCGGTGTAAGCTCTCCGTAGAGCACCTCATGACCGGCAGGTGGCCACTCATCAATGTGAGGACCATCCACCTGTATTTCCCAAACCCGAAGCACTGGGCCCTTGTACGCCATGAGGGTACCGTGCCAGCGTTCATAACCCTTCTCCTTCGCGGACTTCATCTGTGCAAAAGGTTGAAATTCAGGAAATTGATCGGCCTTGTTCAACAACATGCGAACCAATCGCTTGGCCGCCGCCGTTCCATTACGGAATCGAACTTCAGGTTCATACCCCTTTTCTATGTATCCAGTCCACTCGAACCATTCCGGCTCTGCCTCTTTCAGTTCGAATGTGGTCAAGGAAACCGCATTAGTTACATTTCCGCTAGCTCCA
>PBSV01000071.1 GCA_002726435.1 Opitutia bacterium | reverse complement strand
TAAACCGCTCCATCACAAGGAAGGTAAACACTTTCAAGCACATTGCTTTCAGTGTTAGCTACTGGTAACACTCCTGTCATTCCTGAGCTGATGTCGATAGCACTTTTAATTGCATTGATATGTCTAATAACGGCTGTTTGAGAAACAGCATTGTTTGAGGCTGAATCGCTAAGTGTGACATTCTTACTACTAAGGTCCAACGTGCTTGCTAGTTTAGTAGCACCAACAACTCCATCCTTTATTTTGACTGCTTCTACCGCATCTGTAGCTAACTTACTAGCACCTACAGCGCCGTCCTGTATGTCGCTGTTTGTTATAATCACCCGACTTGCACTTCCCGAAGCATCTTCACTAGCTTCCTGAGCTGCAAACAACCCCTGCCTGTAGGCTGTGTCTAGGTCAGCCTCCGAGATACGAGAACCGGCCGTGAAGTCTACCAGAGCGTTTGTAGTAGTAGCTCTGTATACCCTAGCTGACGTAATTGTCAGAGAAGGGTATTGAGCTGCGATGCTGCTGCTTAGTGTTATTATTTTAGTTGTTTCATTTACGCTAGCTATAGGCACAACAACATAAAGAGGTCCCGGAGTAAGAATAGCAAACTTGATGTCATCTTTGTTTAGATACTCAAAATCAAAGGGTCCGTAGTTAAGTTGAGATGTACCGTTAGGTGAAGCTGAGCCAGCTACTAAGGTTAATTGGGTGTATGAATTAGGCATGGTTTTTAAAGGTTAGGTTTATCTAGAGAATTCATCAATCTCACTCATAAGTTTATTAAAAGCTTGGTCTCTATACTTCTCAAAAGATTTGGTAAGCATTTTGGTTCTTGGGTGGTATTGGTCGCTGTTTTCTGAAGTAACAGGAGGTAGGTTTTGGTAGTCATTAGACTCAATAACCCTTCTTAAGTCTTGTCTAAGAGTTAAATAAGCGCCTCCAGCTTTAGTAGTACCCATAAGCTCAAGAAACCTGTCGTAAGCAGTGTCTCCTTTTGCGTTTCGAAGCTGAGTTAAGTCAACTTCTTGTCCGTTAATATTTCTTACTGAACCCGGAGCATTTCTACCTACTTCATGTTGAGCAAGCTCTAAGTCAACGATGTCGTTAGAAGAAGTAGAAGAGTAAAAGGGATTCATAGCTGACAAAAGGCTTCCTCCTCCTTCTCTGCGCTCTATTTCACCGAGAAAGTTTCTGACGGGCATAACGGGGTTTCCTCCTCGCCAAGACTCAGGAAGTCGTCTTTTAATCTTATCCATCAAGGTTCTAGCCTCAAGAATAGCTGGGTCCTCTTCGTAAACTCCTTGTGACCAGTTTAAGATACTAGGAACAGCCATAGAACTAGCTATGTCAGACGTTACATTACCTATTACTCTACTAGGTTCTTCAAAGATTTCTTGAAGCTCTCCTAAGTTTTTAATATACGATTTGTTACTGACGTTCCTAGCCAGCGTCGTTGCTATGATTCCAAAAATAGATTTAAGGTGAGGTTCTTGTGCAACATATTCCTCTGGGTTCCTATATTCACTGTTTACGCCTTGGTCCATAGCCTCGTCGTGTAGCTGAATAGCGTCAGCAGCAATACCAACTATAGTAGCAAACGGGTCAAGTCTTTGGTAACTAATCCACTTATCTCCTATTTGGATTGAGTAAGCTCTTTTACCTGAGTTTCTCCATACTTTCCTTAGACCGGGGCTTTCCGGTTCGCCTCCTGTTATTTTATCTCTAAGGCTTTCCACGTTCATATAAATAGTTCCAGCGGCCATAACACCAAAGGAAAGTCTACCCATCGCCTCCGCTTGTTTCAACCCCGCTTCGTTCGTTATGATTGAAAGAAGTTCTTCGGCTTGATTCTTTGAAGCTTCTAAACCTCCTTCTAGTTCCAAGTCACTAGCAACTTCATCAAGAGATTTGGTTCCCCAGTCTCTCTTAAGGTTTCTGGCTTCAAACGCTTGTTTTCCAGCACTATAAGGAATAGTTCTTCCAAGAGCAAACAAGAGAATGTTTGAAGGAGTCCTAACAAACGGAATAACAAAACCAAGCCAAGGACTCATTGTAGCTACCTTTCCCGTAGTCTTAAAGAACCTGTTAGTGACTTCGTTAGTAAACGTGTTTACCAACGCCCAATCAGTCCCCTCTTCAACTAAAACTTCTCTAGCAGCAGGGTCAAGAACATTACTTATAACACCGTCTTCTAATACTAGGTTTTTGTCAGAGAAGTGGCTTTTTACGTAATTTGAAATAAAGGCTGCTCTGTCTTCGGTTATTTCCCCAGCTTTGTCTCTTTTTCCAAGAGCTAAGTGTGCTTCTTTCCTTACGTTATCTTCATTTCTGAACCTACCGTCTTTAGTAATCAGCTCGTTGAAACCGTCATTAATAAACTCTGCCAGCTTATTGGGGTCTTTGTGTAACCCTCTTTTGTAACCTTCCATCGCTAAGCTTGTCTTAGTGCGTGAACGAAAAGACATCTGCTTAAAGAACTCATCACCCGCCATCATAATCCTAGAAGGATGTCTGACGACATGACCGATGAAATTAAAAGCACTCTTCAATGTGTTACCCTCAGGGTTTTTCATCCTAATTTCCCCTCCTTCCGCTAACAAACGGTCGTCTCTATATCCGGTGAATCCGCTTATCGACCTAGGGTCGTCGTCAATTCCTGACTTAAGAGCGTATTTTAAAGACTCACCGAAAGACTTAAAGTCAAACATTGCTCTCATAGTCGCTTTTACAATAGCAGTGTCTCCGGTCGCTATTCCTCCAATAATCATTTCGATTTGACGCAAAGGAAGAACAAGAGCACCGCCCAGTAAGTTAACCGCCCATGTAGTAGGAGAACTCAAAATAGCGTTGTAATACCATTCCTGAGAGACCGCCAATCCTTTACGTGTTACTATGTTATACTTAGAAAGACCACTGTGAGGGCCTATTTCATTTTTAAGACCGTCAATAAGAGTCTTCATGTCTAAGTCTTTAGCTTCACCTTTCCCTACCTTTTTGTAAATTTTATCAAGGTCTTTAACGATTTTCTTAGCACTGTAGCCACGGCTGTGCGCTCTACGAAGGCTTTTTCCTGCGTGGCTTTTAGCTCTCTCTATAGCGACTCCAATCGGAAGGTGTTGACCAGCTACGTCTCTTCCTAAAGAGGTTTCTCCTGTTTTATATAGAAGCTGACGGTCGCGTAATCCCAAAGAAAGCTGTGTTCCAAAGTCAGCCCAAAGCTCTTGCAAAGCAGCAAAACGGTCTAGAGAGCCAAACAACTCAGTCAAAGCCTCCTCTTCGTTCATTGTCTTTCTGCCTAACCCCTCTAACTCAACATCAATGTAACCCGGACCCGTAGGGTCCATAGTTTTCTTAGTGTTATCAAGGTTCTCTTGGATGTGCTTACCAGCTATATTGAGCGCCTTATACAAGACTTCTGCTTCAACCCTGACTCTTTTTAAGTCCTCAGGAGTGTTTCTTAATGAAGCTAAGTTAAGAGAACCCTTTTTACCTCCCGCGCTTTCAAGACCAGCGTCGATTATAGTTTCTGTGTTCTTATAAAACTCAGCAGAAGTTGCTAAATCAAAACCGTCTTTCCCTCCTTTTTTAAGAACCTCCTTAGCAACTTTAGATAAAAGAGTTCTTAGCTCAGGTTTATCTCCGATGATTCTCATGTGAGACAACATTGCTTGAGGACCTGATTCTTCTCCTAAGCCTACTTTCTTAAGTTTAGCACCTTGGGCTTTAGCTATCTTTTCAACAAGGTTATCCTCCATGCGAATTCGCGCCCCTTCAGCTCCTTGACCCTTTTTCTTAGTCTCGTTTATAATGTCTTTAATAGTCGCCTTTTTAGTGGCTTCAGACATCGTAGATGGAATTAAGTTAGAGTTAGACCTTAACCAAGCGTCCATTTCTTCGACTGTCGCTTTATCAGCGTCTATCGCACTAAGAGTAATTTTTTGTCTTTTCTCTTTCTCTTTTTGAGCCTTTCTAGCTTCAGAGCTTTGTCTTTCGGCTTTATTTCTAAGAGCTCTATTGCTTTCTCCTGTGAATCTCTCTGCCTTTTCGATAGACTTAGCTACTGGTATTCTGTTGACAGGAACACCACCAATAGCTTCAGCTTCAATAGCTCTGCTAGCGTCCTCGTTTCTTTTGTTTAGCTCCAGTATCGCCCTGATTTCATCGTCATCAAGTTGATGACTGTTCATTGCATCTTGAATAGCTTGAAGTTCGTTAGGCTCTCCTCCTGCGTCTGCTTGATTTCTTAAGCTTTTGTTTTTCTCCCTAAACTTACTGAACACCTTACCCAGTCCTTGAATAGCTTTGTCCTTTTCGGGTATGGCTTGAAATCCTTTCTTAACTCCGTAAAAAGCAGCTCCCAATAACTCACCAACAACAAGTCCCTCAAGGGCGTTTTTGAATCGCCCCTCAAGTTCGCTTTCGTCTTTGTCGGGGTCATAGGCCATCCACTCAACAAGAGCGTTGTCTTCCATTCCTTCGTAGTTTTTAAGCAAGTTAGAGAGTCTTTCTTCCTCACCTTTCCAAACAAGAAAGTCAGAAAACGCTCCAGCCGCTGCGTTACGAACACCAATCTTAGTGGTCTTTTTAAGTTTACTTAGTGTCTTTAACGTTTTACGGTCAAGGGTTCTATTGCCTTTGGCCATCTTACCTAAAGCCTTACTAACGGCTGCTGAAGATTTACCTAGCTTAGAAAGTTGAAGAATCTTTCCAGCTTTAGAAGCAACTCCAATTCCGGGTAAGAAACCAACGGTAAACTGAACAAGACCTTCTCCAAACCTACCTACGGTTGTTTTAGATTTACCAAAAGCAGAGTGTTGGCTTCTGTCCCAGTCTACGAGATTATCTCCGGTGGCGTAGTCAGCTAGATTCCAAAGACCCTCTAAAGCTCCTTCAATGCCTCTGGGAATAGCCGCCGCTACGTCTCCTACATAATCTAAAAAGTCAGGGTCTTCTTGCTTTTGAGTAACTTGACCCGAAACCTGCTCTTCTTCTTTTGGTTTGCCTGTAATAGACTCGTCAGCTTCTGGCTTTTGTTCAGCTTCTTGTATAGGTTGCTCTACCTCACCAGTTAAGGACTCATCTACAAGTTGTTCTTCTTTAGCTCCAATGATTGAATCTTGTGAGCCAGCTCCGATGAGTTTATCGTCTTCTTCCTCTTCTTCGGGTTTACCAATAATAGAGTTTGTCGCGTTGTCTTTTCCGATTATCATCTCTGTTTACTTGCGTTTGTTATTGTGAAAGGGTGTTTCGTATTGAGCCTTTAGGAACTCAAGTGCATCTTCGTGTCCGTAAAGTTCAGCTATTTCCAATAGTTGTTCCTCTGTTAGGCCGAGGTCTTTTTGAGCTTTGATAACGTCTTCTTGACTAGAAGGTTTATCTTTTCCTAAATTAAGGTCTCTTATAGGAGGGATTGTTTCAAAGAAAAGACTTCTAGGAATAGTGATGTCTTTAAGTTTGTCTTGAATCTCAGTGGCGTAATGCTCTCTGACGTTTTCCTCAAGGTATTCACTAGTAAACAAAAGACGTGTTCCAGCGTCTATCTCAACGTCCTTATAGTTAAATGAATCCTCCTTCATAAGAATGGGTATCGCAGACGCTTCTGGTAATGAGTCAGCGGTCTGTGCTATGTCTAAAGCTTCCGCTGCGTCTATTCCTGTTCTTATTCTAAGCTTTTCACTGAGTTCAGCTTGAAAATGAGCTTTTTTATATCTCTTCTCTTCGTCTATGTAGAAATTGTTAGGGGCATAACGAAATCCAGAAGGAACTCCAAGGGTTGTTCCTTGTAGTGGGTTTAAGTTAAAAACACTTCTTGTTAGTAGAGATGCCGCTGACTTACTGTAGTGTGTATACGCAGGAGCTAGCGGGTTATACTTTCTGCTAGTAATAATAGAGCCTTTGTTTGCTAGTTCCCTAAGTTTCTCGTTGTTTTCGTGAAGCTCTTCAATGCTTATTTTAGAGACAGCTCCTCGCTCAGCTTCCCTCTTTTTAATAGCTTCCCTTTCTCCTTCCTCCTTGATTGATTCTATAGGTCGAAGAGGGTCTGTCTTTATAATCTTATTGACCTCATTTATGTCCAAGTAAGTAGGAGGGTCTTCTCTGATTTCTGCCCTAGCCTTTACTTGACCCTTAGTGTATTGAATTACGTCTTCTTCTAGTGTTTCGTCTATCTTGTCTAATTCCTGATTAAGAAAGTCTTTAGCTTCTTTTGTCGAAGTGTCTGGATGTTTATCTTTTACTATTTCGGGAAGCGCCTCCACTGCGTCTCTGTATCGGTCAATAACTCCACCAGAGTATCTGTTAAACAAAGATAAGCTGTAAGGATTTAACCCAGACTCTCCTAACCACTTATTTAATATCTCAGAAGCTTCAGTGTTCCCTTCCACAGAGTCCAAGCTTCTTTTAACCTTTTTAAACAATCCTGTTGTGTATTGAGGTTTACTTAAATCAAGGAAGGTTTCTGAGTTTTCCGAGATGAATGAGTTAGCTAGAAAGCTTTTTTCACTGCTATACTCTTCAAACAAAGTGCGAAGCTTAATAGTCACGTCTAAGCGGTCTTCATCAGGGTTCATGTCTAACACCTGAGTCATCTTATCAGGAGAAAGTTTTATCAAATCCTCTCGTTTTCCGCTGATTGCTCCCATTAGTATTTTCCTGCCCTCCTTATTAGTGTAGTTAATAGCCAACTCCTTTGCTATATCACTTATGAGACTGTCGCTTAAGTCTTTGTCTAACTTGTCTTTTGTAAGCGCGTCCTTCTTCATGTTGGTTGCAGCTTCTTCAATAGCAGCACCAGCAGCTCCAAACAAAGAGCTTTCCCTAAAAGGACGACCGTCAACGTTTAAGCCTCCTAACTGGTCGTGGAATATTTTAGAGAAGTTAGCAAGAGTTGCTTGGTTTTTCGAGTTTTCGATAGACTTAAGAACACCTTTAGGACCAAAAAGCAAAGACTCCAGTCCTCCCTCTTTGGCTGAGCTAAGTTGAATCTGAGCAAGTTGATTACTATTAAACAACCCGTTTTCGGCTGTGTTAAACAAGCTATACACCAGTCTTTCCTGAGAAATAGCAGTTGCTTTAGCTTGTCCTTCGGAAGCTAGTGACGCAAAGTTTTTTTCGTTGAACCCCGAAGCAGCCTTAAGGAAGCCTTTCAGCTCCTCTGACCCGTTCTCAAAATTAGCTACGTCTGTTATGTATGTATTTAAAATCTCGTCAGCTAACGCCCCTGCTTCTTCACTAGTTAAAGATGTGTCGTCTACGCTTCCTAACTTCTTGTCTTTTTCGCTTTTAAAGTATTCAACATAATCAGGGTAGTAAGCAGCACCCTTGTTTTGCTTGGCATACTTTGTCATAAAAGCAATCTTTTGCTCTTCTGTGCCGCCTTTAGAAACAGCTACCGCTGCCTTACCTAAAGCCTTGTCTGCCTCTTC
This sequence comes from Opitutia bacterium, assembly GCA_002726435.1. Lineage (GTDB taxonomy): Bacteria > Verrucomicrobiota > Verrucomicrobiia > Opitutales > Seribacteraceae > Seribacter. Next base: position 1,208 of record PBSV01000071.1, on the reverse strand, counting down.
TTCTTGTGTCTTTAAGGAAACAAAAGCATCAGCGTTAAAAGCTTTTCGTTCCTCAGGAGGTAAAGTTTTCCAAAAGTCTTGAAACTCCAAAACAGCTTCTTCCTGTTGAAGCATTTCAAGCTGCGCGTTCTGCTGTTTGATTGTCTCGTTTGTGACTGCTCCTCTAAGCTTAGAGTTCTCTAGGTCTATTAAAGCCTTCTGTCCTGCAATCTTTTGAGTGGCTATCTTGCCTTCTAACGCTGCTTTTTGTAGGTCTAGTTGGTCCTTTTGGATTTGGTAGTCTGAGAACTCCTTAAGTAACCCACTAGCTGCTCCTAACGACTGAGCCAACCTACCCATGCTTGTTTGAGATACAGGGACAGGCTTAGTGACTCCTATAGCGTAATCTCCCACCCCTTTAATGGTAGAGGCTACTGTGTAGTCGCGCTGGAATTCTTTTGCTTGCACTCTGCTGTCAGAGTTAAGCATAGCTGAAAGTGGGTTTTTCTTAGCTGCCATGTTATGGTGTTCTTATAAAGGGGTTTAAAAGATTGTAGTTTTGCATGCTTCTACGCGCTTGTTGACTCGCAGTGCTTATCTGTGCTGCTCTTAGAGACGCTGCCATATTCTGTGATGTTTGCTTAGCTATCTGAAGGTTCTGAGTGGCTAAGCTAGTCTGTTGTTTTATCGACTCCTTTTGTAACTTCATTAATTCTCTGGTTTTTCCCTGTTGCTTAAACCCAGAAATACCTCCTGCAATAGTTTGACCCATACCTAGAGCAGCTCCTAAATAGTTAGGTTGAGCTATAGGCTGGTTGATTTGAGCCATGCGGTTCACGTATGCGTTGCCGCCGCTTTCAAACCCAAGCCTACGAGCCGTTGCGTTCATGTTCTCTTGTAGAGTCAGCGCGGCTTGATACTCTGCGTTCTTTCTTGCGTATTCAGCCACGGCCAGACCAACAGAGGTTCCAGAGACTCCAGATTCTTCAGCAGATGTAATTGTAGTTGCTATGGATTCGGCTTCTTCGCGTCTTGCTTTCTGTCGCTCAAGAGCTGCTGTAGTTTCTTCGTCAGCTTGTCGCCCTCTTTCGGCTCTCTGTGCTAGCTGAAAGCGTTCCATCTCACTGACAGAGGCTTGCAACTGAGATGCCTCTTGAGCCTTCGCCTGTTGGCGTTGTGCTCCTACGTTAGCAGCTTGAGAAGCCGCTGACATAGCCATTGCTGTTAGT
>PBSV01000070.1 GCA_002726435.1 Opitutia bacterium | reverse complement strand
GCAAGGTTGTGCAAGGTGGTCAGACCAATATCTAAGTTCCCAGAAATTAAAGCGGGTAGGGTATCACCTGGACCAGGGAACTGCTTGAAATCAACATCTAAACCTGCATCCTCGAAGTATCCTTTTGCATCAGCGACGAAAGCTCCAGAATATCCAATCCACAAATCATGTCCAACAACAAGTTTATTATTTTCAGAATGAAGGGGAAAAGAAGATAAGAAAAACAGAAAACATCCAATAATGGAGGGTTGGGTTTTTTTTAATAGTGATTTTATATAAGTAATTTTCATTAATTACAATTTGCACTTTTCGTGCCATCTACTGTAATCGTCTTAGTTTGAACAAACTCTAAATAATTATTAACCAAATTTAGAAAAATTTGATCAAGATATTGACTGAGATTTCTCGTAAAACGGGTCTAATTATGTCAAAAACGGCTGAATCAAAAAAGAACCTGAGAACCGCTTAGAAGCTCAATCCTCATAGGGATTAGTGCCCAGAAGGGTCTTTGAAACTTTGATGGAGGTGGCGGGAATCGAACCCGCGTCCCGCAATATTTCCGATTCGGCGTCTACGTATGTAGTTCACTTATTAATTTTAGCTTAAAGAAGGAAGGAACACCTTTTAAGCCGAGCTTATCTTCAGCCGTTTAGCCTCCGATAGACAAGCAAACGCTCCGAGGTTTTACCTGCTTTTTAACGCCCCGACTACCCAGCAGGTGTCAGTAGACTGTCGACGTGCAGACTTATGCTGCAAGCGCTTCGAGCTCAGGCTCGAATCTAACGATATTATTTTCGCCATTTAATGGTTTGAAGCATTTTTTACGAGGCCAAGCGTCATCCTCGATACGCGACCGCATTTTCCACATTGCAGTCGAATCCGGAACACCCCCAACAAAATTTCAAAGAGCTATAACAGAAACTTAGTCAATTAGTGAGAGTAGGTCAAGGGATTGACCGAAAGGATAGTTGGATTGCAATTGTATATTAGAGGATTGAAGGTAATAATTTATCTTCGTTATGATCGAAAAAAGAAAGCCTCTAAAGCGAGAAGTTGTTCCTCAAGCGCGATACTTTAATCGTGAACTGAGTTGGCTTGCTTTTAACGGAAGGGTATTGGATCAGGCATTTTGCGAAAAATATCCTCTCCTTGAACGCACCAGGTTTTTATCTTTTGTGAGTTCGAATTTAGATCAATTCTACGAGATTCGGGTAGCTGGGCTGATGCAGAAAGTGGATGCCGGGATTACGAGACCGAGCTTAGATGGTAGTCTGCCCAATGAATTGCTCAACGAAGTGAGGGAGAGAGCCAGGGAAATGTCGGTTCGCGAGTATGAATGCTGGCGGAAACATCTACAGCCCAAATTAAAGGCTGAAAATATTGCATTTAAGCCGGTGGAGGGTTTGTCTAAATTGGAATTCAATTGGTTGCGGGCCTATTTTCGAAGAGAAGTATACCCGGTACTTACTCCACTTGCAGTGGATCCGACTCATCCTTTTCCCCTGATTTTAAATAAGTCCCTTAATTTATTTGTTTCTTTGAGGAACCGGAGAAAAAAAAGTGGAGCTCCTTTGCGGGCTATAGTTCCAGTTCCCAGAATTCTTCCTCGGTTGGTAAAGATTGAAAGTCAGAATAAGAAAGGTGATACCTTTGTATTTTTGAGCGATGTGGTCAGGCATTTTGTATCTGATTTATTTCCCGGACACGAGGCAGTGGGAGCATGGGTATTTCGAATCACTCGGAACAGTCATCTCTACGTCGACGAGGAAGAGGTGGAAAATTTACTTTTTTCAATCGAGGAAGAATTACATAATCGAAGAAAAGGAGAAGCAGTAAGGCTCGAAATTGACGAGGATGTCGAAGAAGAGGTGCTTAATTATTTACTCTCTTCCACAAAACTGGACTTGAAGGATGTGGTTAAGATCAATGGCCCGATCAATTTATACCGGTTAATGAAGCTTCCCGACATGTTGGAGAGGGCAGACTTGAAGTTTCAACCCTTTGAATCCCGGATTCCATCTTTGCTGAGTCAGCGGGAAAATCTATTTCAAGAATTATCAAAAAAAGATTTTCTCCTTTATCATCCCTACGATTCTTTTACCCCAGTGGTCGATTTTCTTAGAGTTGCGGCAGATGATCCGGAGGTGTTTGCAATAAAGTTAACAATTTATCGAACCAGTGGAGATTCTCCTATCGTACAATCACTAATGGACGCCGCCCGAAATGGAAAGCAAGTGACTGCACTTGTCGAACTTAAGGCACGATTTGATGAGGAAGCCAATGTACAATGGTCAAGAAGAATGGAGGAGGTCGGTGTTCATGTGGTTTATGGATTAAGTGGGCTGAAGACACATTGCAAGTGCTGTTTAGTAGTGAGAAGGGAGAAAAATAAACTTAAAAGGTATGCTCATTTGGGAACCGGTAATTACAATCCGAGCACGGCCAAAACTTATACGGACTATAGTTTGTTTACTTCCAAGGCTTCTTTCACCGCCGACTTGGCAAATTTATTTAATACTTTGACTGGATATACAAGGAAGCCAAACTTTAGAAAAATTCTAGTTGCTCCTTTTGCTTTGCATAACGAGGTCGTTCGGATGATTCGTGATGAGATAAAAGCGGTAAAGGCAGGGAAAGAGGGCAGGATCATAATAAAGGTAAATAGTTTGATTGATCCGGAATGTATAGATGAGTTGTACCTTGCCTCACAAGCGGGGGTAAAGATCGACCTAATAGTACGCGGTATTTGTGGATTAGTACCCGGAGTCAAAGGCCTGAGTGAAAATATTCGTGTGATTAGTTTGCTTGGCCGCTTCCTCGAACATAGCCGGATCTTTCATTTTCATAACGCTGCGGTTGGAAAAAGAACCTATCTTGGCAGTCCAGATTGGATGCCGAGGAATTTCTTTCGACGAATCGAAGTTGTTTTTCCTGTTGAGCAGATTGAGGAAGAAGAAAAAATAATCAGTAGTTTAGAGGCTTTTCTCAATGACAACGAATATGCCACTGAATTAAAAAAAACTGGACTTTACCAATCGAGGCCCCACCGCCGAAAACTTTTTTCTGTGCAGGAGGATAGAATTAATTCAATAAAACTAGAAATCATCGAACAAAAACAAGAAAGCTTACGAAGATCCTCCGCGGGAAAATCCAAGAATCAAGGCAAAAGTAACCAAAAAAACGCCTAGTCCAATGATTGGATCACGAGATAGGCACAATAATAAACCCCCTACGCAAAGAGTCGGAGCGAGTGGTCTTTTCCAGTCAAATTTCATATTAGTAAAGCTTAATTTACCCGAAAAGGAATTTCGAGAGTAGAATCTAACTTTCCACCGGGTGGTGTACCAAAATTACCCGCTCGTCTACTTACTTCAAAAACCAATCGATCCAGGGCAGGATTGCCAGAAGAGAGTGACAACCTTGGAGAAACAATTGTACCATTGGAGGAGATGCGAAAACTTAATCTTGCTTCCCCTCCATTGTTCAGTGCGGCATCGCTGAGGAGTTTTCTCCAAATGCCTTCGAGCTGAGCTTTTACACGAGCAAGGTACTGGTTGACTGCATTGGCAGAAACAGAGGAACTTACGGTGCTGTTTTGAGTCACCTTGATTTTTGGGAGACTGTAATTCCTTGGATCAATTTGGATCGGTTGTAATGCCTGAACCTTTGGGCGGCTCGGTGGAGCAGGGGGTAAGTTTTGGCTTTTACGAAATTGTTCAATTGAAATGGCTTTTGGCTTGGTAGGAGTTTTGGGGGCTGGGGTGGGCACGATCTTTTTTGGGAGAGGAGAAGGAGTAGGCTTTTTGGGGGGAGGGGTCTTCTTCTTTACGACGACCGGCTTAGGCTTGGGAGTTGGAGGAGGAGTCGGTTTTGGTTTTGGAATAACTTTTTTTACCGGTGGAGTTGGCCTTGGGGGCAAAATTGCAGGGGCCAGAATAGGCGGGGAAGAAGCAAGTTCGAAGACATGGACTTCTTCGGGTTTCTCCTCACAACTTGGAATAAATGCAAAAAATACAATTCCAGTTGCGAGTACTAGGTGACCCATAACACTGATTTTAAAAATCCTATTTTCTCTCTTATTTAATCCAAGCATTTACATTCCACACTGGTTATATGATCCACATCATTAAATATAAACTACTCAACCATTACTTCTAACTTGGAATTAATCAATCAAGATCCCAGTCCTTGAATAAAGTTCTCAATTCCTGCTCGGTAGGACTCTCCACCCGCTTCTTCCAAGTCGTTGTGGGAAGCATTTTCAATCTCGATAAATGTTTTCGGCTCAGGCAGAAGAGAATGCAATTTTTTACCCTGACGAAAAGGGACAACTTCATCCCACCGTCCATGAATGATTAAGGAGGGCAGATTTATATCTTCTGCCAAGGAAATATTTTCAAAATAATCCCAAGGCAGGACTGGGATTTCAGTAACCGTCCGAAAAGCCGATAAAAAAGGAGTTTCCAATATCAATCCACCCAGTCTTTGACGCGAGGCCAAGTAACAAGATGGGCCGGTTCCCAGTGATCTTCCCCAGGCGATGATTTTTTCAGGAGGGCGTCCGAGAGTCTCAGTTAAGTGATGGAAGATTGAATCTATTGCTTCGTAGCATCCTTGTTCTGATGGTTTCCCCTCACTCATTCCATAGCCCGGATAATCATAGGCAATGAATTCCCATGGGTGTCCTTTCCACTTTTTGAAAGTATTTTTTATCATGCCTAGGTCTTCCCCATTTCCATGACTGTATAAAATGGTCCATTTTGGTGAAATGATTTCTCCTTCACGAAATAGAGCAATGCTAGTTTCTTTTTTTGTATTTATTCTACTAAATTCTGAAGATAATTCATAGGTTGATGGTATTGGTACAGGGAAAAGAATCTTGTTCCCAAAAATCCATGCTAGGCCGATGAAAAGGAGGTAGAAAAATGCAAAAAGCAGGGCAAAACGACCCCACGGAATATTAAGAAGTTCTTCCATTTACAAATCCCTTATAATCAGGCATGGATTATGGAATCGCAAGGATTGAAAAAATTTGGTATTAAAAATTAATGAAGATTTGTTGTATAGGGGCAGGATACGTGGGTGGACCAACGATGGCTATGATTGCTAAAAAGTGTCCTGAAATTTCTGTAACGGTGGTTGATTTGAATGATGCCCGAATCGCCGAATGGAATACTGGAGAACTTCCAGTTTACGAGCCGGGATTGCTTGAAATAGTAGAGGAAACCCGCGGTAAGAATTTATTTTTTACGACTGATATCGATCAAAATATACGCGAAGCCGATATCATTTTTATAAGTGTGAATACGCCAACCAAGGATTATGGTTCTGGCTGCGGAAAAGCTGCGGATCTTCGATTTATTGAGTCCTGTGCCCGAAGTATTGCCCGAGTGGGAGGGGGGGATAAAATTGTAGTCGAAAAATCTACGGTACCGGTTCGCACTGCTCAAATGGTCAATGAGATGTTAAGTGAGGCTCAGAATGGTTTTAAGTACCAAGTCGTTTCCAATCCAGAGTTTTTGGCCGAAGGTACTGCAATGAAAGATTTGGAGAGTCCGGATAGGGTTTTAATTGGAGGAAATCAAAGTGAAGAAGGGCAAGCAGCTGTGGAAAAAGTTGCGGGCATCTACGAGAATTGGGTTGCGCGCGACCGAATCATTACAACCAATTTATGGTCTTCTGAACTTTCCAAGCTCACTGCTAATGCATTCTTAGCTCAACGCATTTCAAGTATTAATTCAATTTCCGCTCTTTGTGAAGCCACCGGAGCTGATGTCGAAGAGGTGGCGGTTGCGATTGGAACAGATTCAAGAATAGGTCCAAAGTTTCTTAAAAGTTCAGTCGGCTTTGGTGGTTCCTGTTTTCAAAAAGATATTTTAAATCTTGCTTATCTTTGCCGGCATTTCGGACTGCCTGAAGTCGCCTGTTACTGGGAACAGGTCATTGTAATGAATAACTTCCAGAAGGAGAGATTTGTTCGTCGAATGCTCGATGCAATGTTCAACACTATCTCTGGTAAAAGTATTGCGATTCTTGGTTTTGCTTTTAAGGAAGACACCAATGATGCGAGAGAATCTCCAGCAATTACGGTATGCAAAAGACTTCTTGAAGAGAAAGGGAACCTACGCATTTATGATCCTCAAGTATCAAAGAAAACAATTTTAGCCTCTCTTGAAATTGATCATTCCGAGTACGAGTCTAGTTTGAAGTTTTGTAACTCCGCAGAAGAAGCATGTGAAGGCACACATGCCATTGCCCTGATGACGGAATGGGAAGAATTTAAGTCTTTGGATTATCCAAAAATTTTGGAAAATATGCTCCGTCCGGCCCATCTCTTTGATGGAAGAAATTTACTGGACCTCGAAGAAATGAAAACTATTGGTTTTCGTGTTTTTGGGATTGGGAAAATTTAAGAAAAAAAAGGATTTTATATAGCCGGTTTTCGGGTTGGTCGATTCATTTGTTCCATGGCTTTATCGAGAACTCCATTTAGGAATTTCCTCGAATTTTCGGAGGAAAAATCCTTACTAATCTCAAGTGTTTCATTAATAATTACAATTGGTGGAACATCTAATCGGTATTTGATTTCGAAAATAGCCACTCTTAGAAGGGCCAAATCGGTTTTTGCGATACGAGAAAATTCCCAGTTGTCAACGAGTTCATTTATAATCGAATCTATTATCCCCAGTTTTTCAATGATTCCATCAACTAGTTGAATTGCATAGGTGAAAAATTCTTCCTCCCCCTCGAGCCTTTCGAGGTATTCGTTTAAGTCCTCGGAAAGGTTTTCTGTTGGATTCATTTCCCATTGAAACAGAAAGCGAAACGCAGCACATCGATTTTGACGCCTTTGACTCCAGTCTGGATTAATAACTAGATCAAGGTCCATTTCATATTAAGTTTTGCCATTTGAAGCGCGGCATGTGCAAATTCTTTCCCACGATCAATTGCACCGATGATTCTTTCTTCTGCTGAAACTAAATCTTCGGTTACGATAATTCCGTTGATTATTGGCGTGCCATGTTCAACGACTAAGGATTGAATCGCATTGCCCGCAGAGTCAGCTACTAAGTGATGGTGCGATGTGCTTCCTTTGATTACAACCCCCAGTCCAATAAGGCATGAAAAAGTTTTTGCCCCGAGCAGCATTTTCAAGCCTGCCGGGACTTCATGCGAACCGGGGACTCTCTCGACAAGCATTTCTTTTGGACTTCCATTTTCTTGAAGAATATCTTGAACTCGATCAAGTAGAGCTTGCGAAAGTTTTGAATTATATTGTGCGGCAATTATTCCAATCGAAAAAGGCGATGGATCAATAGGAGAAAACAATGGATTATCCTCACTCATCTTCGGGGAAGAATCACGCGGTCGGTGATTTCCAGTCCATACCCTTCAAGTCCCACCACTTTTCGATCATCACGGCTGAGTAATTTTAATTTTTTAAGACCAAGGGCGACCAAAATTTGGGCTCCGATTCCATAATCCCTGAAGTCCATTTTAGGAGGAAGGGCAGCGGATGGAAGGATATCATTTCCGCTGTTTTTAGAGTTAAAGTCAGTTTGACGTGGTTCCATATAAAGAAGTGCTCCGGCACCAGCTTCTGCGAGAGCTTTCAAGGTTTCAGGAATGATTGAATTATGTCCTCCTTTTTCAAGTAAACCTAAAGAGTCGGCAAGAATATTGGCAGTTTGCACCCGAACCAGAATCGACGATCTTTTGGTGAATTTTCCAAGCGTGAGTGCATAGTGTGTGCGTTTGTCGAGAATACTTCTGAAAATATGGAGTCTAAAAGTACCAAAGGATGTGGGGAAATCAGATTCTGAAATTTTTTCAATGAGTTGATCTCGTTGATGACGATATTCAATCAAAGAGGCGATTGATATAAGCTTCATTCCCCATTTCTTCTTTAATTTACGCAAGTCTGGAAGTCTGGCCATTGAGCCATCTTCCTTGAGAATCTCGCAAATTACTCCGCTTGGGTGTAAGCCGGAAAGAGAAGCAAGGTCAACTGCTGCTTCCGTATGACCTGCCCGTTCAAGCACACCTCCAGAGCGAGCACGGAGTGGAAAGACATGACCAGGTTGTACGAGAGACTCTGGGTTCGCCGATGGATTTGACAAAATTCCTATTGTGCTCGCCCGGTCATAAGCACTGATTCCAGTGGTAATGCCTTCAGCGGCATCCACTGAAACGGTAAAGTCAGTCCGCTGGGCCTCTCGGTTGTGTGGTACCATGCTTGAAATTCCAAGCCTGTTGAGTTGGTTGCTAAGGAGGGGCACGCAAATCAATCCACGTGCATTCAAAATCATGTGGTTCACTGCTTCGGGTGTGACTTTGGAAGCAGCCATGACAAGATCACCTTCGTTTTCTCGGGATTCATCATCGGTAACAATTACCATCTTCCCCAATGCAATGTCAGAAAGGGCATCTTTAACGGGGTCGAATTCAACTTTGGTGGAGTGAGGCATTGTAATTCTATTATTTAAAACACCTATGTTATAGAATCGTCTTTGTTCTCACAACGCAAATTAGGGAGAACCACGAAAACAGGCTAATTGTTTATGAGTTTCAATAATTCCTCTTCTGAAAGTATTTCAACCCCGATACTTTTAGCTTTCTGCAATTTTGAACCAGCTCCGGGGCCAGCCACAAGGTAGCTTGTTTTTGAACTTACGCTTGCTGATACTTTTCCTCCCAATGATTCAATGATTTCACTAGCCTTTTCACGGGTATGGGAAACTAAGCTTCCAGTAAGAACGAAAGTTTTTCCGCTTAAATATGATGACTTTGCAGTGGATAAATCATAGTTGGTCTTCAATCCAAGACGAATGAGTTCATTAATCATTAAAACATTTTCTTCCTCGCGAAAAAAATTGAAGATACTCTCAGCCATAGTATCTCCAACTCCATCGATTTCGATCAGTTCTTGGCGAGAAGATTCCGTTAGAGCCTGGAGGCTAAGAAATTTATTCGATAAGTCTTTGGCGGCTGCAGTGCCAACATGTTTAATACCTAAGCCGCAAAGCAATCTCCAAAGTTCACGGTCCTTACTTTGAACGATTGAATGAATCAAGTTTTGGGCTGATTTATGGGCAAATCCATCCAATTGAAGGATTTTTTCAGTGGTTAATTTGTATAAATCCGAAATCCGGCAAACTAAATTTCTTTCAACCAGTTGTTCGACCACAGCTTCTCCAAGGTGATCAATATCCATACAATTTCTCGATGCGAAGTACTGTAATCTAGCTTTTGTCTGATCAGGACATGCTGAACTTGGGCAGCGCCACGCAGCTTCACCCTCGGAACGAACAAGGGAGGACTGGCAGGTTGGGCAGAATTTTGGAAATATAAAAGAGGTGGTCTCTTGGTTACGATATTGTTTTTCGACTTCGATTACTTGGGGAATGATCTCTCCAGCTTTTTCTACGATTACCCGATCTCCAATTCGTATATCTTTACGCTGGATCTCATCCGCATTATGCAAACTAGCACGCGAGACTGTGGTTCCGGCAAGTTGAACCGGCCGTAAGCATGCAACTGGTGTAATTGTTCCTGTCCGTCCGACTTGCATAATTATATCCTCGAGCAGGGTAGACTGCCTTTCGGATTCAAATTTATAAGCAATTGCCCAGCGTGGAGCCTTTGAGGTAGAACCCGCTTTCTTTTGCATCTCGATCGAATTCAATTTGATCACGGCCCCGTCAGTGGGGTAGGCGTATTCGTGGCGTACATTATCCAGCATGGTTATTGACTGCCAAGCCTCTTCAGCCGAAGAAACTGACTGAAAGAATTCTACAACCGGTACTCCCCAGTTCTTTAAGGATTCATGAAACTGTGATTGTAGGGAGAAATAGTTGGAGGGCTCGCATCCACCTAATCCATAAAGTACGACCTCAAGTTTTCTCTTTCTCGCCTCCTTTGGATCGAGCAATTTCACAGTGCCTGCCGCTAAATTTCTTGGGTTTGCAAATAGGGGAAGTCCCGCTTTTTCTCGCTCCTTGTTTATTCGCTCAAATTCTTCGTGGCTCATATAAATTTCCCCACGAATTTCTAAAATTTCCGGTAATGGAAAAGAGCTCAGATCGGTAGGTATATTTCGAATATGCAGCAGATTTTTAGTTACATCGTCTCCTTCGATACCATTACCACGCGTAACCGCTCTCGTCATGATTCCGTTTTTAAAAGTCAATGAGATAGCAACTCCGTCAATCTTTGGTTCAACCACATAGGGAAGAGAGGAAGATTCGAAAATCTTTCGCAAGCGCTTATCGAAATCAAAAAAATCATTTCGGTCATAAGTATTGTCCAAGCTTAGCATTGGATTCAAATGTCGATGTGAAGAAAATGATTCCAGCCGATCGTCTCCTACATCCGGTGATTTAATATAATCCTTAGATTCTTGTTTACTCGGAAAAAGACCAAGTGGATCAAAAGTAAGCTCGAGTTCTTCCAATTCTTTTTTGAGTTGGTCGTAAGCTTGGTCGGAAATTATGGGATTCGCTAATTTGTAGTATTTTTCGTCATGTTCTAAAATCCTTTTTCTAAGGTTCTGAATATGAACAAAGGCTTCTTTTTCGTTTCCCATTAAACAAATGAACAACAGGCTTTTTCCATTCGGTCCAATGCCTGTGATAATAATTTATGTGAACAACCTAAGTTGAGTCGAATGAATCCTGGCGCTCCAAATTCTTTCCCATCCGATAATCCAACACCGTTTTTCTCAAAAAAAGAATGGGGATCAGCAGTAGGGACATTCCTGGCATCAATCCATAGAAGATAGGTCGCTTGTGGAGAGTAGGGAGTTAAAAATGGAATACGTGTAATTCTTTCCATTGCTAATTCTCTATTCAACAAAAGGTAATCGAGTAAATCTCGTCGCCAGGGTTCTCCATAAAGGTAAGCCGCCTCGGTCAGAGTGTACCCCATGGCGGGAGGCTCAGGAACAATACCATGCATTGACTTCTTGAAGTTGCTTCGTAATTGAGCGTCCGAAATGATTGCATAGGAGCAACCAAATCCCGGTAAGTTGAATGTTTTACTCGGAGCCATTAAAGTAATCGTGCGGGCAGCGATTTCGGGCGAGATAGATGCTAAAGGAAAGTGACTAAGGTTAGATTCCAAAAGTAAATCGCAATGTATTTCGTCAGAACAGACATAGAGTTCTCTCGCCAAAATCCAATCGCTGAAGAGAGATAATTCATTTTTGGTGAAAGCAGTTCCAACTGGGTTATGGGGATGGCAGAGCATAAAAAGATCACCTGGCTTAGTCTTCAAGTCTTCAAGGGCCTCGAAATCAAAGGAAAAACGATTATTTTTACATTGCATGGGGACTCTTACAGAAGAGAGGCCAAAGTTTTCAGGGGCGGATAAAAAAGGAGGATAGATCGGAACTTGTGAAATTACTTGGGCTCTTTTCTTTTCAAAAATTCGGCACGATACATTGAGTGCACAACCCATGCCCGGTAACCATACAATCCAAGATTTTTTAATCTCCCAATCATAGAGTATTTTGGCTCGTTCCAAAACAGCTTTGTACAACGATGAAGGACACCCGGCGTACCCGAAATTCCCGAATTCACTAGCTTGAATGGCAGCACCAATGACTTCGGGCGGAGATTTGAAATCCATATCCGCGATCCACAAGGGCAAGACATCCAAACCATCGTACTTCCCCCATTTCAGACTGGAGGTACCTCGACGGTCAGGAGTTTCCTCGAATTTTTTTTTCCAGTTGTTCAATCCGCCACCATCCATCCACTTTCTTTTCTACTGCCAAGAATAGAGATACTTCAGCCCGATGTAATCGATTTCATTGTCGAAAGCATGGGAGTACTCAAAAGCTACGCCATGAATGTCATTTATCCACCAGGAAAGCCCAAGGTCGAGTGCAAGGTCATTACTCCCAAAATCCGCCCACACCCCAAGGAATCTAGCCCCAATTGAAAAGGAAAGTTCTTCAGTAAACATTACTTCGGTTCCACCAATCAATGTCCAGGAAACTCCGTCATCGGACAAACGGATTTTCGCTTCATCGCTTAGGTAACCAACGCCAAATCCAATAAAAGGTCGAAGCATTCCTCCTCCATCGATAAAATCGTCGAGTCGGTAAAGGTAATCCAGTCCAAGACTCCAGACTGTATTATCGGTGGTACCTTGTTCTGCAGTTCCATAATCCAAATAAACTTTGAAATCAGCAATGTCGCTAGCAGGGCTATTAAGCGAGAAATTAAAAGAGTTCCCCTCAATCGCGGGGCTTCCTCCACCTTCAGCCATGGCATAACCAAATCCATAGTAGTACTCTCCAAGTCTAGATTTTGAAAATAAAGCAGAAGAAATTAAAAAGAACGGGACAATAATTATATAAAGAAATTTCATATATTTATGAAAGTGGATTCCCACTGGGAGTCAATTCGTAAGCAAACCTATCGATTCTTCGTAATCAGTTTTTGAAATCTTAGGTTGAAAAGCGAGAGTTTTTTAGAGTGGTAGCGAAAAGTATTGTCGCTAGGGAAATTAGGCTTGCAGACAAAATTGAAACTCCTGAAAAACCAAATGGTTCGAGCAATAGGTATCCAATAAAAGGTGCGGTAGTACCGCGTATGCCTGTGAGAGCGACATGAACCCCCATGTACTCTGATTCTCTTCCTGAAGGGGCCAGTTTAGTTACCCATAAATTCCATGCCAAGCTAGCTCCGCCCATCGCAATTCCACCTAAAATAGTACCGATTGCCACACCAATTAAAGTAGTAGAGTGGAAGTAAACGATAATTGAAACAAGCATTAATAAATTGAGAGTGATTCGATATTGCATGAAATGAACTTGGTCGAATAATTTCCCACAGATTAATGTTCCCAGTACTTTTGCACTGAAAAAGAGAGCCACTCCAAGCAAGGCGATCTCTTCATTGGACATATTCATTCCATTTTTGTCAGCCAGGTATTCGACGCGTAATGGAAAGGTCATAATTGCACCAAAGCCCAAAATCATCCAGGCAATCAAAACTCTTAAAAATAAAGAGTCTTCAAATGGTATTTTGAAGATGTTTCGAATTCTAATTGAAATGCTTAAGTTTTCATTCTGTGAATTAACTGGGGGCATGAAAAATAAAATCAGTGAACTAAAAAGTGCCGAGAACCCCATTGCCCAGAGAACCCATCTATGATCTGCTTCCTGAATGTCCAAGTATTTGCCCAGTATGTAAGAAGTGAACATTCCACCAATTGTGCTCAGGACAAGAGTCAAAGAAACTCGAAGCCCCCTTTCTTTCTTTTGATACAACCTAGAATAAATTCCGATCATAAGACTGGGAACTTGGGCGAAGCAAACTTGTGCAAGAAGAATAAAAAATGTGAAACTGATTATTTCATTTCCGAAAGAAGCGACAAAGATAAAAAGTGAACAAAGAAACATATAGACGGCACATTTTCCAGTATCGCTAGTCTTTCGCTTCCCCCAGAGACTTAAGAGAACAGGATTGGCAATTAATCCGATTGAAGTCCCACCTGCCAAAATTGCTTTGCAATAGCCCGGTGCTTCGAAAGTACGAATCGCAAGAAGAAGGATAAAAATTCCAAAGCCGGCGTCTAAAATTCCAGAAAAAAATCCACGGCTTAGATCGAGTTTGAAAAAAGAGGCGGAATCAAATTTTTCCACTTATGAAAATAAACTTTTATTCAAAAAATCAGGAGGAACAAAATTTATCTTCGAAAGCTTTTTCTGCTGCTTCATCTCCGATAAGAATGATTTCACCTTGTTCTGGAAATTGATGATCAGGCGAGGGGGTTATAATTGTGCCCCCATCTCCTTTGATTGCAACGATGCTACAGCCAGTCTTTTCCTTAATTCTTGAATCCTTGAGCTTGATTCCAACTAAGGACTTCGGAGTTTTTTGGCTAAAAATATCCAGTCCCTCTGTGACCATCAAGATTTCTGCTCGATTGAGTAGGTTGAAAATAGTGTTCGCTCCCATATGATCTTGGGACATCACAAAGTCCGCACCGGCACGATGAAGAGGTTCGACATTACGATGCAAAAACGCCCGGGTAATAATTTGAATGTCAGGCCTAAGCTTGCGGCAATAAATCGTAAGATAAACATTGGTTTCATCGCTATGACTGGTAATGACAACAGCTGGTGCTTTATTGATGCCCGCTCGTTCGAGAACAGTTTTTTCGGCGGCATCTCCAAGAATTGCATTTGTAACCATTCCAGCTTTTTTCTCATCCGACTCGATCACTCGATAAGGGATATTCATCGAGTCTAAGGACTTTGCGGTTTCCCTTCCCACTCTTCCAGCTCCGATAATTATAACCGGGGCATCGTTGTGCGAAAATCCACTAAATGCACTGTCGTATTTTTTGAAATTCGCTTCCCTTCCTGCGAGTAGCAAAACAGTGTGGTTGTTGAGTAAAGCATTTGCTTCTGGCTGTTGGAAATGCCCTCTTTCCCACATCCCTACAACATTCACACCGAATTCATCACGGAGAGATGTGTCCTTGAGCTCTTTTCCGACAAGCGGAGTTCCGTGAATTGTGGCTTCGGCGATTTGTACTTCATCAAATGAACCAATGACATGTGTGTTGTTGTCGGTGCAAATTATTCTTCGGGCCAGAAAACTACCCATTTGCTTGGCTGGTCGGATGACATGAGTGGCTCCAGCCAAAGTCAGAATCTCTTCAGTAGTCTCATGACTACAGGTGCTAACCACGGGTAGTTGTGGTGCTTCGTCGCGAGCGTGAAAGGCAATATTCACATTTCGAATGTCGTCGTCGGTGGCTACGACCATGGCAGCGTTTGCTAGTGCGGCATCAGTAAATGTTTGGGATTCATTCAGATTTCCAAGCATGACCGGAATATTCATATCGTGCAGTTCGAGGGCTTGCTTAAGGTCTTCGACGATGAGTACAAAAGGATATCCGAATTGTGTAAGTTTATCCATTAGGGCATGACTGACTGAATCATAATGCGTAAGAATTACATGGTTTTGCTCAGCGGGTTCAAATTTTCTCGATACCCGTGCTCCAGTTTGGTATTCCATGAAAGGCTTGTAGAGAAATTCCATGAACACGAACGGAAGAACAATAAAGAGATAGAAAACTCCGGTGAACAAGACCACCATTGAAAAAAGTCGCCCTGGACTTCCGACGAAAGTAATGTCGCCATATCCGAGAGTGGACATCGTGGTAAGAACCCAGTAAAATGATTCAATCCACTCCACTACTTGATCCCCGCGTTCTTGTGACATCAAGTGTCTGAATATATTCATGTAAACGACAACTAGGAATGCGAGGACACCGGCAAATCGAAGAAAACGAAATATGTTTCTCTGCTTTCTTTTTTGCTGAAAGCTTGAGGGAATGGATTTAATAAAGTCTTTCACAATCTTAACTTCGTAAATTTTATGATCAAAAAATTCACATTGGGCGAGTCCCTTTTCTTGTACTACGAATATCTACGAATTCTTTATCAACAAAAAATCGAAGGAGTTGAACTTTAGTGCAGGCGAAATCGTTTTTTTTATTTTTAACCGTCAAGGTTGTCTTTCTGAGTATTGGGGACGCACGGGATTCAGATCAAAGACTTATCCAACATAATGAACCATCCTCTTTGCATCCAGATGCGAGAGTAAGTAATTGGACGAGATTCAACGGAGTTAATGACGATGCCAAATCTTCTGAAACGAAAATTCTTAAAAAGTGGACAAATCTTGGTCCTCCATTGGTTTGGGAAGTTAGAAAGGGGGAAGGTTATTCCTCTCCAGCAATATTCAATGAAATCTTAGTTCTTTTTCACAGATTAGAGGGGAAAGAAATCATCGAGGGAAGGAGTTCTGAAAGTGGCGTTCTAAAATGGAGTCACTCTTATTTGGTCGAGTATAAAGATCGCTACGGATATTTGAATGGACCTCGTGCAAGTCCAGTAATTTCAGACGACTTAGTTTACACGCTCGGAGTAACCGCGAGGTTGTCTTGTTTGGATTTAAAAACAGGAAATCTTAAATGGGAAAGAGACTTGGCTGAGGAGTTTGGTATCCCGCAAAATTTTTTCGGCAAGGGCTCAAACCCCTTGGTCGTTAAAAATACATTAATCATTAACCTGGGAGGAAGTAAAAACAGGTCGGTTATTGGATTTGATCTGAAAAGTGGTAAAACAAAATGGATAGTAGAAGACAGGTGGGGTGCCAGTTATTCATCTCCAACCATTTGTCAGATGAATGGGCGGTTGGTGTGTTTGGTCTTTGCAGGTGGTGAGAGTAATCCTCCCACGGGAGGACTGCTGGTAATTGATCCAGTGAGCGGAGAAAAGTTATCGAGGTATCCCTGGAGATCTTCTAATTACGAATCAGTCAACGCGGTTCCTCCCACTCCGATTGGAGGAAATCGTGTTTTTTTGTCTGAATGCTATGAAAACGGGGCAGTGGTAATTCAATTTGATAAAGAATTTAATCCATTCAAAGTGTGGCAGAACCGGGAACTGAATATACATTGGATGACTCCAATTTTAAAGGGATCGAAGATATTTGGAATTTCCGGGAGGCATCAAAGAGGAGCTCAATTATTTTGTGTCGATTCAAATACTGGAGCAGTCTTCTGGCGAGAGCCAGTTGGTTGGGACTACGAAATGAACGGGCGAACTATTCAATTAGAACTTTTTCGTGGTTCAATTCTTGAAGTGGAGGATCACTTTATTGCACTTTCGGAATTAGGATCTCTAGTCTCAATGAAAATGGATCACAAGGGGTGGGAAATTCAATCGACGAGCCAACTGTTTTTTGCTCCCGGGACTTGGACTTTGCCCGCCCTGAGTAATGGACTTCTTTATGTTATGCAAAATGAGTTCGACCGTTCGATTAAAGTAAGTCCGCGGCTTCTTTGTTATGACTTAAGGGTAAAGTGAAGAAAGAAGTAATAGGTTCAAGGATAGAAGTTCAGCCAATTGCCGGGTTTGATCAAGCACTTACTTATGCTATATCAAGAGAGTTAATCAAAGTGGTTCAAGTTGGCAGCTTAGTTCGAATACCTCTTGGTAAAAGAAATGTTCTAGGTCTGGTTAGCTCTCTTTCTTCGCAAGAAAAACTAGAATCTTCAAAATTGCGTCATATTAGTTCGTTGGTTCAACAAGAACCTGTTCTATCGAAGGAGTTACTTAAATTAGCAAAATGGATGTGCCGATATTATTCCTGTTCGATGGAAGTTGTACTCGAGGCAATGATTCCGGCAGTTGTAAGAGAAGGAAAAAGTGCAAAAACCGAAAGGCAACTTAAAGTCGTATCTAGAATAGACTCGGAGAGAATAGTTAAAGAACTTAATCGATCGCCTAAACAAAAAGTCTTATTTTTATATCTTCAAAAACTAGGGAAGCCAATAGCCAAAAGAGAAGTGATGTCTCGACTTGTTATTGGGGATCAAGTCGTAAAAGGCTTGGTGCAGAAAAAATTTATTGAAGAATTTGAAGAAGTTGTTGATCGCAATGCTTATGAGGATGAATATGACAGTGACCTCGATACTGTGGAGTCAGTATTAAAACTGACTGAGGAGCAGGATCATGCTGTGCGTTTTTGTACAAAACTTTTAAAAGAGAAGAAGTTCTCTGTTAACCTGCTTCATGGAGTCACTGGTTCAGGCAAGACAGAAGTCTATTTTCGTGCGATGAAAGAGGCTTTAAATCAGGGAGGGAGTGTTTTATTTCTTGTCCCCGAAATTTCTTTGGCTCCTCAAACCGTATCACGTATTCGTTCACGATTCGGAAAGCAAGGGGAGACAGTTGTTGTTTGGCATAGTCATCTTTCCGCGGGTGAGAGGTTGGATGCATGGAGAAATTTGGCCACTGGAAAAGCCAGGATCGTTGTGGGGGCACGCTCTGCAATTTTTGCCTCCATGCCTAACCTGCGCTTGATCGTCGTGGATGAAGAGCATGAACCCTCCTATAAACAAGAAGATACTCCACGCTATCACGGTCGTGATGTTGCGGTTTACCGGGCGATGCTGAATCAAGCAGTCTGTCTTTTGGGTTCCGCAACTCCGAGTCTTGAGACTTTTAGAAATGTGGAACTGAAGAAATATAATCAATGCGTCCTAACTAAAAGAATTGATGGCCGAAAACTCCCACTGGTCCATGTTGTTGATATGCGTAGGGAAGCACAAAGAGAGCGAAATATTCCGATTCTCTCACAAACATTAGTGGAAGCAATTCGTCAAAGGTATGCGGATCGCGAGCAAAGTATTTTGTTTTTGAATCGAAGAGGATTTAATACCACCATGCTCTGCACTGAATGCGGGAATGTTGAGCGATGCAAGGACTGTAGTATTGCACTTACCTTTCACCGAACTGATGGTTATTTACGATGCCATCTTTGCGGTTACCGTAAAACAGCACCTCGAGTTTGCTCCTCCTGCCAATCAATCGAGGTACATAAAAAAGGTCATGGAACTCAACGAATTGAAGACGTGGTGAGTGCTTTAATGCCACGCCGAGCGATCGTAAGAAGAGTGGATGCAGATTTGATGATGAAAAAGAATCTTCTTCGAGAGACTTTACAAGATTTCCGTACAGGTAGAATCGATGTACTTGTAGGAACACAAATGATTGCTAAGGGTCTTGATTTCCCAAATGTCACCTTAGTTGGGGTAATTGATGCGGACCTGCCGCTTCGGATGGAGGATTTTCGAGCTTCGGAACGTGCGTTTCAATTACTGGTTCAGGTTGCGGGAAGAGCGGGCAGGGGAGATCGTTCAGGTGAAGTATTCATTCAGAGCTATGCTCCTCATTCTTCTTCCATACAATTTGCTCGGAATACAGATGTTTATGGATTTATCGAAGAAGAAATGGAGATGAGAAGAGAATTAGAATATCCTCCTTTCAGGCACCTTATTCGCCATATTTTCCGAAGCAGAAATGAGGAAAAAGCCGATTTCTATGCAAATCAGTGGAGAAAAATATTGGACCAAGAGCCAATGGAAGATATTTTAATTAAAGGTCCAGCACCTGCACCCTTGGAAAAAATCAAAGGGTATTATCGTTTTCATCTAATTTATCTCACTTCTTCGGTTAAAAATTGCTTGGCGCAACTGGAGAAAAAAAGAGAATCATTCCCACTGGATCCGCAAGTGCAGGATATTCTCGATGTTGATGCCATGCAGATGAACTGAACTGAAATCCTTAGAAAGAAAATTTTAAGAATTAAGCTTAAAATGGGCTGTCAATTTTGAACTTGGCTCGAATTCCATTTGGATGATTACGAACAAGAAGAATTCCAGACCCAGCGGGTACCAACACATCATTAAAGGGAGTGTTGCCAGAACCGAGTTTTCTCCAACCACCCGAGTGGATAAAGACTTTTGGAGCAGTTGAGTACCCAGCGCCAGGTTTAGTTACTAGTATAGAAGTAACCATCCCATTTGAAACACTGGCGATTCCCTGTGCTCCTTGTCCGCCCCCGCCAATAAATGAAACATAAGCGTCACTTGTGTATCCGCTCCCACTTGCTCCTGTAAACCAAATGGCAGGATTGTTTGGGTCATAAATAAAATTACAATCTCCACTCTTACCTTTAAGTTCAAAAGAATTAAAGTCTGCATTGACGACCATAAATTCCCCATTAGCACCTGAATCAATTTCAAAACGATTTGCACCCGTGCTTACCAAATTACCATTTTCATCAATCTCTTCTCTGGCCTCTGAACTATTGGTCTTGTAGCCACGTGCTCCGGAAATCTTGACAACAAATCCATTGAACAAACCATGATTGGAGGAAGTGATACGGATATATCCTTGAGAAATGCTTGGATTAGTCATCGCGGAAATAATTCCACTCCTCATGGAAATGTCTTGTTGAGTAATTCCACCTCCCACACCAGTTCCATAGCGTGCGGTGGCTTGGGCAGATTCAACAACCATCATATTCGTGCCATCATGCCAGTAAGTATTCCAGACGTTCCCAGAGAGGATTTTTACATTGTCAGCCATCTCCTGTGAGACATTGGCTAACCATTTATTATGGTCATTAGAATCGGTGGTCAGGTTGGTAGTGGCAATCAAGTTTGAAAGCATAAGGTCAACTCCATATGGATTATTGAGTAAATGACGCTCTGTCTTTGCCGGTAAGTGTGCGAAAGTCGAATCAGTGTTAGCAGT
>PBSV01000069.1 GCA_002726435.1 Opitutia bacterium | reverse complement strand
GTAGAGCGGCTTTCAATTACCAAGTTGGAATGATCTTGCGAAATTTCGAAATGGTGAACCATGTTTCCATTGAGGTCCAAATATTTACTCAACGAAGTAGACGGCAAAACGGAAATGAAACAATTTTCGCACTTTTGCCAATCATTGCTCAGAGGATTTAAACGCAATTCGTTAAAACTGTCTTTTACCGGACTTGGGTATCGATATTTCGTCTTGTGATGAACATAGAGTCGCATAGGGGGCATCAAATACTAAAGGTGAATAATGTCGCCACTCAATCTCACTGTTGTTGAACGAATGACTGGGCTGCTCTTTGTTGGCCTATGTTTTCATTTTCAAAAGGAAGAAGCACATAGGCTTCGAAGATTCGTTGGCCTACATCAATCAACTTAGTCTGCAAATCATCAATTGACTGATGTAATCCACTTGCCATTAAAGTATCAATATCGGTGAAGTTGACCATCGCCAAAACACTTCCAATCAATCTTTCGGCTTCATTCGAAAAATTTCCTCGGGGCACTCCAGAAATTTCATGAAGATTTGAATCAATTCGACGGATTGCGAATCGAATAGAGCGTGGGAAATCCTGGGAAAAGAGCAAAAACGATGCTACATTTCGTAAAGATAATTCTCCACGAAACTGTCTTCGATAAGCGGAAAGAGCACTGCAACTTCGTAATACGGAAATTAAGTCCGTCCTCGATGATTCTCCGTATTTTAAAGACAGGGTGTCAAGTATACGGCTGGTCTGATCCGCTCTTTCCAGGTATTTTCCAATCGAAATAAACCGCCAACCCTCATCGTGATGAACGGTTGCATCAACCAACCCCTGAAACACCAAGGAGAAACGAATGACTTTAAGAAAAAAATGACTCGGACGATTGTTAAAAACCTTTTGGGCGTCATCATCGAGGAAAAATAAATAAAGATTATTTAGTTCAATCCATATTTCATCGGATAACTGATCCCTTACCATCCGGGCATTTTCACGAGCGGAAAAAATACAATTACGAATCGAATTAGACCAGTCTTTCGAAAAAAGCAGGAACTCATCCACCTTAACAATTTTATCGGCTTCAAAAATTTCCACCGCACATAGTGCATTAAGAGTGGAATGCCAAAATTCATCGTCATTAATCTCCCTGCCTGATTCTAAATAAGTATCCTTCGTTACTTCTACCATCCGCGTGATACTCTCGGCCCGCTCGACGAACCGGCTCATCCAGTACAAATTATCTGCCACTCTGGAAAGCATAATTAGTTTTCCAAGACCCAGGTATCCTTACTTCCACCTCCTTGGGAGGAATTAACCACCAGGGAATTTTTTTTAAGGGCCACTCGGGTCAATCCACCGGGAACAATTTCAATGTCTTCTCCATATAGAATAAAGGGGCGGAGATCAATATGTCTGCCTTCAATTTTCTCTTCACAAAAAGTTGGATGCCTTGATAAAGAAATAATCGGCTGGGCGATAAAATCTCTGGGGTTGGCCAAAATTTTTTCCTTACATTCCTGCCTTTCTTTTTTACTTGAAGCACTGCCAACCATTAATCCATATCCGCCTGACTCATTGGCCGGTTTTACAACCAGGGATTCCAGATTTTCAAGGACGTATTTTCGATCCTCTTCCCGCCAGCATAGGTAGGTCTGAACATTTGATAAAATTGGGTCTTGCCCAAGGTAATACTTGATCATCTCCGGAACATAAGCGTAGGTGACCTTATCATCCGCCACCCCAGTACCAATTCCATTAGCCAAAGCTACATTTCCTTGAAGATAGGCATTCATCAAGCCTGGTACTCCAAGCATCGAATCTTTGTCGAAAAAAGTAGGGTCTAAAAAGTCATCATCCAAACGGCGATATATCACATCGACCTGAACCAATCCATGAGTGGTCCGCATGTACACACAACCATCAATTGCAATCAAGTCCCGACCCTCGACGATTTCAATTCCCATTTGCCGAGCCAAAAAAGTATGTTCAAAATAAGCACTGTTGTAGACTCCAGGAGTTAAAACCACACACACTGGTTTTTGGGATTTTCGAGGAGATAGATTTTCTAATGTCTTGAGCAATAATTCCGGATAAGCCTCAACGGGACGAACAAACATGCCCCGAAAGGTCTGCGGAAAAGTTTTCTTCATAATCGCTCGATTTTCCAGCAAATAGGATGCACCTGAAGGACAGCGGGCATTATCTTCCAATACAAAATAAGTGCCAGATTCATCCCTTATTAAGTCCGAACCGCAGACATGAACATATATATCCTTAGGCACTTCGAAGCCAACCATATCGGGGCGGAAGTAAGGTGATGATTTTATAATTTCTTCCGGAATCACGCCATCAGACAAAATTTTTCCATCGTGGTAGATGTCATTGAGAAAAAGATTGAGAGCAAGAATTCGTTGACTCAACCCCTGTTCTACTTGATTCCATTCTGCATTTGGAATGATTCTCGGTATCAAATCAAAGGGGAAAATTTTTTCCGTCCCCTCTTCGTCTCCATAGACCGTAAAGGTAATACCATGCTCAAGAAAGGACGAATCTGCCTGTCTTCTTTTTTCTTCTATCTCGTGGTCTTTCAGACGATTAATTCTTTCAAAAACCTTTTGGTAATGATCCTTGGGCACATGATTTTTGCTGGCCCCGAACATCTCGTCAAAAAAAACATCAGTCTGGTAATCATCGAATGGTGATTGATTCATAAAGGGGTAAAATTAAAACTAGTGAGTGCAAGTAACATGCCACCTGCTCAATATTTTCTGAATATTAACTGATTTTGTATCAGATCAATCAAATTCATTTAAGAATCCTAGTCTTTCTGCAGAAAAAAAGAACTGTTGGGCCAGACCCGCAAACTCGCCAAAGTGACAACTGGCGAAAGTGCTCATTTGTTTTTGATCCCAACCATTCAATCCGTATCGATTGGACATGACTTTTTCAATCCAAGTATCGATCGGGAAAGCATTTAATTTCCGACCTCCAAAAAGCAGGGTGCAAGCTGCTATCTTTGATCCGACCCCGGGTAATTCCTTCAATTTCTCCAAAGCGATCAAATAGGGGTGCTTCACAACTTCTTCCAGCCAATCTGATCTTGTTTTCAGAAACCGTGCGGTTCCAACAATACTTTTGGCCCGATAGCCTAGTTTCAAACTTCTCAAGTCTTTTTCAGTTACCTCGGACAAAATTTCCCAACCGGGAAATCCAAAAAAGCCTGCTCCTAAATTCTTCCCATATTTTTGAGCCACCAATTGTCCGGTTTCCTTGATTTGAGGAATGCTTTTTACGGGGCTTAATAAAAAGTAAAAAAGAATTTCGTCGATTGGTTGTCGCAAAATACGCAGGCCCGATAAAGACTCAATACAATGCTTGAGGATTGGATCGGACCGCCACGGCAAAGAATTGACCGCTTCCTCATAGGAAGAATCTATCCAAAAATAATCTTTTACCTCCTGCCTCGTAATCGGAATTTGTGAATTTGACCTCCATTCAAAGGAAGTGTCTTTCAATCGGATTTCAAGAAGTCGCCCGCCAATAACCCCTAGCCAATTAAGGTCTTCAACTTTATGCCAAGTAAAGGATTGTCCACCCTCCAAAGTCTCGGAAAGACTTATGGGAGTGAAGCCGTGAGGTTTTAATTTTTGCCAACTCCCAAAAGATGGCCCGGGAGCATCTATTCGTCGTGGTCCCAAAGGAAACTCTGTTTAGCGGCGAGTAGGTCATTTGTTGGCGATCTTATCTTCAATCGCCAGGCAATAAGCTTATTCTCTTTTCTCGACCAATCTTTTCCAGTCAAACCTACAAGAAGATATTTCTTACCCTCGATGCGGGAAGGAAATTTGAATTCGTATTGCCTTGTATCAATCGACTCTGAACTAATCACCTCAAGCATAATTGTGGTATCGTCTGGAAAATCACTAAGTTTAGAAGAAAATTTCAGAGTAAAGTACAGCCCTTCACGGTCTGTTTCATCTGAACGGAAAATAAGACTTCTTCCCGTGTATTCCTCGCCGCGAAAGAACTCCAAAATTCGTTTAAAATCTTTCTTTTGGAAATATTGTACCGCTACCGAGTTTATCTTAATTTCACCAAACGCTGGTGAAGTGAACAAAAAAACAAGAAGGTAAGAAAAAATGGGAAATTTCTTCATTTCCCCTTAAAAATTCTTCAGTTCCCCGATTCTTCGTCCGTGGAAGAGTCTTTGGGATTAGCACTCTCTTTAGACTCCGGGCCAAGAACATCTTCGGTGCTAGCTTTTTCAGCGACCTCTGGATTAGAGACCACTGCCTTGGGCTTGGGTTCCGCCTTTTTACGAACTGCCTTAGCAGGTGCTGCTACTTTGGCGGATGTAGACTTTCTTACTTTCTTGACAGAAGCCGGCTTTTCCAATTTCAGCTCGGACTTTCGGCGAGCCAAGTAGGCAGATCTTCGCCTGCGCTTAATTAATTTATTGTATTGTTTACCCATAATTTAAGTGAGAGTGGTAAGCATGGTCATAACACTAATGCTTGCAAGCATCAAGGTTGAGTGGGGGTTTAAACTATTGTGACTGGCTGGCCGGAGTGGGCGGATGAATAGGTCGCGTCAATAATCTCCATCAATGCAAGTGCCTGATCTGGAGTATTAAGTGGTTTCTCCTGACCATGGATCGTACGAACGAAATTTTCTGCCGACCGAATTCTTCCCATATCCTCATTAACTTCAGTTACAATCGATCGATTCACCGATCGACCATGCTCTTGGACATAAAGCTCGCAGTCATCAATAGCAGTTTCATCCAATCCATCATTTCCAAACAATCTTCGGATCATACCCCCTGCTTTTTGTCCTTGGAATGTGACAGAGACTTCCTCTCTTTTATTCATTTCAGCCCAGGAAATTTGAAAGCTCAAGACCTGACCGGTTTCGAAACGAACAAATCCATGTGCGGCACTCTCCACATCAGTGGCTCCGTCTACGACATCGGGAATTCCCCATGGGCCCTTGAATGTTTTGTCTTGAATGAAATCATCAAATGTCTGCGCAAGCACACAAGTTGCTTTGGGGTAATCCATATAGAACATGGCAAGGTCAACCATATGTAAAAGATCGATCAAGGGACCCCCTCCAGACAAATCCTTATTAGTGAACCAACCTCCAAATCCAGGAATGCCCGTTCGACGAATCCACTTTGCTTGAGCAGAATTAATTTTGCCAACTTCACCCGCCTCAATGTAATTCCTCAGAGCATAGGATTCAGGTCGAGCCCGATTATTAAAGTTAAACATTAATATCTTTTCAGCTTTTTCAGACGCCTCCTTCATTTCCCTCACCTCAGGAGCATTGAGGGCAGGAGGTTTTTCGCAGAACACATGTTTACCGGACTGCAAGGCTTGAATAGCGAGAGGACGATGCGTGCGGTTCGGTGTAATTATGCTGATTCCGTCAAGTTCCTTGAGTTCATCGAGCATTTTTTGCGAATCTGAATAAACATGAGGTATGTTGTATTTGTCAGCCGCTTTTTTTGCCGCATCCTGATTCATGTCACAAACTGCGTGTAAGGACGCTCCTCCCGCTGTAAATCCAGCTACATGATATTGTAACATTCCTCCTGCACCAATGATTCCGATCTTAGTATTCATAGTATTTATATTACTTGGGAATTGAGGGAAATTTGACCCATTTTTGTTTAGATTTTGAGCTTTTCACAACAGTTTCAATAAATGCCATTCCAATTATCCCATCGCGAATATCAGGATAATCGTACCCGGATTTTCGAGGAAATTTGCCTGCAATTTCATCCCTGATTGCCACCGACGCCGAATTATAGACATTAGCAAATGCCTCGATAAATCCTTCTGGGTGTCCAAAAGGTATCCTAGTATTTTCTGCGGCCGCACCCGTAATATATGAATTTCCCCGTCGGTAAATTTGCCTCGGTGTACGAGCATCCTTCACAATTAAATCATTTGGTTCTTCTTGGTGCCACTCCAGGGATTTTTTGGTTCCGTATATCCTAATCTTCAAGTCATTTTCATCTCCGTTCGATACTTGTGAGGCATAAATAATTCCGCGGGCCCCGCCCTTGAATCGAACAAGTACATTTCCATCGTCATCTAATTTTCGGTTTGGAATATTAACCGATAAATCTGCACAAAGGGTATCAATTTCCAATCCGGATATATAATGAACTAGATTTTCTGCATGGGTTCCAATATCCCCCATACAGTTAGAAATTCCGGCAATTTTTGGATTCGCTCTCCAATTCGCAATCGCTTTTTCCTCTCCAGTCAATGCAGTTATGGCATATCCTTGGGGGTATTCGCAAACCACCTTGATAATGCGTCCTAGCTCTCCCTTTCTGACCATTTGACGAGCAAGCTTGACCATTGGATAACCGGTGTAGTTATGAGTTAAGGCAAAAACTTTTTTGGATTTAAGAATAATACCTCTGAGGTTTCTAGCCTCCGCTAAATCAAAGGTTACCGGCTTGTCGCATATAACATTGAATCCTGCCCGCAGAAAAGTCTTCGCGACTTCAAAGTGCAAATAGTTTTGCACCACGATAGTAACAAAATCTATACGTTCTCCCTCGGGAAGTGCCCTCTCTTTTTCCGCCATTTTCTGGTATGAACCGTAAACCCTGCTGGGTGAGAGATAAAAATCTTTTCCCGATAAAGCAGACTTCTTCGGGTCAGAGGAAAAAGCCCCTGCCACGAGCTCGATATTTCCATCCAACGCGGCCGCTCGGCGGTGCACCCCACCAATAAATGCCCCTCTTCCACCCCCGACCATTCCCATGCGTAATTTTCTTTTCATACTAATTTTTGATACGGGATTGACTATTGATTTTTCTTATCGAAAGCGGAATCGAATGCCATTTGGTTAGGTTTAAAATCAAGGGCTTTTACAAATTCGCATGACTCCTCTGCTCCGTGGAATCGATCCATTCTACTGTCTTCCCATTCGATTGAAAGAGGCCCTGCATAGCCAATATCATTCAAGGCAACAATGATTTCTTCGAAATCGACATCTCCTCTTCCGACAGATCGAAAATCCCATTGGCGACGTGGATCCGCAAAAGTTGTATGCCCCCCAAACACCCCAACTGAACCATCACCATGCCCCCACCATGCGTCTTTCATATGAGCATGGTAAATGCGGTCGGAAAAAGTGCGGATGAATTTTACATAATCAACTCCCTGGTAGCCAAGATGCGAAGGATCGTAATTAAATCCAAAACGTTTGTGTCCCTTAACTGCGACCAGGGCACGCTCGGCACTCGCAATATCAAAGGCAATTTCGGTTGGATGAACCTCCAATGCAAAATTTACTTTTTGTTTTTCAAATTCCTGCAAAATCGGACCGAAACGCTTGGCAAAATCTTCATAACCTTTGTCCCAGTATGCTTGATCAGTCGGTGGAAAAGCATAAATCGAGTGCCAAATACTTGATCCGGTGAATCCATTGACCACCGCAGGGAAGTCGTCTTTTTTGCCTCTGCCGGGCTTTGCGTTTATGAAATTCCGACATGCTTTAGCAGTTTTAGCTAATTTTCTTGCTGCCCGCTTGCGGACTTTTTCCGGATCTCCCTCGCCCCAAACATCGGGAGGAAGAATTGATTTGTGTCTTTCATCGATTAAGTCACAAACCGCTTGTCCGACCAGATGACTGGAGATCGCAAATGAAGTCAGGTCATTGTCCAACAATATTTCCCATCTTTCTTGGCAGTATTTTTTTGAAATAGCCGCTTTATCGACATCAAAGTGATCTCCCCAACAAGCCAGTTCCAGTCCATCGTATCCCATTTCAGCAGCCTTTGAAGCAAGGTCAGGCAAGGAAAGATCGGCCCACTGGCCGGTAAATAAAGTGACAAAACGAGACATTTTCTTTAAAGATTTGTGGTTAGTATTTGAGGGAGAAATTTGATTACTCTACTAAGATTTTGAACGGGGCAAACCCTTTTTTAATTAATCGGTTCGTGCCGGATGTTATTCATACTCGCACTAAAATTTTTTCCGAGGATCTCGATCCCATTGAAAAAGGGGAGCCTTTCCCCACCTGCAAAGTGATTGCATCGGCTTCTTTTTCATGCTGAAGAATCCTGACCTCTTGTCCGGGAAGTAATCTTTTTTCGCGGGCGAATTTTAAAAAATTACTCTCTTGGTCGACGATTGAATCAATCCGCACTTTCATTCCCGCCTTGCAGTTGATCAAAGCTTGAGAACTAGGACGGTTAATTACCCCCCCCTTTGTAGGAATAGGATGACCGTGAGGGTCTTGTCGGGGACGCCCGAGAAATTGATCCAGTTTTTCCAACACTTTCTCCGAAATAGCATGTTCCAATTCTTCTGCCTCAGCATGGATTTCACTCCAATCAAGGCCCAATGTTTCCACTAGGAATGTTTCCAGTAATCGATGTCGCCTCAGTATGTTCATTGCCAGCTTCTTCCCTTTTCGGGTCAGGCATACTCCTTTTCTTGGGTAGTAATTAAGCCATCCGCCCTGAGACAAATTCTTCACCATTGAAGTCGCCGTACCAGGGGTAACCAGTAGTTCCTTAGCAACTCTTCCCATTGATACCTCTGTAGATCCTGACTCCAGGGAAAGCACCAGAATATGCTTGAGATAATTTTCTACCGTAGGAGTTGGCATTTGGTTAATTTGTTTCCTTGCCCTCCTCATTTCAAGACTATTCGAATACTTGACTTTGATTAGTCAAAGTTTATACTTTGCTCAATACATGTTTAATTTCAAAAGGCCATTTACTTTATTATTCTTAATCTCGATTGGTGCATTTTTTTTCGCACTGATTGGTTGCTCAGAAAACTCTATTTCCTCCGCTCAAAAACCTGGGGCTGAGCCCGAACCAAAAACCATTGTAGTCACCACGACTCAGATTTTTGACTTGGTGAAACAGATCGCGGGCGACCACTGCAAGGTAGTTTCACTAATGGGTCCCGGTGTGGACCCACATCTTTACAAACCAACTGCCAGGGACATGCTCGCATTAAATTCCGCCGATTTAATTCTTTTCCATGGATTAAAATTAGAGGGCAAAATATCGGCGGTCTTAAAATACGCTAAGGATTCTGTGGTACCTATCCATGAAGTTTGTTCCAAGTTACCAAGTAATTTACTACTCGCGTCGAATGAAGAAGGACAAATGTACCCCGATCCACATGTATGGTTCTCACCCCCATTATGGATCATGTGCATGCAGCGAATAACAAACATTCTTGGTGATCTTATCCCAGAAAAAAAGGAGTTGTTCCAGAAACGCTCCCGAAAACTGGAACTAGAGTATTCAAAGATTAACCAATGGGCCAAGGTTCAATTTTCAAGGGTAATGCCAGCAAGAAAAAAAATAATCACTAGTCACGATGCATTTCGCTACCTTGGGCGATCCTTTGACTTCGAAGTGATCGCACTCCAGGGGATTTCGACGGCAACGGAAGCGGGTTTAGGAGATCGGGCAAATTTGGTCGATTATA
Organism: Opitutia bacterium; assembly: GCA_002726435.1. Classification (GTDB taxonomy): domain Bacteria; phylum Verrucomicrobiota; class Verrucomicrobiia; order Opitutales; family Seribacteraceae; genus Seribacter. Next base: position 3,189 of record PBSV01000069.1, on the reverse strand, counting down.
TCAGACTGCATAAAATCCCCGTACTTTTTGTGGAAAGTAGCGTCAATCCTGGAGCTTTGGAGGAAGTTGCAAAGGAAACTGGAACCGTATTGGGCAAACCTCTTTTTTCCGATGCCCTAGGGGCAAATGATCAAGAAGTTTATGGCCCGGATGGACTCAGCTATGCCCTCTCCACTTGGACAGGAATGATGATTTACAATGTTAATGCAATAGTTGAAGGCTTGACCAAAAATGAAAATGAGTAGCTCGGCGAAACCTATCGAGGTTCATGACCTCACGGTTTCCTACCAAAGAAAGCCAGTATTGTATGGGGTTGATTTAGAAATTGAGGAAGGCAGTTTAGTGGGAATTATTGGACCGAACGGGGCAGGAAAATCTACCCTCGTTAAAACAATAATGAATATGATTAAGCCAAATGGAGGATTTGTTAAGATCTTCGGTCAAACCGCTAAGCATGGAATATCCAGAGTCGGGTATGTGCCCCAACGGGAATCAGTCGATTGGGACTTTCCAGTCACTGTAATGGATGTTGTTTTAATGGGCAGGTATGCCCATCTGGGATGGCTCAGGAGAGCGGGCAAGGCCGACCATAAAATCGCAAGCGATTGCCTCGAACAAGTCGATATGCTCCCCTTTTCCAATCGTCAAATCGGCAATCTTTCCGGAGGGCAACAACAACGCGTTTTTCTCGCCAGGGCACTGGCTCAGGAAAGTGCGGTTTACTTAATGGATGAGCCCTTTGCGGGAGTGGATGCAGTCACTGAAAAAGCGATCGTTTCCATTCTCAAAGGTTTAAAGGAGCGAGGTAAAACACTCGTAGTGGTGCATCACGATCTTTCTTCAGCCAAAGAATATTTCGACCACCTTCTCTTGTTGAATATGCGCAAAGTGGCTTATGGCCCGGTTGAGGAAGTATACACTCGCGAATTACTGCAAAAAACATACGGCGGAAGGCTAACAATTCTTTCTGAAATGGCATTTGAATCGGCTGGCGTTCGGGCAATTGAGAAAGAGGTCCTTGGACCCAAAAAGTGATAAAAATAAATACAAACCGAATTTTCGAATCTAGTGGGTTAAGTAAAATTCTTACTTTTCTAAAATTCCTTATCTTTGGATTAATAATTTTCTCCCCGACAATAATGTGGGGGAAACAGATTGAAGCCATCAACCCTATCGATTTAACCGAGCGAGCCCTCAGGTTTTGGGAAATGAACGATCATTCAGTTCGTATTGTGGCATTGGGTTCCGCCCTGATTGGTCTGAGTTGTGCCCTAATGGGAAGCTATGTCGTGACTCGTAGACTTTCCCTGTTTGGTGATACACTGTCGCATGCGGTTTTACCTGGCATTGCCTTGGGCTTCATGTGGGCTGAATCGAAAAACAATGTATCTTTAATGATTGGTGCATCGATTGCCGGGTTTTTAGGAATTAGTTGTATTTCTTTTTTAGGGCGATTTACAAAAATTAGTCAAGACAGTGCCCTCGGTATTGTCTTATCGGGTTTTTATGCGGTAGGTATCTGCATGCTAACCCGTATTCAAAAAATGGACTATGGCAGTCAAGCCGGACTGGATTCCTATCTATTTGGACAAGTTTCTGCCCTATCCACAAATGACTTGATCGGCATCATTTTGGCATTGGGAGCAATCATTTTCTTTCTCTCAGTTTGCTACAAAGAACTGCTGGTTACTGGATTCGATCCAAATTTTGCTCGCTCAATTCGTCTTCCGGTAAACCTGATACAATACCTCCTTTGGATGTTGCTTGCATTTTGCGTAATTAGCTCTCTTCAAGTAATTGGAGTAATTTTGGCCTCCGCCCTTTTAATTATTCCAGCTGCCACCGCTTCGCTGCTCGCCAAACGAATGACTTCATACCTTTTAATCGCCTCTTTGTTTGGAGCTGCCGCAGGAGTTGGCGGGGCTTTTCTCTCGTTTTTTGGCGAACGCCTACCTACCGGCCCCTTGATTGTTCTTGTTTCAATTACTTTTTTTCTACTCGTCTTGTTTTTCCGACCGAAAAACGGAATGTTCAGCGGCTTTATAAAATCGAAGGGGCAATCCCGTAGGTTTGCCATGGAAAATACGCTTAAAGCGATTTACCAGGTAATGGAAAGCAGTGAATTCAAAAGTTCCACTATTCAAAAATTGGAACTTATGAATAGAAGGGGCATCTCGAGCGGGTACTGTCAAAAAGAATTGAATCAATTAGTTCGCTTCGGATTTGCCACTACTTCCCTCGAAGCCAAATCTCAAAATAATCTTCCCCGTGAATTACTTGTTTCCCTGACCCCAAAGGGATGGGAACAGGCTTGTAAAACTGTTCGCAATCATCGCCTGTGGGAACTTTATTTGACCAACGAAGCACGCTATGCTCCTGATCATGTCCACGAAGACGCTGAAAAAATAGAACATGTTCTCGGTGAAGATACTGTTCGCAAGCTTGAGCGAATTTTATCAAATCCTAAGAAAGACCCGCATGGAAAATTAATTCCTAGTCTAGTTGATATTCAAAAGGGGTGGCTCGGAACAAGCGAGTTGGAAAAAGAAAACTACATCCTCTAGTCTCTTTTTAACATGTCATTCATACCAGATTTCAATTTCTCTGAAGTTTTTCTCCAACCATGGAGCGACCCAAAATTGGCAGTCTGGAATGGAAAGGTAGTGATAATGGGGATTCTAGTATCTTGGACATGCGGGGTAATCGGGTCATTCATCGTTGTTCGGAAAATGGCGTTAATGGGAGATGCGATTAGTCATGGAATCCTTCCGGGTTTGGTCTTGGTCTTTATTTTTTCAGGATCGCTTTCAATTGGACCAATGTGGGCCGGAGCTTGCCTTGCCGGATTGGCCTGCAGTTTTTGTATTGAGTGGCTACGGGCGAATACTCCCATTCGAGAAGATGCCGCCCTCGGGCTTGTGTTTACCTCTTTCTTTGCACTTGGAATCACGCTCATGAGTTTGCAGGGCGGACATGTCGATTTAGATCCTGCGTGCGTATTGTATGGTGAAATTGGACTAGTCCCCCTGTCTCAAGATCTAAAGATTGGAGGATTGAATCTTGGAAATCAAGCCCTTTGGTCAATGGGTTTAGTCTGTATTTTCATCCTTGTTTGCACGCTTGTATTTTACCGGCATCTTTTAGTCTCGAGCTTTGATCCCACTTTGGCCCTTTCCCTAGGATTCAAGG
>PBSV01000068.1 GCA_002726435.1 Opitutia bacterium | reverse complement strand
TTTATATGATAAAGTTAGAATATGTGAAAGAGCTTACAACCTATTGGTTGACGAAGTTAATTTTCCTGCCGCGGACATCATATTTGACCCGAATGTACTCACCCTCGCCACAGGCATGGAGGAGCATGATGCTTACGGACTGGATTTTATTGAAGCAATTCGGGAGATCAAGCTGCGCTGTCCGCACGCTAGAACCAGTGGTGGAATCAGCAATGTTTCATTTTCTTTCCGTGGAAATAATTTTGTTCGCGAAGCAATGCATGCATGTTTTTTATACCACAGTTGTCAGGCTGGCCTAGACATGGGAATCGTAAACGCTGGCATGCTGGCGGTGTATGATGAAATTGAACCTGAACTCAGAGACCGAGTAGAAGCTGTTATTCTCAACAAATCAAAACAAGCGGGAGAAGAGCTTTTGGAATATGCGGAGAAGATAAAAGATAAAAATGAAAATCGTAAGTCCGAGGGACCTGATCTATCGTGGCGAGAAAAACCAGTGTCGGAAAGATTAAGCCATGCTTTGGTCAAAGGAATTGGAGACTATGCAGAAGCCGATGCTGAAGAGGCGAGACAGTTACTCGGACGTCCAATAGAAGTTATAGAAGGTCCATTGATGGATGGGATGAAAGTGGTGGGTAATTTATTTGGTGATGGCAAGATGTTCTTACCCCAAGTCGTTAAGAGTGCTCGTGTGATGAAAAAGGCGGTCGCATATCTGGAACCTTACATGGAGGAAGAGAAAGAAGGGACTGGCTCGAAGAAAAGTGGTACCATGGTCATTGCCACGGTCAAGGGAGATGTGCATGACATTGGTAAAAACATTGTCGGTGTTGTGCTTGCCTGTAATAACTGGGAAGTAATCGATCTTGGTGTTATGGTGTCTTGTGACAAAATATTAGAGGCCGTTCGTAAAAATAACGCCGATGTTCTCGGATTGAGTGGTTTAATTACTCCTTCCCTTGATGAGATGATTCACAATGCAAAGGAAATGAAAAAGCTCGGGATGAAAATTCCTCTGCTCATAGGTGGTGCAACCACAAGTAGAGCCCATACGGCTATTAAGATTGCTCCTCATTACGAAGAAGCCGTCGTTCAAGTTGCTGATGCATCTCTTGTTGTGAATGTTTGTAACGAACTTACACACCCCAATAAGCGAGAGGCATATGTTTCCGAACTTAAGGAAAAACAATTAAAGTTAAGAGTTCGTCATGAAGAAAGAGGAGAAAGAGTCCTCCTTCCTCTTCGTGAAGCTCAATCCAAGGGAATGAAGTTTGATTGGAACAAACAAGAGATTGCGACTCCTCCACCAGATCGTTTGGGCGTGCATGAAATCAAACCTAGTTTATCAGAAGTTTTAGAATTTTTCGATTGGTCACCTTTTTTTTGGTCGTGGGAATTAAAGGGTAAATATCCCGATATTTTCAATCGGGAAAGAGTGGGAGTTGAAGCCAAGAAATTATTTGATCACGCACAAGACTTACTCAAACATATCATTAAAGATGATTTGTTCTGTTGTGAAGCGGTAGTTGGAATTTGGCCGGCTCATTCGGTCGATGATGATGTCGAAATTTATGAGGATACTGATAAAAGCAATAAAGTTGGCACTTTTCATTTTGTTCGTCGTCAGCAATCCCTCGTAAAACAACCTCACTATTGTCTTTCTGATTTTGTTGCCCCTCGTTATTCAAAACGAAACGACTTTCTTGGAGCGTTTGCGGTGTCTGCGGGTAATGGTGTCGAACATTTCGCCAAAGAGTTCGAGAAGGACAACGACGATTACAACGCTATCATGGTAAAGGCATTGGGAGATCGATTCGCTGAAGCAATGGCAGAGTATACTCATAAAGTAGTTCGCCAATGGTGGACATTTGGGGTTGATGAAGATTTGAGCCAGGATGCCCTTATCAAAGAAAAATACCGTGGCATTCGTCCAGCTTCAGGTTACCCTTGTCAACCTGATCACACTGAAAAAGATCTCATTTGGGAGGCTCTTTCGGTTGAAAAAAAGATTGGTCTCGAACTCACAGAATCGCGTGCGATGAACCCAGGTTGTTCTGTTTCTGGTCTTTATTTCTCTCACCCACAATCTACTTATTTTAATGTTGGAAGCTTAGGCCGTGATCAAGTGGAGGATTATGCCTTGCGAAAAGGATGGTCAATTGATGAAGCCCTCAAGTGGTTGGGGCCGAATTTAGGATTTGACGCATAACTAATGATTCCTTTGGCGTTGCAGGAATCCTTCTGCAAAACTATGAGTCTTTAGCTTATGAAAGATATGTCCCCACTGGAGGAAATTCGCCACTCAACCGCACATGTTCTTGCGGCTGCTGTCCTTCGGTTATACCCGGACACAAAACTAGACATCGGCCCGCCCACTGATTCAGGTTTTTATTACGACTTTGATTCTGAGGTCCAATTCACGCAAGAAATTCTCGAAACAATCGAGGTGGAGATGAAAAAAGTCATTAAAGAGAACCAGAAATTTAGAAGAATTGAAGTTTCTCGAAATGAAGCGAAAGAAATTATTCAAGAAATGCGACAGGAGACCTACAAAATTGGTAGACTTGATGATATTCCACAAGATGAAATAATTTCCTTTTATCAAAATGGAGAGTTTAGCGACCTATGTGCCGGTTCTCATGTTTCCTACACCAAGAAAATCAAGGCTTTCAAACTTCTTCATGTTGCAGGATCCTATCATCGGGGCGATGCTTCGAATAAACAGTTACAAAGGATTTATGGGACAGCATTTGCAACCAAAGAAGAACTTGCTAATCACTTAGAGCAATTAGAAGAGGCAAAAAAACGGGACCACCGAAATTTAGGGAAGGACCTTGGCCTCTTCCACATTGACGAAATGGTTGGTCAAGGACTTGTACTCTGGAAACCAAACGGTGCAATAATTCGCCACGAACTGGAAAGTTTTATATCCCAAGAATTAACCAAACAGGGGTACTCCCAAGTGTATACCCCTCATGTGGGAAAACTTGAGTTGTTTCGTACTTCAGGGCATTTCCCCTATTATCAGGATTCTCAATATCCACCGATCATTCACCGAGATTCATTAAAAAGTCTTGCTGACGAGGGTTGCAGTTGCTCAGAGCTTGCCAATAAATTAGAAGAAGGAGAAATTGATGGTTATTTGTTAAAACCGATGAATTGTCCGATGCATATTCGGATCTTTCGCTCGGAGCAAAGATCCTACCGAGACCTACCTATTAAACTAGCTGAATTCGGCACCGTTTATCGGTGGGAACAATCGGGAGAGCTAAATGGAATGACGAGAGTGCGGGGCTTTACTCAGGATGACGCACACCTTTTTATCCGAGAAGACCAATTACAAAGTGAAATTCAAGGCTGCTTGGGACTGGTCAAGTTAGTGTTTTCGATTCTTGGAATGAATGATTATCGCGTTCGAGTAAGCTTGAGAGATCCTGATTCAGACAAGTATGTGGGCAGCCCGGAAGCCTGGGAAAAAGCTGAGACTGCACTCAGGCAAGCCGTTCAATCAATCGATGTGGACTATGAAGAAGAACTTGGAGAAGCTGCTTTTTATGGGCCAAAAATTGACTTTGTCGTCAAAGATGTAATTGGAAGAGAGTGGCAACTTGGAACCGTTCAAGTCGATTACAATTTACCTGAAAGATTCGACCTGAAATATGTTGGAAGCGATAATCAAGATCACCGCCCAGTTATGATTCATCGAGCTCCTTTTGGCTCGATGGAAAGATTTTGCGGGGTATTGATTGAACATTTTGCAGGAAACTTTCCGACTTGGCTCGCTCCGGAACAAGTTCGTATTCTACCCATGAATGACGAACTGATTGAACTTGCCGAAGAATCTCTCGAAAAATTCAGGGCGGTTGGGATTAGAGCAAATATTGATCGTCAATCTGCCAAGTTGGGAGCGAAAATACGCAAAGCTGAAAACGAGAAAGTTCCTCACATGATAATTCTTGGAAAACGGGAAGCTGAAATTGGTAAAGTTTCAATTCGCTCGCGGAATAATCCTGACCTTGACGGCACGGTGGATATTAAATTTTGTTTGGACGAAATTGCTCGAGAAATAAAATCAAAGTCATTGCCTAAGGAAAGACCTTCAAAACCCCGGCAGTAAAAATTTAGTTCTTATTTTGCCAAGTATTTAATGGTTGATAATGTTGAATTGTGGACATGAAAATTCTTAATTTTAAAAAGGTTAGTTCGTTGTCTGTATTTGTGATCTTTTTTATTAAGGTTTATCAATTCTTTTCTCCCCTCAAACAAGCTTTATTTGGTCCCTACGCAAGATGTCGCTTTCATCCAACTTGCTCTCAATATGCACTTGATTGCTTTCGTGGACTATCATTTCACAAAGCCTGCAGAAAAGCATTTTCACGCTTCATCAAATGCAATCCACTGCATCCAGGCGGGTATGATCCTTTGTTCAAAGATTGCAAATCATGTGAACAGGAAATGAAACAATGAATTCTCCCTTTCAATCTGTCATGCTACCTTTAATCTGTGATGAAAACACAGATTTTCTTCCGTTGTTTGAAGACTTGGTGAAAGAATCAAAAAAATTAGGCGTCTCTCGTTTTTTTTCAGCCACTTTTGAAACCAACTACATTGATCCTCTTGCTCTTCTTGAAGAAAACCAAAAGTCCGAAAAATCTGTTTGTTACATGGAAAAACCCAGTGGCGAATTTTCCATTGCTTGCGGCGGATTTGTTACCAATGCTTCCTTTTGCGGTTCGAATCGTTTTCAAAAAGCCAGAAATTGGTCAGATGACTTGTTTTCACAAACTATTATATGTGGCGACCACAAGCACGCTGGCACTGGCCCCACACTTTTTATAGCTGCCACTTTTGAGACTGATAATCAGGGTGGTGAATCTCCACCTCCCTTGCAAATTTTTCTCCCTCGTTGGCAAGTACTGCGAAAAGGTGGCTCTCATTTTTTAATCGCAAACTTGGAAATTTCACCAGATTCATCCGCTTTGCTCTTAGCAAAAGAATTATCCAAGATAATTTTGATGAAAAAGGGGGTAAAGTATGATCATCAACACTTACCTAAATCCAAGTCCATCCAATTTGGAATTCCTACAGAAAACTTTGATTATAAAGATGCTGTTTCAGAAGCCTTGGAAATAATTCGTTCCGAAAAACTTTCCAAAATTGTACTTGCCCGTCAATTAAGCTACAAAACAAGCTCTGAATTACCACCTTTTGGTGTTGCTCATTCTCTGCGCGAAAGGTACCCCGATTGTTTCACATTTTGCCTCTCCACTCCCGGACAAGGCATGATGGTCGGTGCGACTCCAGAAACATTACTTCGGTCCACAGGCTCGGTTTTTGAAACTGAAGCGATCGCTGGATCTGCTCCTCGGGGACCAACTGCTGGAAGAGATGCTGACTGGGGAAAGAAATTACTCATGCAAGAAAAAGAGATTCATGAGCATCGCCTGGTAATCGATGGTATACTTCGAAGATTAAAGTCGATTGGCTTGTCAAATTGTAAGGAAGGAAAAAGTCGACTACTCAGACTCGCCAACCTGCAGCATATTCGGACACTAGTGAGGTCAAATACCATCCATGGTGTTCATCCGTTTGAAGCATTGTCAGCTTTACATCCCACCCCTGCCATGGGAGGTACTCCACGTAACGAGGCCCTTCCGCTTGTCAGGCATTTGGAAAAAGCTTCTCGTGGATGGTATTCCGGAGTAACTGGGTGGATCGATGCTCGAGGTCGTGGAGAATTTGTGGTACCCATTCGATGCGGGAAAATTACTTCTAATCACCTCACCCTGTACGCGGGCGCTGGCTTGGTCGAGGGGTCCACTCCCGAACAAGAAAAAGTAGAAACAGACTGGAAGCTTCAAGCCATGCTTGAAGTCATTACGGGGGAAACTATCATCCCCGATGAATGAATCCAGTTCCTGAAGATACTGCCCGATCCAATTTAGCATGGGGAAAAGCGGTCGCCTCTTGTCTGGGTGACCTGCAGGTCACACAAGTGTTTTTTTCCCCTGGTTCTCGCTCTACTCCTCTAGTACTTGCTTTCGAAAGGCACCCAAATATCGAGTGTATTCCTGTACTCGACGAGAGGTCTGCAGCCTTCTTGGCCCTCGGGTCGAGCAAGCGGAATAAAGTGCCAGCGGTGTTACTTTGTACCTCAGGTTCTGCTCCTACTCACTGGTTTCCTGCGGTTACCGAGGCATCACATGCAAGTATACCTTTGCTTTTACTTTCTGCCGACCGGCCGTCTGAACTTCAAGATTGTGGGGCTGGTCAAACGATCAATCAATCTAATTTATTTGGTTCATTTGTACGAGCCTTTCATCCACTCCCAATTCCAGATTCGGATTTCCAAGCGATTAAAGAATTGGAGAAAGTTCTTTCTCTGGCACACGAACAAACCCTAGACAAAAATCCCGGTCCCGTTCATTTGAACTTTCCTTTCCGAGAACCATTATTTTTGGAAATGTCATCACTATCTAAAGCTCAGAATAAGACAGGGCTTTCAGAAAAAGAATCCGTGTCTTCCACTCGTAAAAGAGCTGAAACCATTAACTTGGCAGATAAATACAAACATCCCATTATTATTGCTGGCGAATATGCGCCTCATAATTTGGTGTACAAGTGGACTAGAAATCGTCCTCATCCAATTCTATGTGATTCTCTTTCAAATATAAGAGAAAATGATCTGCCCAACCGAATCTTGAGGTATGAAAATTTACTTCGTGATTCTACTTTTATCAAATCGGCAAAGCCTGACCTTATCATCGTCCTTGGACCTCTTCCGACCTCCAAGACTCTCCGCAATTGGATTGATCAAACCAGCTCATTCAGGGTTGTAATTGAACCCCGCGGGAAATCTGTTGATCCACTGACTAGTGAAAGTCATTCCATTGAAATGAGTTACGAAGAACTTGAAAACATTAAGTTGCCGGTTTGTGATCAAGATTGGACAAATATGTGGAAAGTTGCGGAAGAGCAGGTGGAAGAAAAAATCACTTTTGCTTTTGCTGAGGAAACAAGCTGGTTCGAAGGAAAACTGACTCGGTTACTTTCCCTGCACATGCCATCATGTTCCAGTCTTCTAGTTGCAAATAGTATGCCTGTACGAGATTTGGAATGGTTTTGGAAACCCAGTGATCTAAAGCGTAAATTATATGGAAATAGAGGTGTAAACGGGATAGACGGATCAATTAGTACGGCCTTAGGAATTGCTCACCAGAACAAAGAACCAACTTTCTTATTAACTGGCGACCTTGCCTTTTTACATGATGCCAACGCTCTCTTGTTCCGTCCCTATTTTATAGGAAGTTTGAGTATTTTTTTAATCAATAACCAAGGAGGGGGCATCTTTGAAAATCTTGCTGTTTCCAAGGTGCCTGAATTCGAAAAGTGCTTCGCAACCCCCCAGTGTTGTGATTTCACCTCTCTTTGCGCTGCCTATGAAGTGGAATATGTCAGGCCCAATGACTGGGCCGATGTTGTTCATCTAATCAAAAATCCTCTCGAATGTGGAATTCGAGTAATCGAAATTCAGTCGGACCGAAAGATGGATCGAGAAATTCGACAAAAGATGCTGTCACTTTTTCCAAACTTAAATTTCCAT
>PBSV01000067.1 GCA_002726435.1 Opitutia bacterium | reverse complement strand
GGCATGCAAGGCATCCATGGCACTGGCGTGGCCATTATATTTGGGGCAATCGAGATACAGATCCGCAACGGTCATCCTCGACAGATGATCTTTCCTTTCGGATAAATCATCCGCCAAAATAATCCTCTTCGATGAAATACCTTGTCGTATCGCTTCCGATCTAAGGTTTTTCATCCCATCTTTGCCAGGTTTGAACTTTAACCAAAGCACACTTTCGGGAACTGCTTTAAGAATTCGCATCCAACTGGCCCAGATACCCGGTTCCAATTTGTATGCAGCATGAAAAGCGCAAAAAACAAATCCTCTTGGTGGAAGCCCCACTCCCTTGCGTTTCACTCTTGGAGCAAAACCTTCAAATTCACCGGGTGGAAAAAAACAACCCTCCATACGAATTACTTTCTCACCGAAATATTTCGATGAACTCGTTGGGATGACAATCCGATCTGCGATGTTGTAATCCACAATTCCTTTTCCCATTGTTGATGCATATCCCAGAAAGTGAGCCTGCCGGGCAGATGGACGAAGAGCTAAAAGCTCTGCGTTGTGCCCTCTCGAATATCCACCTAAATCTATAAGTAAATCCAAAAAAGTCTTATTGATAAAGTTCGCTTTTGCTACCAATGAAAGCCCACTGATGTCTCGAAAATTTTCTCCATACCCTGCAAATCTTTTTCTCACCTTGCAGTCGTCTTTTGGACTGGTGGCAAAAAGAAAAACCTCATATTTTTCGGAATCAAGATTATTTAATAAACCAATCATTTGGTGACCCACCGCATGATTTCGAAAGTCGGGCGATAAAAATCCGATTCGTTTCTTATCTCCTTTATTTCCGGAATATGAAAAATCTAATTTTTCACGAATTGGCTTTGTCCGCTCGAGTAGAAAATGAGAACGGGCATAAGCATGATCACTTTCTTCCGCTTCATTCATTTGAAGACCGGGAACTTCAAATGCTCCTGCCTTACCAAGCATTTCCTTTGCATGAATTTTTAACTGATCAAGTTCAGCTTTCCGATCAGACCAGTCGCAGAGAAAGGATTTAGAATTTACCAAGTTGCTAAGAGCTTCCCATGAGTCAGGAAGAATATCACAAGCTTTTTGATAGAAAGACACAGCTTTTGCGAATTCCTTCGAACCAACCGAAAGATTTCCACTTATCATGTTTGCTTTTGGATGCTGGGGATTTTCATTCAGAATTGCCTGAACTATGAAATTGCAACGCTGAAAATCACCAACCTGGTACCCGGCTTGGGCACACAACATCAAGTGTTTTTCAGTTTTGATTTGTTTATGGCATCGTCGATAGATGGACCATATTTTTTCAGGTCTTTTTAATGCATGATAGACTTCCAGTAATCGACCAATGGTTTTCGAATCTTTGGGTTCCTTCTGCAGTAAAATCTCCAAAATAATCAATTCCTTTCGGTAATTTTTCTTTTTTCGGTAAATCGTACCCAAAACCTTCCACCCCGGGGAAAAATCGGGGTTCAAAAGGGTGGAGAGATGGGCATATTTCGAGGCCTCCTCCATTTTTCCCATGCTTTGTTTACATTTGCTAATTCCAAGAAATACCCGACTTTTATAGGGTTCTATCTTCTTTGCCTGATTAAGTCTTTCCAGGGCTACTTTGAAAACACCCTCCTTTTGGTAAGCAGAACTAAGTAATAAAAGAACTTCCACATTTTTTGGATTTTCCTTCAAAAAGCCTTCTAAGATAATTTTTGCTTCTGAATATTTTTCCTTGGCTGCAAAGAACCTTGCCTTACAGAATATGGTCTTTTCGTCGAAATCATACCTATCCACTAAAATCGAAAGTATTCTTTCTGCGAAAGGGAAATTTTTCTGCTTCAGGTAGAGATTAAAGTATTCCAGTAAAATTTTTCGGTCGGCAAATAGAAAGCTTTCTTTTCGATTCAGTACATATTCAAATGCATGAAGGACCTTTGTTTTTTTATTTTCGGGACAATTCTCCAGTTTTCTTTTCGCATTCTCCCATTCCTGAAATCGAGTAATGACTTTTCCCCACCTGCCATAAAAAACCCTGGAATTATGAGACTGAAACTGGTTCCTTTCCGGGGTGCTACTTTTTTTGTGCAGGACAACACTTTGATTAAGAACTACATTTTTATAACCAAGCATCGAAAGTCGAAGGCATAGATCAATGTCTTCAAATCCAGTCTTATAAGACTCGTCAAATCCTCCCACGTAAAGAAATAATTCACGTTTGATTAAAAAACAGGCACCGGTTACCGCAAGGTATTCAGATAGATAATTGGCGGGTGCCACTTGTTTTCCCTTGCAAAAATGTTCGGGAATTCCATTAGAAAAGACAACCCCTGCGTGATCGATTTTTCGAGTATCTGGATCGAGTTGAATATTTCCTACACATCCCAAATTTTTATTGGATTCACGATCCAAAATGAGTGAATTAAAACTGTCCGACCATCCCCTTGATAACACTAAATCGTTATTCATAAAAAGTAACCAGTCTGCTCCTGCTTTTGCAGCTCCGAGGTTATTCGCATAGGCAAAACCCATACTCTCGCGATTTCGATAGAGCGTATATTCTTCTTTTATACTTAATAAAAACTTTTGGGTTTCCTCTTCGCTTCCATCGTCAATAATAATTTGTTCGGATAAATTCTTTGGTGGAAATCGTTTTAAGGATTCCAAGTACTCAGCGGTTTCAACCAGACAGTTGCGGACTGAAGTAATTACACAAATTGAGTTTTCCATATTAATTAAGTAAAAGAATGAGTTACTTTCTAAAAATCACCTTTTTTGGCAAAATAAGATGTCTTGTATTGCTTGACTCTAATCATTTATCCCATTTTTATTAACTTATGTCTCTACCTGTTGACAGATTAAAAAATTCAAAGTCACATTGCTTACAAGCAATAATATTTGTTTTAAAATCTTCTCATTCTAAGAATTCCCCTCGCTGGTACTTGGGTATCATGCATCGCATCCTTTCTAACTCGATTTCTCAACTGAAGAGGTTGGCTCTTGCAAGTGGTTTATCGGTGGCCGTTTTTTTATCACTCCCCGAAACCCTTCAGGCGGATGACGCGGTGAAATTGAAATCTTCGACTCCTTTTGATTTTGATGAAGACGGAGATCAGGACATTCTGGACGCCGATTCTTCCGATGGAAATTTGTACCTCTTGCGAAATTCCGGTCTTAATTTCTCCAAGGAATTGCTGCTTTCCCCAAATTTCGATGCCGACTTGGTGGGTGTTAATGATGTGGATGATGACGGTGATATTGACATAGTTATTTTAGATAAAGATATGGGTGACTTCCAAGTCATTGAAAATCAAGGGTCTCAAAACTTCATCCCACAGGGATGGGAGGAAATAGATCCATTCGCACAATCATCAGTTGACCAAGCATTCCTCTCCGATGTAGACCAAGATGGAGATTCCGACTTGGTCTACTCAACCCCCAATGCCGTCGGTTGGGCTAAAAATAATGGATCCGATGGATTTGCTGTTCAACCGAGTCTCGTCAGCACATTACCTATCGGTGCACTTGAGGTTGAAGATTTGGATGGTGACGGTAGGGATGATGCTTATTTTTCCTTCAACAATGCAATGGGAACCACGATTGGGTTTGCAAAAAATCAAGGTTCAGAAGGTTTTTCGCCAATGACAGTGAATACAGCGACGGGTCCACAAGTAGGTCCATTCAATGTATCTGACTTGGAAATCGCCGATTTGGATTCCGATGGCAAGAATGACTTGGTCTACTCATCCGACACTTCATCCGCAATTGGATGGTTGAAGAACAATGGTTCGGACGGTTTCTTACCGGCAAGTACTCTCGCTTCAGGCATTACTTCCGTTGATCAAATTGAAATCGCTGATTTGGATAACGATTCTGACCTTGATATCATAGCTGCTTCTTCCGATTCCAATTTCAAAGCCTGGCTTGAGAATGATGGTACTGATGGATTTACTCCAGTTCAGCTAAATTGATTTTTATAAGTGCCTGAGGACTTAACCTCCCTTATTTATGGGGAATTGAGAATATTCAAACTTTAGTTTTTCGGAATGAATCAATGTAGAGCATAGTCATCGGAATGCCATAATCTCCCCATCTCTCGATCCACTCGAAAATATTGATGAAACCCATACCAGTTACAGTGTCCGCGGGGACATAGAGAAATTCTGTAAATAATTTCCACCCCAACGCAAGAAATATAAGGGGACGCACTGGGGCCAAAAATATCAGTATTCCCAATGCAAATTCTGCATAGCCCACTTGAGTGATGAAGGAAACATCTGCATTCACTCCGATCGATTGCCAGTGATTGATCAGCATCTGCTTTTCCACCGCAAATCCAAAGCCCGCATGCCCAATCAATAAAAGTGCGAGACACAATTTGCAGAGAAAAAAGATCGTATCAATGGTCGAATTTTTGAGTTCCGGTTCCTCATACGGCACGACCAAATCTTTTCGAGTCATCGCAAATGCACCACTCATAACCAGAAGCATAAATGGAGGCCCCCAATTTCCCGCCCTCTCCCAAAATTCCCAAGTCTGCATCTTTGCAACCCGCATTGAATCGGTTGCTAATTGTACAATCCATTCACCATCGATTTGTACTTTTTCAAGGTTTCCGGCAAGTGGTCGCAGAATCGCCGTCCAGAGGGCCCATAGGAACATCCAAATTAAAACTGTCCGGTTTGGTTTTCTTAATAAGATGACCGCCATAAGAATGTCAAAAGCACCGATTAACGGTTGCATCATCCATGCAACCTCTGGTTCGATCCCCTGCGAAGCAAAGAAAGGCAACCAGCCAGACTTTGTGATTAATCCCCAGGTGCCATGTCCGATAAAGCACAAGGCAGCAGTAATTCTCAATGTCCAGTGGATCTGAGTTTGTAGTGTCTTCTTGTCACCAGAGTGAGGGCTGAAAAGACCGTCGAGAAAATATTCTTTGGCTGTCATACCCTCATGCTTATTGACCAAATCAACTCAGGCAATTAAGAAATCAATAATGCCTCGCCCTTCCCGAATAATTTTCTTTCTGCCCGGAGTCTTCATTTTCTTTTCCTTGATTGAATTATCCGCCCAGATGGCCGATGAATTTTGCCGGGACCTGAAAGATTTTGGAAAATTCTATGAAAATCAAGACTCCACCGGTTTACAAAGTGCTAAGCTATTTCTCTCCTTCCAGCATCAGGTCGGACACATTGAAGGCACCGACAAGAACGCTAATGAATTTGATGATTCATTCGAAGAATTCCGTCGCTTTTGGGTAGGATTGTCAGGGAACTTTGCCACCTATTGGAAATTCAAGGCAGTCAGCCAACTCTCCAACGATCGTCATCAGTATCCCGGGGATTATCGTCAATGGGGACATGAAACTTTTCGCTCCGCCAATATTACTTTCGACGCAGACGAGTCTTGGGAAATCGAGGGTGTTGACTCCATGGAACTTGGGTATGGACGCAGGACCGGCCGCATGGCGGATGAATGGCAGCGTTCCTCCACCGTAATTAATTGTCTGGAACGATCCTCCTTCGCCAATAAACTTTGGCTTTACGACAAAGAAAAAGGCAACCCGCTCGCCGCCTGGATTAAATGGTCGGTCGACAATCATGCTTTTGACACTGCGGTTTTTTCCGGGACTTATGATGACTACTTAGGGGGTTGGGAAGACAGCAGAGTTTACTATGCCTCTTGGCTGGGAGATTTTTCATCCGGCAGTTCCTACGATCTACTCGAATACTGGATTTCTTATTACCGGCAGGATGGAGATAGTCAGGAAGATCACTTGGCGGGAGGAATGGACTGGTCCCTGTCTCTGGTCAACCGGTTGGGTCAAGGCCCCTGGGCCCTGCACTCCACCCTTGCCTTCGGGGACAATGGCAACTTAAAAAAAGACGGATCGGCAAAAAACATTGATCGTTCGGGAGATTTTTGGGGAGTTGTACTGATGCCGATGTATTGGTTGCAGGATGAAAAAGTTAAGCTCGTTGGTCGTTATCTTTATCAAAATTCCGAGCAATCCGAAGGACTTAAACTCAACAGTCGATATGTTCCACTTTCGGACTCCAGAGACAGCCTGATCGATCTCAACCAAGGATACGGGGACAGCCACCAATCCTTCTATCTTGGCCTCAATTATTACCTCTGCGGGGAACACCTCAAAATAATCAGCGGTGTTCAGCACGACCAGTTAAAATCAGTTGGAGTCAGTCAATACCGGGGCTGGACCCTTGGTACAAGCTTGCGAATTTGGTTCTGAATTCTTTCAGTACCAACCAATGGGTGGAAAAAAACTTCGTTAGAATCTCTCGACTATTTTTTGATGAATTTCCCGCATCGATTCGCCTTGTTTTTCCATTGATTCAAGCAATTTAAATTGAGCTCGTGAACGATCAAGGTTGTGCCGTTCATTCTTCACTTTGAAATAGTGGTCTCCTTCGAGATAATCAGTGAGAAAGCGCAGACCAAGTTCATAGGTGATGACAAGAGGGGCACTCGGCAGGGCATCGATTTCCCTAAAAGAGAGCATATTTCCGGCGGTTTTGAGGTATCCTTGTACGATGGATTCAAAAATTTCTGGCAGGAAATTCACTCGGTCTAAATTCTGCTCATCTTCGATTGAAGAACAGGCTGCGGTCCTGACTAAATCACCAAAATCATGTAGTACGCAGCCGGGCATTACGGTGTCCAAATCGACGACACAAATCGCACGTCCAGTCTCTTTGTGAAGAAGAATATTGTTGAATTTTGTATCATTGTGAACAACGCGTCTGGGAAATTCACTTGATCGAATCAAGGTAGCGAGATGATCACGCTTTTTGACAAAGGTGATTAAATCAGAAACTTGATCAACCCGCCCCACCCTGTCTTTCTGCATGGCTGTAATAAATTGCTGGTAGCGAATTTCAGGGTTGTGGAAGTCAGGAATAGTTTCAACCAAGGGAGGTTCGGGCAGATCATTTAAGTCGGACTGAAAGTTCCCGAATGCACGGGCCGCTTCATAGGCTTGATTTTTATTTTCAGGAAACTCCAAAGAACAACCTTCCGAAATGAATTCCAGCATCCGCCAATAATTTCCATTGCCGTCGAGAGTAAAGGATTTTCCGTCTTTCGTCTCAATCAAAGAGAGTACCTTCTCTCCCCCTTTTGCATGCGAGCTCTTTTGCTTGAGATGATCGGTCACCCTCGAAAAATTATCCATCAAGGCAACCGGATCATTAAAAACCTCGTGATTGATTCTTTGTAAGATGTATCGCTCAGTATCGTCTCTATCTTTACTGGATAGCAGGAAAGTATCATTTATATTCCCGTTGCCAAATGTAACGATAGAATCCATCCGCCCAGAGAAGCAAAAAAGAGAACAGGTTTCCGAAATCAATTTCATTTCAGAAGTCTTAAACATAAATTTTCTCTTTCTCGGTGCTTGCTTTGATCGACCGACAAATAAAGAAGTTCGAATTTATCGCTGATCAAAAAGAAGGAAATTCACCAAATCACGAAACATCTGATTGGCTTGCGTAACCATTGACAAACTGAAATCAGACTTAATCTTATACATCGACATTTGAGTCATATTCTCTACCACTCCTGCGTTCCCTACCGCTCGATTCAGGGCAAATTCGGACTGCGTTGCCTCGCGCTCCAATTGTTCACTTACTTTTGATATTTTCACAAGATTTTGTCCAACTTGTGCCATTTCAGGAGCCAACAAATTCTTAAGGTCACGCTGCAGATCAACCGCCGCCTGCTTGGCATTGTCGATATTATCGAGGTTGAGGTCATCCCGGTAGTAGATTGGAAGGTTTATTCCATTGAGGGTCAGGGATTGAGAAAACAATTCCTGCGGGCTATCAACTGGGTCTTTTTCCAAGATATAAGCACTTTGTTTTGAACTGATATCCCTATCTATCCAAACTTCTCCTGTGCCAATCCGAAGGTAATCCTTGTCGTCGCCATCCACAAAGGGTTTGCTGGCGTTGCCATCTCCTACATTGTCTGCACCTGGCGTTGGTGCGAGAATCGAATCACTCGCTCCTGAAAAGCCTTCAGCAGATAGATTATCCCCATCAGGATTGTTCACCGTAATCGTTCTACCCGTATACTTAGATAACCCGGGGGTGGCGAGAGAAACATTTATATTGCCACCGGCAAGAGAACTCGAAAACCCGGCTTCCGCATTGATAAGTGTATTAAGAGCGCCGGCAACACTTGCTTTATTTTCTCCGTTGACCGTAAAGTCGGTTCCTGCAGTAAAAGTGACTGAGTTGTTATCATAATCTTGAAGTGTAATTTCCGTGGCTTGTGCGGTTACAGAGGCTGCATCAACGGTGAGGTCCAGTCCTGAATTGCCTAAATCCGCATTAGCCAGGGTGAAAGTGTCGCCCACGCTGTGATCTTTGCCAGGATTAACCGGGTCTATACTATCAACTCCACCCGCTGCATTAATGGTAACATCAAAAGTAACATCAGAGGCAACTCCGTTCTTTGACGAAGCAACATCTGTGTAAGTTTGACTCGGATTTTGCCTGATGGATGCAGTGGCAACTTCAAAGGTAATATCCTGACCGGAACCGCCCAACTCCGAGTCGTTAATCCGCAAGGTATCTCCTGCAACATAGCCGGACCCTGGATTCACCACAGACAGGGCGGCTAACCCATCTGCATCCGTAGTCACATTAAAAGTTGCACCTGAACCATCTCCCGAGTCCGCGGTAGTGGAAACGCCGCTATAGGTCTGATTCGGATTTTGAATAAAGACATCGTCAGCCTGAAAAGTAATGTCTACCCCGGAGTTACCGATATTAAGGTTTGAAATTTTAATAGTTTCATTATTAATGTATCCATCTCCTTGGTTGTTTACAGTAACAGTGGCATTGCCCGCGGCATCTACTGTTACATTAAAGTTGGCCGCCACTCCACTACCACTAACCGAAGATGATTGTACCCCAAAGTACGAACCTGTTGTTTGACCGGTTAGACCAGTTTCATTGTTGACGCTGACTAACTTACCGCGATCGTGGCCAGACTCATTGGTTATTGTTTGCAACTTGCCTCCATCATGACCACTTGTTGCAGATACGCTAAGAACAGCACCGCTTGCTTTAGCATCATTTGCAATATACCCGTCGAATAATATCTTACCTTCATCGGTTTCACCAGGAGTGGATATTTTAGCACTGTCAAAGGAACTGTTTGCTTGTACATTCGCCGTTTGAATTTCATAATTTTCAACCACATTTCGGTCATTTGTAGTTACCGCTGTCCTCCAATTTTGATACAATCCACTGGCAAGAGTACCTGGTTCTCTGGCGTGTCCGGCTTGCTTGCCCGTCCAAAAAAGTGTGCCTTTACCACCACTGGCATATTGCTCTGGACCTTCCGTCCAGCGCCATTCTCCTTCCACGCCGGCATCATTACCACCAAGCCATGCGGATGAAGGATTCGCAGCGGAGTTAATTGCTTTCATGACCTCGGACTGTTCGGCTGCGCTGGTCACGGTTGCGAGATAAACATCATTGTCGATATCTGCTGCATTTGCCGCATCAGCCGCTGCCTTGGCATTGTCCCAAGTCAATCTATCAGAAACCAATTCATAAGTTTTAGGCTCGCCAAAAACTTGTTGTCCGTTGAAAGTCTCATCCTTTAAATCGAAGACTTGACTGCGTAAATCTTCAAAACTTTTGGCAAGGGATTTCATTTGTGAATCTGAAAGAAGCGGGTTGGAAGCCTGGGTGGCCAAGACGGCCATCTCTTCATAAATTTCCATGGCTTTACCAAGTAAGGACTCCTGAACTTGTGCGAAGGAACGATTGTTTTGCAGAAGAAAAGAGTCATTTCTTTTTCCATCAATCTCATTTCTCATTCGTGAAAAAAGTGTTCTGAGGCCAGTGTCTCCCTTTTCCAGTTGGGGGGCTGGGGAGGAAACATCCGCAGCTACCCGGGCCGCGGATTTATGAAAATTTCGAATGAAATCGGCACTGTTGCCGAGTAATCCGTTTACATTTGAAAACTGTAAGGATTGCATGAGTAATTAATTTCTGCATCCTTGCAACCTGTTGTTTTCGACAAGCATCCTTGCTTAATCGTTTTTTTAAAAGTGTTTGTAAAAAGTATCAGAATAGTTGTCCACTTCCTAATTATTACTCCTGTATTACGATGGACGAATTCAAAGTGATTGACAAATAATTTGGCACAAAAATCAACCCTATGGAAAAAATTTATAAGCATGTGCGGAAACTGTAAAAATAGCATGATGTGAGGATTGTAGCTTCCTTGCTAAATGATGGCCGATAGTGCCTAGCTTCCTTGCTACGGTTAACATTTATTAATTTTTTGCTTTTGTCAAAAAAAATACGAAATTATTTATTTTTAAATAAACTATAAGGATTCGATTACTAATTTTTTCCGTTAATTATTAGTTTGGAAGATGGTTGCAGGAATGGGTAGAAAGAAATAAGAGAGATTTCTTTT
>PBSV01000066.1 GCA_002726435.1 Opitutia bacterium | reverse complement strand
CAAACATACCAATGTCATTACGGGATCCATCCCGGTCATTGTATTGCGGATCGGGCGGGCCGGCATTGATGGCGGGGGAATCGGAGGCGAGGGTGCCGTTTGTGTTCAGTTTGGGGTCGGTGTCTATGCAGTCTTTTTTGACTACCCCTCCCTTAAGTTCCACAATATCATGGTGAGTTAAACGAAGACAATTGTTGTGCAAAAGAACTCCTTGGTTGGGTGCCAAAACTAGGCAACTACCATAAGTAGTCTTTTTTTCAACATAACAGCTAAAAATTATATTTCCAAAGATTTTGGTACCCACGATTGATTCGACATAAATTCCAATACCAACATTAATTTCCTCACCTTTGTCAGAATAGTCGATACAGTCGTGAATCACATTGTTTAAAATTTCGGCTTTTACATTTTCAAGTACCGCAATTCCAATACACGAATTATTTAAGTCTTCAATTGAAGAATTTTTATAATTATGAATCTTATTATTTCGAATTACAGACTGGGTTTGTCCAGCAAGGAGTTCTATGCCAATCGTTGCTTTGGACCGGCCGTTGAAAATATTTCCGGTAATTTCCGAAGTTCCCGATACGGTAGAATATCGGATTTCGTTGTAGCAAATCCATGATCTTTTCGCTTTGCAGGTGAGTTTTTCCCTTATCGTGGATTGTAAAATGACTGCCTGAGTATCCAAACCGGATGCATTTGCGGAGTGGTTAATGGAAACACTCTTGTCGATGGTTGATTTTGTAAGTTTCAAACCGCCTTGGTTTACCTTTATGTTGCCAGCTATGTTGGCATTTCTAATTTCCAAGTCTGAGCCAGTAGCATTGATATCACCAAATAATTGAAAATTCTCAAATTTCGATGGGGTAGAAGAATTAGAAACGGAAATGCTGTTTACTACCCATGGGAGACTAAATGCCCTTAGAGTCAGTCCCTTTCCGGTCACATTCAAATCTTCATTGTAGGAACCGGCTTGTAGGACAATTTCGTCCCCCGTGCTGGCTTGATCGATTGCCGACTGGACACTCTGTCCGGGGCTAACCATGATTACCGCCCCGTGGGCGAGGGTGGTTCCGAGAATTAGGCTGAGGAAAAAGGTGAGGATGGAAGATTTCATGATCAAAAAAAATTTACTTCACGGTGGCTCCGGTGGATTCAATGGTGACGGTGCCTCCGACGGGCACGGCAATGGGGGCAACATCCAATCCCAGCACGATCGGTTTATTGGTGGTCCGACCATCGGGAATAAAATTGTGCCCGCCAAACATGCCGATGTCATTGCGGGAGCCATTGTGATCGTTGTACTGGGAGGCAGGTGGACCGGCGTCAATGCATGGAGAGTTCATTGCAAGGGTAAAGTCCTCGTTGTTGAAATCGGTAAATTTTGGATCACCTATTATTGGGTCGGTGTTGATTGCCCCTCCTGATACCCAGTTCATTGTGTCATAATTACTGCTTCTCCAAAATGCATTATTGGCAATACTTACCTTTTCATTCGGAGCATAAATCATAGTATTTCCAATGACTGAACTTGGTAGGTTATTTGCATAGATCCCCCAAAAAATATTCCCTAGAATTTTGGTACCCTGTGTCTTTTCAACAAATATTCCCATAGCAATTTTACTTTCCGTACCGGTCTGTGCAGTATCTTGAATATCATAGATCAGGTTGTTGACAATATTAGCACTTGCATTTTGTTTGATTCGAATACCAATGAATTTCTCAATGTCGTCATCCAACGAATTAAAGCGGTAATTATGAATTCTGTTGTTATAAATATCGGAAAAAGTTGTGGCTCCCGCCAAATCGATCCCAATTTCTTTGATGCCTCTACCATCAAATACATTGCCAACGATTTCAGAACTACCAGTCATTGTAGCGTAACGGATTTGGGAATAGAAAATTTTTAAATTTTCCGTATCACAAGAAAGTTTTTCTCCAATCGAAGATCTCAGAATTATTGTTTTTGCTCCAACTTCTCCACCAGAGAAGTTAGCATTCCCAACTACCGTGGTGTTCACTAACTTGATAGAGGAGACGAAAGCATTGATATTTCCATCCACTCGACAATTATTTAATTGAATTAATCCAGTGGTAGAATTTATGTCAGAAGTTATTCGGATATTTTTTATTTGAGAAACTGATGGTGAGTTTGAGACTTGTAAGAAGGCAATTTGAGGAGTCCCGCTGATTCCACTGATATTTATGCTCTTGTTATTGATGAGAACAGATTGATAAACGCCATCAGCTAAAATAATATCATCCCCAGAATTTGCATTATTGATCACGGTTTGAAGATTTTGTGAAGGATCGACTGCAACCACCGCCCCGTGGGCGATGCCAAGGCCGAGGCTCAAAAGAGCGAGTGAATGGGAAAGGAATGTTTTCATGGTTGAATGTTGAATCTATGGGTATTAGCAAAAATGATGGAAAGTGTACAAAAGATGAAAATTTTGTGAATAATTGTATACCAATCTGCTAAACGACGCACCAGAATGTTATCTTTTACTGGTTTTTTGCGAAATTTGTCAATTCAATGAACAGAGAAGCAATGAAATCAATCAGGACGGGCAGTTGACAAACCCGCCATTGACTTTGGAAGGAAAATGACGATGATAAATCGCTTTTCCCAATCAGCCCGATGGCCAACGACGATAAAAACAATTCACCCGAAGACCAAGATCCACAGAAGGAACCAAGTTCTCCCAATCCGCCCGATGGGTTGACCGCGGAGGAGGCGGCGGAACGTCCGTACAATGAGGAGGAGGTATTTAAGAAGAGCCTGAATCCACTGCTCATTCTGCTCGGATCAATCGCACTGGTGGTGGCGGGAGTGTCCTACATGAATCATTCGGAGGAGGTGGAACAGACCGATCGAAGTCTGCGGTTTTTAACCGCACTCTCTGAAACCGAGGGGGCGGAGGAAAGATTTCTCTCCTTTTCCGGAGACTACCAGGATGAATTGGGCGGGGTTGCCCAGTATCAGGCGGGGGTGATTCAATACCGGGATAAGCGGTACTCGGAGGCGGCGGAAAATTTTAAGGCGGCGATGGAACGGTTGGAAGGAAATCCACTGTATGGACGGGTGGCGCTAGGCCACGCAGTTTCCCTGATCAAGGGGGGGGGATCAATCGGGCAGGGAAAACAGGCACTGGTTGCCCTGGCGGGAAACGAAGAAGTCCTGCCCACGGACCGGGCGGAAGCACGATTTTTACTGGCCCTGCAGGCGATCGGGGAGGAGGATGAACTCAACTATGAAAAGTACCGGACTGAATTGGGAGAGGATCAAAATGCGAGTTATTTCCTGGTCCGGCTGGAAGAGTTGAAGAGAACGAAGAATTTATTGGCGGTGGCCAAGTCATTGCCCGCGGTGAATGCGGACAATGGAGCAAAATTTCTCTCTGAAATTAAAACCAAAAAGGGTGTGACCGAAACCGAGAGTGGATTGTTGTATGAGGCATTGAAAGAAGGCACGGGAGAAATGCCGACCGCGGAGGATGAGGTCGAAGTGCACTACCACGGATCCCTGATCAATGGGGAGGTGTTTGATTCCTCGGTGGACCGGGGAGAGCCGTCCAAATTCCGGGTGGGCGGTGTAATCAAGGGATGGACCGAGGCCCTGCAATTAATGAAGGTGGGAGCGAAGTGGAAATTATATATTCCTTCCGACCTGGCCTATGGGGAACGGGGAAATAATTCAATCGGGCCAAATGAGGTGCTGATATTTGAGGTCGAGCTTTTGGGAATTACGCCGGAGGAAGAACCGGAAAGTTTACTTACGGATGTTAACCAGACAGTTGATCCACAGGGGGAGACCAATCAAACTTTGGTACCGGTGCCCGCTAAAATGATTGAACCGACCAATGTGGAAGTCCCCAAGCCACTTCCCAAGCCGGAACGGACCGAACCGGTGGAAGAAAATTCCACCGAGTAATTCATTGGCTCAGGCGTGAATTGATTCCCGAATTTGCCGGGCAATATCCGCACCCTTTAAAATTTCCACCAGAGCCAGGCCAAAAGATACTGCGGTGCCCGCCCCGCGTGAGGTGACCAGGGAACCGGATACGAGGGTTTCCTGACCGGATTGTAAATCGGGGAGTTCATCCACGGTGGAACCATGTGCGGTGAATGCGGGACCGGGAAGAATGCCGGCGTCGAGCAAAAGGAGGGGGGCGGCACAAATTGCCCCGATTGGAACCGAGGCATTATGAAAGCGGGAAATGAGGGCGAGAATTTCGGGCTGTTTGCGCAGGTCATAAACCGCGGGGCCACCGGGCAGAACCAGAAGATCGAAGGATTCCTCCGAGACATCCGAGAGCAGGCAATCTGCCTGCAGGGAAATTCCGGACCGTCCGCGAACCAATAACCCGGTGGATACGGAGGCAACTAAAACCTCGACCTCGGCACGACGGAGCAGGTCGATGGGACAGGTGGCTTCTATTTCTTCGAACCCGGGGGCAAGCAGTACGAGGCAACGCCGGCCCATGGTCAGGATTTTTTGGTGTCCTTCTTGGGCTTGGATTCGGACTTTGGTTTGGATTCTTTTTTGGATTCCTTCTTCGATTCTTTTTTGGATTCCGAGGAGGAGGATCCGGAATCAGAAGATTTTGAATCGCCGGATTTTGAATCACCGGTGGATTTGGACTCGGAGTTGTCCGATCCTTCTTTTTCTCCCCCTGTCTTTTTCTTGTAATCAGTCTCGTAAAATCCGGTGCCTTTAAAAATTACACCGGCCCCGATTCCCAGCAGACGCTTGGCTTTGCGCTTGGGACATTTTGGACAGGACTTTACGGGGGAGTCGTTCATGGATTGAAAGAGTTCCCATTCGTGTCCGCAGGCGGAGCATTGATAGTCGTAAGTTGGCATAGTGATTCGGTGGCAAAAATTGGTAAGCGAGTGGTTCTACTCGATTATCTCTCGAATTGCAAGGCGGTCGAGTAAGCAAGCAGGACCCAGATACCGATGAAAAAGGAAATTCCATAGAGGGGAAGAGCGAGCAAAAAGATTCCCCAAAATGCAACGACGGGAATTGCGAGTCTGGGCCAGAAAGGAAGTGCGGATTTAAATACTTCCCGGATATTCCAGGCGTCGGAAAAAAGTTGGTCCTGTAAATACGCATGCATGGCGGAAAGAAAAAGAAAGGGGCCAAAGAAGCCGGCGACCGCGATCGGAAAGAAACTAACGACTCCCAATAGACCAAAGGAAAGAAAGAGCAGAACAAAACTCAGCAGCCAGGCGAGGAGCATGGGAACTCCGACATATCCAAGTAATAAAAGAAACATCCGCAGGCCCTCCACAAAGAGACGGGGGATTTCCATTTCGTTCCATTCGGGGAGTTCCCAATGATTGGACCGGCGGAGCCGGCGGGTGAATTCAAGCAGGTATCCAAATGCAAACAAGTTAAGAATGGGAATGAAACAAAGTCCACCTCCCCATAAAACCTTCGGTATCCAACCCGGTCGGCTGAACAGCCTTCCACAAACGGCTTCCAAACTTGGCATAGCCCATGAATCATGACATAGTTAAAAAATTCCGCAAGTCATGAATTTTTCAGAAAAACTAAAAAGTTGGCAGTCTCAAGTGAATCAATCCCTCGAGGATTGCCTACCCGGCGGGAAGGAACACCCCGCCCGTTTGCACGAGGCGATGCGGTACAGTATGGAAGCGGGGGGCAAGCGCCTGCGTCCAATTCTGGTGCTTGCAGCCAATGATTTATTTCCGGGCCCTGTAGATCCAATGCCCGCGGCCCTGGCGATCGAGTGCATACATACATACAGTTTGATTCATGATGATTTGCCCGCAATGGATGATTCCGACCTCCGTCGTGGTCGGCCCTCCTGCCACCTCGCGTTTGATGAGGCGACCGCAATCCTCGCGGGGGATGCCCTGCAACCCAGGGCGTTTGAAATTCTCGCCGATGGATACGGCCGGATGCCCGGGCTGGGAATTGACCTGGTGAAAATATTATCCGCGACCGCAGGGAGCCAACGGCTGGTGGGTGGACAGATGCAGGACCTGCTCTCGGAGGGGAAAATTCCCGACGAAGACAATTTACAATACATCCATGAAAATAAGACTGCGGCCATGATTCAGGCCTCCCTGTTGATGGGCCTGCGAATTGGGAGCCGGGGAGAGGACACCGAAAAAATGGAGGCAATGAAACGGGCGGGAAAATCTCTCGGCCTTGCTTTTCAGGCGGTGGATGATTTGTTGGATGTTACCAGTTCGAGTGAGGAACTGGGCAAGAATGCGGAGCATGATGCCGAGCATGGGAAAGTGACCTGGGTGACCTTGAAGGGGGAGGAGGGAGCCCGAAAATTGGCCACTGAACATACACAGTGGGCACGGGAAGCACTGCAAGAGGTGGGCGGTGAGGGAGAATTTCTACTGGACCTGACCACTTATATGCTCGAAAGAACGAGCTGAGTTTATTTTGAGCGGGGAGATGAAATCTGAATTAAATTCCCGCGACTGGCGGGAAAGACTATCGGCTTCACGGGATTTGGGGACTGGATTTGCGGCCCCCGGAGGAGAATTTACCCGGGCGTTGTATGAGTGGGCACTGACCGACCGGGGGAATTTTTTGAAGGATATATTGAGGGATCGAAGGGTAGTCGAACTGGGAGCGGGAATGATGCCCCATGGGTATGCACTGGCCGCGGCTTGCGGAGCGAAAAATTTTGTGGCGGTGGAACCTTTTTACTCCGACTTGCAGAAAAATTCAGTGACTGGATTAATTGAGGAGCGGGGAGAAAATTTAAACCGTATTCCCTACAAGGTGGAAGCAGTGGACATGTTGGAATATTTGCAACGGGAACCGGATGAATTACTCTGCGTGCTGGCTTGTGGGATTGAGGACTGTATCTTACCGGGATTGGACTATCGAAAAAAAGTGGAGGGCGAATTATGCAGGGTGTTAGAAAAGGATGCTTTTTTTCTGAGCTCACACAGTGATTTATACCCTCTGGATTTAAAGAGTATGGAAATTAATTTCCCCCGGCCCTCAAATCCACGGGTGCTGGACCGGTTGCGCTTGCACGGGGGGGCGGAGGCATATGAAAAATACGGGCAAAAAATTGAGGCCCTCGTACAGGCAGGCGGTTAAGACCGGAGGTTGTATGCGAAGAGGTCGCCCCGGGAGTTTCTCAAATACAGCAGGCCGTTGGACAACACGGGCATGGTCCAACAGCGACCACCCATTGCCTGTTCCCGGAAGAGTTCGTCGAATTTGTCGGGATTGACCCGGGCAAATACAAGTTCTCCCCGCTGGCCAAGCACAATCATCCGGTCGCCCGCAACCAGCAGGGACCCGACCTGTAGTCCGCGGTCGGTGACCCGCCACTCAACATTTCCGGTGGAAAAATTCAGGCAGACGAAATCCTTGGGGCCGGCCATGTGAACATTTCCATCGAATCCATAAAGGAAATTATCGACAAGAATTGCATGGTTCATGTGGGTGGAGAGGTTTTTGTTTTCGTATTTTTTGACCAGTTTTTTTCCGTTCCATTGAAACAGGGCACATCCGCGCTGGTACCCGGTGGATAAAAAAAGATTATTTCCACGGACGATTGGAGTGGAGGCATTGGTCTGGTAACTGGTTTCCCAGGGAACAAAGTCGAGGGTTTTTCCATTTTTAGAGTCGAGGAGTACGAGTCCATCAGTCTTGAGGACGGCAATTATGGAAGCCCCTCCTCCGGGAGAGAACAGAGCCGGTGTGCCATAGGCGGGCTGGTAGGGGCGGCTTTTCCAAAGAATTGAACCGGTCCGCTTGTCGAGGGAATAGGTCGCCCCGGACTCAATAATGAGTTGATCCCCCACGACCAGGGGAGATGCGGCAAAGCCCCAGTGTGGGAGTTTTTTCATGCCCGCTGCCTCCTGCATATCCCGTTTCCACAGGATTTTTCCATCCTTTGCGTCGCAGGCATGAAGCAGGCCGTGCTTGCTGATTGAGAAAACAATGGAGTCGTCCACGACCGGGGTGGAGCAGGGACCGCCCTCGTGGAGATAGTCGACGAGGGGGGCGGGATAAGAATTTTTCCAGACTGGATTCCCGGTACCGGCGTCGAAACAAAAAACGGTTTCCATGCCCCGGTTCTTTTTTCCATCGTGGCCCATCGCATAGAGTTTTCCATCGGCCACGGAGACCGCGGAAAATCCGACCCCGATTTTTGATTTCCAGAGCGGGTCTTCAATTTCCGCCTTCCAGTTCGATTCGGAGCTGGTGCCGTCTCCCATTGGACCAAGCCAAGTGGCCCAGTCGGAGCCGGATAGAATGAATGGAAGGAATAGAAGAAATGCGGGGGGGATTTTAATCACGGCAAATTATTTGGTGGCGGGGGGTTGGGGGATGAGTTGTAAACTGGCCTGCATCTGGCGGTTGGTGGCTTCTTCAATTAATTCGCCCACCGCGTCCTCGCCGAGATGAATTCCGAAATCAAGGGTGAAGGAACGGGCCTCCCCGGGGGCGAGCATGGGGACGCGTCCGTATTTTCGCTCGACCAGACGGTTGAAGGGGTAGCCGGTGGCGGGCTCGATACCGGTGACATATCCGTCTTCCCGGGCGGCGGTGTTTTTCCAGATTGTGAGGAAGGGCAATTCATTGAGGTTCCAACGAACGGAGGTGGCAAGGGAGGCACTGCGGTTGGTGAGGAGGGCAAGGGCGGAGGAATCCTCCCCGGGGAGCGGATCGAGGAGGTAGACTTCTTCAATGAAGTCGGGCGTGGGTCCACGGTAGGTGTTCCAGGAATCAAGGTATTTGGCGGCGTGTTCATTCATTGGAGTGACGCTCCTGGCGGGGGCGTAAACGAGGGCTCCTTCCTCGAGAATGGAGGAGCCATAGTTCCCGTGATAAATCAATTGAAATTCCTGGGGAGAAGGACCGGAATTTGTCACTTTGTCGGAAATTTGAAAAGAGTCGGAACCCGGAACGGTGGAAATTTCCGTGACCATGGAAAGTTTGGGACCGTAGAAAAAACTTTCGTGAACAATTCCACGGATGCGAATGCGGTGGGGAGGGTCGGGGTCGACAATTACTTCGTAGGAGGAGGCGGGTATATTTTGAATCTTTCCATGAAGGGTAAGGTTGAGGGTACCTTTTTCCCCGGTGTTGGTGATGAATTCATCGGTTCCGGGATGACCCGCAAATTCGAGCCCGCATCGAACCATCCATTCATTAAATCCCTCGAGCCAGCCGAGACCACCCCGACTCTCGAGGTGGATGAAAGAGGGATGAACCACTTCCTTGACCGGTGAATTCCATCCGAGGCGGAGATTTCCAAGGGTGACTTCCAAAATGCCCATCCCCCGGGTGGGAATGACGACAATTTTTAATTTTCCATTGTCGAGGGTGAGGAGTTCGACTCCTTC
Organism: Opitutia bacterium; assembly: GCA_002726435.1. GTDB lineage: Bacteria > Verrucomicrobiota > Verrucomicrobiia > Opitutales > Seribacteraceae > Seribacter. Next base: position 27,547 of record PBSV01000066.1, on the reverse strand, counting down.
CTGCTTGCCTCCTTTGAGCAGTTTGCGGGAGACTGACCAGGGAGAGGAAAATGATTTGTCGGGATGGGAAGTGGAATCGGTGAGGGTATTGATTTCATTTCCGTGGACCGGGGGAGGGGAGTCGCCAACTGGTTCCGGGAGGTCGGAACAGGAAGCAAGCAAAAGAACCAACGGGATGTAGAAGGGAAAAAATAATTTCACAACAGAATTGAAGATTAGCAGGTCGGATCGATCAACCGAATACTTCTTCGAGTGCGGCCCGCATGACCGAGGGGTCGGGGTCGACACCGGTCCAGTGCTTGATTCCAATGACTCCCTGATTGACGAGCATGCCAAGGCCGTCAATTACCTTGCATCCTTTGGCCCGGGCGTCTCGTACGAGATGGGTGACCGGTGGGTTGGGAATGACATCGGCAACCACCATGCTGGAAAGGAGGGAATCAGGGTCGAAATCAAGCCGGGCATCGAGGTCGGGAAAAAGCCCGATTGAAGTGGCATTGATCACGACCTCGGTATCGGAGGGAATGGAATAGGTATCCTCCCAGGATGCAAAGTCAGCGGAGCAGGGAAGTTTGTCGGTGAGTAAGGCGGTTAATTCTTCCCCCCGGGAAGGGGAACGATTGACAATGGTGATCGAGGAAGCACCGGCAAGGGCAACTTCCACACTGATTGCACGGGCGGCCCCGCCGGCCCCGAAAATCACCACCTTTTTATCTTGGGGATCAGTGAGTTCGCGAAGGGAAGAAACAAAACCCTTGCCGTCAGTATTTTCTCCAATCCATTGCCCGTCCTTTCGAACCACGCAGTTGACTGCTCCCATCAAAGAAGCGGATTCTCCCAGGCCGTCCAGGTAGTCAATTACTTTTACCTTGTGCGGAATGGTGCAGTTGAAACCCTGGAAGCCCATGACCTTGGCACCCTGAACCGCGGATTCCAAATCCTCCGGCCCGACTTCTATGGTGAGGTAGCGCCAGTCGAGTTGATGATGGCGGTAGGCGGCTTCGACCATGACCTGGGTGGGATTTTCAGAAATTGGCTGTCCAAAGGCCGCGGTAAGTTCTTGCTTGAAGTTTAATTCTTTCATGTATTTCCAATTATGGATAGGTTTCCAAATTTAGAAATCAACCCTAATCCTCACCAGCCATGAAAACACGAATTTTATTTTCCGTACGGACATTTTTTTCACTATTTATTCTTTTTCTGGCAGGTTGCGGAGGGGGAGATGAAGGGGCCGGGATGCAATCCAAAGAGGATTCAGGAAGTGAAAAAAAGGGAATGATCGGAGTGTCCGTCCTGACCCTGGGGAATCCATTTTTTTCGGTAATCGCAGAAAATATTACCAGTGAAGCGGCCAAGCATGGGTATGAGGTAATCGTTGTCGATGGTGACCGCGATGTGCAGAAACAGGCGAATCAAATTGATGATTTTCTGACCAAGGGTGTATCCGCAATCATTTTGAATCCATGTGATCGAATTTCGATCGGAGCGGCGGTGAAAAAAGCAAATGCAGCGGGGGTGCCGGTCTTTACATGTGATTTAAAATGCGTCGCGGAAGGAGCGGAAGTAGTCAGCCATGTCGGATCGGACAACCTGCAGGGTGGGAAATTGGCCGGGGATGCAATGGTAGATGCATTGGGCGAGACCGGGGGGAAAGTATTGGTGATCCATTTTCCGCAGGCAAATTCCTGCCAGTTGCGGGTGCAGGGATTTAAGGAGGTCATAAATGCCCACAACCGGGGACGTGAAGTCGGGAAAATTGAAGTGGTGGCGGAATTGGACGGGGGCGGAGTGCGGGATGAAGGATACAAGGTGGCGGAGGACACGATGCAGGCACATCCTGACCTTGCGGGAATTTTTGCGATTAATGATCCCTCCGCACTCGGGGCACGGGCGGCACTGGAAAAAGCTGGCAAGCAGGACCAGGTAAAAATTGTCGCATTTGACGGCCAGCCCGAGGGGAAGCAGGCGATAAAGGAAGGCAAAATTTTTGCCGACCCGGTACAATTTCCCGATCAAATTGGAAAAAAGACGGTGGAATTAATCATTTCCTACTTCAGCGGGGAGGATGTTCCAAGCGAGGTATTAATTCCCACTGCCTTGTATACCCAGGCGGATGGATTAAATGATCCTGAACTCGAATAAACCGACGGTGTGAATTACAAACAAGTACTTTTATTAATTGGAGCGATACAAGAACAGTAAGCACAGAAGACTCGGCAAGGGGGACGGAAAAAACGCTGGCAATTATGAATTGTCCCGGCCATTACCGGGCCCTTGGCTTGCCGGTCAATACAGTCGGTCGAATCTGTATCGATACTGCCAGTCAATTCCGGGAAAAAATCTGGTGTTAAAAAAGTTATAATCCTTGCCGGATAGAGTGAGCAAATTTTGAAACCGAAGTCCACCGAACTGCTCCGATTGTCTTCAATTCACAAGAGATTTCCCGGAGTGCATGCATTGAAGGGAGTGGATTTTGATTTAAATACAGGAGAATGTGTTGCCTTGCTCGGAGAGAACGGGGCGGGAAAGAGTACATTAATAAAGGTACTGGGCGGGGCTCATGAACCGGAGGAGGGAATGATTGAGGTGGAGGGAAAAGAGAGACGATTTTCCGGACCGCTGGATTCTCTGGAGGCAGGGGTGGCAATTATTTATCAGGAATTTAATTTGGTTCCGGGATTATCCGCCGCGGAAAATATATTCCTCGGGATCGAGCCAAGTAATTATGGATGGGTCCGGAAGTCCGAACAAAATATTCGGGCCATGGAAACGTTTCAGCGGATTGGGGCGGAAATTGACCCAAAAATTTTATGTGATCAATTAACGATTGCCCAGAAGCAATTAGTGGAAATTGCCAAGGCCTTGGTCAGGGATGCAAAAATTTTGGTGATGGATGAACCAAGTGCTGCCCTGACCAAAAAAGAAGTCGAGCAACTCTATTTGTTGGTCGATGATTTAAAAAGTAAGGGGATTGGAATTGTTTACGTCAGTCATCGGCTCGAGGAAGTCGAGCGTCTGGCCGACCGGGCAGTGGTGATGCGCGACGGAGAGAGAGTCGGGGAATTAAGCAGGGAGGAATTAAGCAGGGGGAAAATCATCGAGTTGATGGTGGGTCGATCGATGGACCGTGAATTTCCAAGTCACACCAGAAATATTGGCAAGGTCCGATTACGGGTGAATTCCTTGAGGCGTGGAAAAAAAGTACGGGGTGTATCCCTGGAAGTGCGGGCGGGAGAAATTGTCGCCCTCACCGGGTTGGTGGGTGCGGGAAGAACCGAGACCGGACGCTTGATATTTGGGGCGGATTCACGCGAGGGGGGAGAGATTGAATTGGACGGACGGAAGTTGGAACTTAGAAATCCGAGCGATGCAATCAAAGAGGGAATTTGTTTATTGACTGAGGATCGAAAGGAACAGGGATTAATTCTTGGACTTTCGGTGCAGGAAAATTTTGGGTTACCAAATTTGGAAAGGTTTTCCCGATCGGGATGGATTGATCAAAAGAGGGAACGGGCATCGTTTTCCAGATTCGTTGAGCAAATAAGGATCAAAATTTCGGGACCTGCCCAGTTGGCCGGCCAATTATCCGGAGGGAACCAGCAAAAAGTTGTGCTGGCAAAGTGGCTCGAACGAAATGCGGAGGTCTTGATCTTTGATGAACCCACCCGGGGAATTGATGTCGGGGCAAAGTTTGAAATTTATCAATGGATGAACCGGTTGGCGGATCAGGGAAAGGCAATTTTGATGATCAGTTCTGAATTACCCGAAGTTCTTGGAATGAGTGATCGCATCCTCGTGATGAAAGAGGGAGAAGTGAGGGGAGAAGTTGAAAATGGAGAGGGGATTACTCAGGAAAAATTAATCGCTCTGGCAATAGGAGAGAAAGAACGAGCTGCCTGAATTGATGATGAAAATTCTGAAAGCACTTTTTTCTTCCGATTATGGAATGCTCGGGGCCTTGCTTTTTCTGTGTGTTTTTTTCAGTTCGATCACCTATGAACAGCAGCAACCAGTTGGAGAGGAGGGGGCCAATCAATTGTCCGAGGAAATAATCGAAAAATTTCCGGTGGCTGGCACTGTATTGATAGTCGGGAAAAAAGGGGTGGATGGAAATGCATTCGTGGAAGGAATACGTAAAAGATTGACCCGGGAGGGATGGGAAATAAAAGGGGCACTCACGGGTGGACCACCGGAATTTGGGCGGGCACTAAGAAATGTATTTGAGACAAATTCGAGCCTCGACCTGGTTGCTTGCGAACAATTTTTTGCGCAATTACCAGTGGTTGAAAATTTAAGAAAATTAAATCCTGCAAGCAGTGAGATGCGGGTGATGACCCCAAAAAGTTATGGATGGCCGAATTTTCTAAAGGCTTCGAATTTGTTGAATGTTGCCAATCAAATTGCGGTAATTGCAATACTTGCAATTGGAATGACCCTCGTAATTATAACCGCGGGAATTGATCTTTCCGTCGGTAGTTTAATTGCGTTTTCAGCGGTTCTGGCAACCTGGACAATCCGGGAATGGACCGGTGGGGTGGATGCGTCGGTCTTTGGCATGACCGTGGGGTGCGCGTTGGCAATGCTTGCCAGTGGCGGACTGGGCCTTTTTTCGGGTGCGATGGTGGCTTATTTTAATGTGCCCCCGTTTGTCGCCAGCCTGGGGATGATGATGGTGGCAAGTGGATTGGCCTACATGTTGTCCGGGGGCTTGTCGATTTATCAGTTGCCTGCCTCTTTTGACTGGTTGGGCAGGGGAGATGATCTCGGGGGAATTCCCAATGCGGTCACCCTGATGGCGGTCCTCTATATCGCCGCTCATTTACTGATGAGCCGGACGACAATTGGAAGACATGTATATGCGGTGGGTGGAAATCCGGAGGCAGCCAGGTTGTCAGGTGTGCCAGTGAAAAGAATTTTACTCTGGGTTTATGCGAGCTCGGGAGTATTGGCGGGACTGGGGGGGATTGTCATGGCCTCCCAATTTCGAAGTGGCGATCCGAAATATGGCCTGATGTATGAATTGTATGTCATTGCCGCAGTGGTGGTGGGGGGAACCTCACTGTCAGGGGGGCGGGGAAAAATATTCGGTACTTTGATCGGTGCTTTTATTATTGCAGTGATTCAAAACGGGATGAATTTGACCGGGGTGCAAAGTTACACACAAAAAGTGGTCCTCGGAATGGTTTTACTGGCGGCGGTGCTCCTCGATATGCTGAAAAAAAGAGGCTGGAAATTACAGGAATAAACTCAGGTCTTTTTTTCGAGCGTTGTTTTCATGATCAAAAAAAGCTCACGGCTAATCCAGGCATCGGTGGCGGCGTAGATCTTTTGGGACTTGGAAAGAGGAATTTTTTGCCAGTTGGATAATTGAGAAGATTTGGACAGGCGGTGCTTGAAAAAGATCGCGGTTAAATTCCGCAATCCAGTTTGTTCAATTTTCAAGGACTGTGCGAGGCTGGCGAGGTCTTCGAATCCCTGCGGGGAAAATTCCTCAATTTTTTGGAGGTTGTGCAAGTCATCTTTCAGGGCGACCCCGGTTTTTATGATTTTTGGATCTTCCAGAATTTTTTTCAAAGGACCAAGTTTGAAGGCCGGATAGAGACGGAATAGGAAGGCTTGGTCGGCGGTGGCGAGTTGCAGAAGAGCGGGTGGATTGTTAGGCCCGCGCTTGAAATTTGGTTTACACTCAATGTCGAATCCAAGAATCGGATGATTTTCGATTTGAGCGGCAAGGAGGTTGAATGATTTTAAATCCTCGGCCACTTTGATTGCTCCGTGGAAGCGAATCATGGGGAGTTCGTTGATGATTTCTTTCTCTAATCTTTTGGGGAATTCCTCTGCTTCGGTGAGAATAGGATCCATGAAGAAAAATTATAAAGCGAGGACTAATCCGTCATGGGAGTGAAGGATTTCAGTGGGGAACTTCCGAGTGGAGGGAGCACCGGGAATTCCGGGCCTTGTTTCCTTGATTGCGGAGCGCGAAGTCTGCAGGAATTTTTTCGTGTGTGCCTGGAGACTTTCAATTTCATGGTCGGAAGATCCCGGGTCATGATGAAAAATGGCCAGAGTCTCAACCTCTCCACGGGCAGCCAGTTCAACCCCCATGATATTACTGGAGTGTCCCCAGTGTTCGCGAATGCTGATTGATTGAGAATGAGTGTAGGGGGCGTCGAAAATAAGAAGATTTGCACCACGAATGAAATCGAGAAATGGATAACTGGAAGAGTGTGCCTCATTGGTATGTTCCGCATCGGTGGAGTAGACCATGGATTTTTCCTGTGAGTCTACTCGATAGCCGTAGGACACACCTGGATGAGCCTGTTCAATTAAAGTTATTTTTGCATCACAGTGTTCGAGCACATCCCCGGGTTTATGAGTTTCAAAAGATATTTTTGCATTAAATGCGTCCATTCCAATGGGGAAAAAAGGAGCAGACATCTGCCGGGTTAATGAATCTTCGATGATTTCGTGCCCACCGTGAAACACAATGTGATTGGAGGGATCGTAGGCAGGGATAAAAAAAGGAATGCCCTGTATATGGTCGTAGTGAAGATGAGAGATAAAAACATGAAAGGTGGTGTTTGAAATTCCTTGACTGGCAAACTCCTGACCGAGGACCCGCATTCCAGACCCTCCATCAAAAATTAATTTTTCCTCCGATCCGGTCTCGACATATACACAGGGAGTATTTCCCCCCCATCCTGAACCAACTTGAAAGGGAAGTTTCTTCTCTACGAATTCGCGGATTTGTCTTTCTGATCGAAGTTCTTTTCCACGTGCGGCAAGAAGAGCGGCGACCACCTTGTCTTTTATATCATTCGCGGAATACGCGGTGGGAATCGATCCCCGTGTGCCTTTGAAATGAACCTTCATGAATTAGAAGCAGTTGTTTTCTTTCTTTCCGATGAATAAGGCAATTCAAAATTAATTTTTTAGGAAAGAGTGAAAAGTTATTCATTCGTGTTCGTCTTGGCTTGAAGAATTTGATTCTTCACCTCATTTTCTTGGGATGGAAGAAAAATACGACATCAACCAACCCATTTATCAAGTCGGTCAGGCAACCATGAGTTTTACTCAAATGCTCAATTACTTTATCGATCCTTCCTACCAGAGAGGAAATCTCTCCAGAATTTCAGACATGCATGTCAAAACAGGACGTCCGGTAAGTTTTCGAATCGATGATGATTTAACTCCACTTCCTGAAGGAACCGGGGTAAGTGATGAAGTCATTCGATATATGTTGGGTGTGTTGTTAAGTGAAAGACACTTGGAGTTTGTATTGGATGAGGAAAATCCGAATGATTTGGACACCGCTTTTGAATGGAAGGATCAAGGAGTAAATTTTCGACTTAATGTTTTTCATGATCGCGATGGACTGGCCTTTGTAATGCGGGTATTAGCATCGAATATTCCGTCGATACAAGAGGTTGGGTTGCCCTCGGAGAAAATTTGGCAGGATATTACTTCACTAAAACGGGGATTGGTTTTAGTCACCGGAGTGACCGGGAGTGGAAAGTCGACGACCATTTCTTCGCTGATTAACCATGTTAATTTGCACCGAAAGACCAGAATAATTACCTTGGAGGACCCGGTTGAATTTCTTTTCAAAAGCGAAAGTTCGATGGTTTCACAAAGACAGATCGGGCAAGATGTTCCGACCTTTGCAGAAGGTTTGCGCAGTGCTTTGCGGGAAAATCCAGATGTTATTTTCGTGGGAGAAATACGGGATACGGAGACTGCTTCCCTAGCACTGAGTGCGGCGGAGACCGGTCACCTGGTTTTTTCAACTTTGCACACCAGAGACGCAAAAGGTGCACTGAGTCGGATTGTAGACATGTTTCCCTCGGAGCAGACAAAAAGTCTATGCCTGCAACTTTCATTCAGCCTTTCTTTTGTACTGAGTCAAAAACTGGTCCCACGGGCTGATGGCAATGGCCGAATTCTCGTGATGGAAGTATTGAAAAATTTACCGGCGCTTGGGAATTTAATTCGAACCGGGAATTGGCAGCAGGTATATTCAACCATGGAAACACAAGCTAAGGAGGGGATGATGACGATGGAGCAACACTTACTTCATCTTTATCAACATGGAGTAATTACGAAGGAATCTGCGATCACCTACACCAATGAAGCCAGTTTACTCGAGCGTTTGGGCTGAGGGCCGACTGCACGAATTCCTTGATTACGAATGAATATTTTTTTAAACCTTTCATTGAATGAAGTTTCTAATCAGCAAACGACTATGGTTTTCACTGGTCGGGTTTCTAGTCTTGGTGGTAACCATTCACTTAAATTCTAAATCCGTCCGAGACGAGAAAGATAAAAATGACACCCGATCTAAAAACATCCTTAACCACCCCGGAAAAGTTGTGAAAACCGATGCAGAATGGAAGGAAGATTTAACTCCGGAACAATACGCGATTTTAAGAAAAGCGGGGACGGAGAGACCAAATGGACCGGTTTATGAAAAGTTTAAAAAACAAGGGGGAGGTACCTATTTTTGTGCCGGATGCGACTCTGAACTTTTTTCATCCAAGGAAAAATTTGACTCCCGATGTGGATGGCCTTCCTTTTATGATCCTTCGGAAGCAAAGAATGTAATAACCTCGGTTGACTACTTGATGGGGTATCCAAGAACAGAAGTACTTTGTGCCATTTGTGAGGGTCACTTGGGGCATGTTTTTACCGGTGAGGGCTTTGATACTCCGACGGACAAGCGTTACTGCATAAATGGGACGGTTTTGAAATTTGTTCCCTTTGAAACAAGTGAATCTATGCCAAGCGAGAAAAAGAGCTTGAAGTGATTGGATCTATGGAGATCTTAGATGCGAGCAGAGCCACAGGTTCTCGAAATAAATAGCCGTGAAACTGTGCACGCCGATTTTTTTCTTACTTTCGGACTTTGTGTGCACGGTTATTTCTCCAGGCTTTTTATGGGGTGGTGAAGAGCACAAGGAGGGACTTTCTGGAGTCAAGAATGTAACGATCCCGGGGTTCGAGGAAAACGGTCGGTTGTCTTGGAAATTATCCGCCAATGAAGTCAACTTTATGGGCGAGGGCTTGTACGAGGCTTCTGATTTAACCCTTGAAACAATGACCGGATTTAATCAATCCAATGCCAGAAGTAGCAATGGGCTTTTTAAACCAAAAAGCGGGGAAGCGAATGGGGATAGTCTACTCACTGTGGAAGGGAAGGGTTTTTCCGCGGAGGGCGAGCAATGGATTTGGAGGGAGCGGACGGATGAAGGACAGCACTTGATGGCCTTTAAGGAAAACGGAAAAGTTTTATTCGAAGAGGACTTAAATCTTGGAATTACTTCTTCCGATAGGAAAATTTCTCCCGACAAGAAATTTAGTACTTTTGCTGTGGCTGAATACATTGAATTACTCGAACTTTCCAAAGAATCGAATCGATTTCTGCTTCGTGGAAAAGTATCAATCAGCTCAGAGGAGATGAAAATTCAATGTGAAGAAATGGAGCTTCTTTTTGAGAAAGATCAAAACCAATCCTCCCTCGGAAAGATTTCAAAAGTTTTTGCTAAAAGTGCAGTGGAACTTGAGCAACCAGGCAGGAAATCCTTTTGTGATTCACTCACCATTGATTCGATGGATGGTGAGGCTGTGCTGGAAGGGAACGCACGGGTGGAAGACAATGAATGGGGGGTGGTTCGAGGCGAAAAGATTCTTCTTCAGAAAGGAACCCGTAGAGCACAGGTGATGGGAAGCGAAGGAAATCGTCCGAGAATTGAACTGCCCTCGCTGCCCAGTCTTGGATTTCCACTTGGAAGAAAAAAGGAAGAGGATGAGTGAACCTTCAAAAAACCTGCTCTCTGTGTTGGAACTCTGTAAAAGTTACGGTCGCAGGCAAGTGGTAAATTCCGTAAATATGGAGGCTAAAGGAGGTGAAGTAGTGGGTCTGCTTGGACCGAATGGAGCAGGGAAAACCACCACCTTTTCAATGGTTGCCGGTTTCACCCGACCAACCAGTGGTTCCCTCAAACTCAATCAGAAAGAAATTTCTTCCCTTCCCGCTTATAAAAGAGCGAGACTGGGCTTGGTCTATCTTCCCCAGGAATCTTCGATTATTAGAAAATTGAGCGTAGAAGATAATTTAAAAGTCATCGCAGAAACTCTTGGAATTTCCGCAACCGAACAAAATGAACTTGTTCAGCGGCGACTCGAGGAACTTAACTTGAATCATCTGGCTTCTCAAAAAGCTTTTACTTTGAGTGGAGGAGAAAGAAGAAGACTTGAAATTACGCGGGCGTTGCTTCTTGATCCGCTTTTTCTTTTACTTGATGAGCCTTTTGGCGGAGTGGATCCAATCAGTGTAAGCGAGGTGATGAAAATAATTCTTTCTCTTAAGAAAAAAGGAATTGGGATATTTATTACCGACCACAATGTTCGTGAAACGTTGAGAATCGTTGATCGTGCTTACTTGCTTTACGACGGAAAGGTTCTTGCTCACGGAGATTCCAGTTTTCTGTTGAATGATCCGAAGACCAGAGAAAAGTACCTCGGACATGATTTTGTCGCCTAATCAAAACTTTACCAATGATGAAAAGAAACGAAGCAAATCCTCCACAACTTATCGAAAGTATTGCGGTAAAGGAATTTTTCCAAGCATACGGTGAGCAGCTCCAGCTCCGATTGGTGACCTCAAAACGATCCCTTTCACGAAGCACGATTCGGGAAAAAAGCGTGAATCGTCCAGCCCTCGCAGTGACTGGCTACTATAAATATTTTGCCCACAAAAGAATTCAGCTTTTTGGAGCAGGGGAAATGGGATTTTTTCGTGAGCAATCTTCGGCCAGAAGAAAAAATGTAATGTCGGCGATGGCATCCAAGAGGATTCCATGCGTGGTAGTTTCAAGAAATTTAGTACCAACTCCGGAAATGATTGAGGTACTCGAAGAATTCGGAGTGCCTCTTTTTAGGACTTCATTGAGTTCCAAAGCATTCACCACCGAGGTAACTGTCTTGCTTGAGGAGCGCTTTGCCCCCCGGACATCCTTGCATGGTACTTTGATTGAAATTCGAGGAATCGGAACCTTGATTAAGGGGGACAGTGGGGCAGGGAAAAGTGAAGCCGCTCTAGCCTTGATTGAACGTGGGCATAGTTTAGTGGCTGATGATGTCGTGCGCGTTAAACTTCTTAGCGACCACTCACCCGTTGGTTTTTGCGACGACATCAGCCGAGGTTTTATGGAATGCCGTGGCATTGGAATCATAAATGTTGAGAAATTATTTGGAATTCGATTCGTCAGACTGGAAAAGAAAATCGAATTAGTCGTCACTTTACTGGAGGAGACCAGTGACAATGAGTTGGAGAGAACCGGGTTGGAGAGGAAATATTTTGATATTCTTGGCGTTCCAATTCCGCACATGGAAATCCCGGTTCGCACGGGCCGTGACATGGCACGTTTGGTAGAAGTTGCTGCGATGGTAGAAGCTGCCCGACAATTTGATTATGATTCAGCAGTTGATTTTAATGAAAAACTTTTGAAAAAGATGAATTCCTGAGATTATTTTATCTGATTTTAGGAACAAATCTTTTTTATAAGTGTCGAATAATCAGCAAGCTTCGCAGATGAGCAAAATTCCATGAGTATGCAACTAAAAAAATATCAGAAAACTTATGGACTAAACAGTGTTAATAACTTGTGAGAAAGTTTCCGCTCATGATTGATTTTTTTTCTTGGTTTCATCGAGAATCTTCTTCAAACATATTGTATCCCTTTTGTACCACCACTACACTATAACCCAATAATTAAATCCCTCTATTCTTACACAAATCTCTAATTGGTAGTTACTAAGGGGATTTTACCAGATTTTTTCAGTATTGTTTATAAATCACTTTTTTCTAATGTTCCACACTGCCAAAAACCCTTTTTTATTGCTCCCTGCGGGCGGTTTTAATGGCTGTGAATAAATTTTCCTAATTCCCTCATGCCTCTTGAATTAACATCCCCTGAATTATTTTGGAGTTCTCTCCGTGAGCAACTCCTGGAAGTCATCCCCGCAGATACATTTCGTGTCTGGTTCGACAACATGCGTGTTGGTCATCTGGATGAAGACGGCTGTGAATTAATCACTCCCAATGAATTTTCAGCCATTTGGATAAGAGACAATTATTTGGATGTTATCAGGCAAGAAGCTGATCGATTAGTCGGGCATCCATTTACCGTTGAATTACTCGGTGATTTGAACGAGGAAGAAGCCAACAAGCAAAACAGCGACCGCTTTGACCTTTCAAAGAAGGTCAGCACGGGATCCCGCATGAAAGGACCTGCACTCAAAGGAAGATCATTGGGGATTAATCCAAAGAATACTTTTTCGAATTTCATTGTCGGAGCCGGCAGCGAACTTGCCCATGCTGCGTGTGTGGCAGTTTCAAACGCTCCAGCACATGCATACAATCCACTATTTTTATACGGCGAGACAGGACTGGGAAAGACGCACTTGATGCATGCAGTTGCCCACCAGGCATTAAACCGTAATCCATCCTGCCGGATCACTTATGTGTCATGCGAAAAATTCACCAATGAATTTATTCGAGCCATTCAAGAAAATACGCTCACTAAATTCCGTTCACGCTACCGAAGTGTTGATTATTTATTGATCGATGATATTCAATTCTTAGCCGGCAAAGAACGAATCCAAGAAGAATTTTTTCATACTTTTAACGATATTTATGAGTCTCAGCGTCAAATCTTTTTAACGAGTGACCGACCTGCAGGTGAAATCGACAAAATTGAAAGCCGTCTCCTTTCACGTTTTCAATGGGGATTAGTTGCAGACATACAAGCCCCGGACTGGGAAACCCGTGTGGCTATTCTTACCCGGAAGGCAGATGCAATGGGAATTACAGTTGAACCGGAAATCATTGAGTTTTTGGCGAAAAATATCGCCCGCAATGTTCGTCGGATGGAGGGAGCACTCACGCGTGTCGCCGGTTATGTCGGCCTGACCCGAAAAAAGGCTGACCTTGACACCGTGCAAAGACTCTTACGCGATATTTTACGGGAAGAAAACCTTAGTCGAATAACCATTGAGACAATCCAGAAAAAAGTGGTCGATTATTACCACTTGCGAATGGCCGACATGCTATCGCGAAGAAGACCCGCAAATATAGCTTTTCCCCGACAAGTTGCGATGTATCTGTCCCGACTGCTGACTGAACACTCATTGCAGGAGATTGGAGGAGCATTTGGAGGTCGTGACCATGGCACTGTCATTCATGCATGCAAAACAGTTGAGAATATGATGGACCAGGATAACTCTATCAAACATTCGGTTGAATTCCTGAATGAGCAATTGTCTCAGTCGATGGAATAGTTCCCCATTGGCATTGTGTTCCAACCTTGTCATCGCTGATTAAAATGTTACTACTTATTTCTCTATGATAAGTAATGATTCAACAGATTCTACGAATGAAAGTTCGAACGAGGATGTCAACCAAGGCAATTCGGTTCCGGGACAACCTGATGAGTTGCAAAAGCGAGAAATTTCCAAGTGGGTGGCTGATGGCATGGGCTTATCGGAAGTCCAGAAGAAAATCGATGATGATTTTGGAATCGTAATGACTTACATGGATGTACGTTTTTTGGTTGATGATTTAGACCTGACTTTAGTGGATGAAGAAGAGCCAGTAGCAAAGCAAGCAGATGACTCTGCACAGGATACAAATGCGGGAGTTACGGGAGAAGTTACCCCCGAGAGTCCACTTGTCGGAGAGGGTGGAGTATCAGTGGAAGTCGATCCGGTCACCCCGCCGGGTGCAATGGCAAGTGGATCAGTAACTTTTTCAGATGGACAGCAAAAAAAATGGACCCTTGATCAGTTCGGCAGGCTCGGACTTTTAGGGGGAGATGAGGGATACAAACCGTCGGACGAAGATGTCGCGGAATTTCAGAAACAGCTTGATTCTGCCTTGAGAGGCAAAGGTTTTTAGGTATCGGCCTGAATTAAGAACCAGGAAGGTAAGAATTTTCCAACCCCAAAACCCGGTAATATGCGGGTAAGAGCTCAATGTTGTCTTCGTTCCTTTTTTCTGTTTCCACGGAATCTATATTTTCTTCGGTTGAATCGACTCCTTTACCCCTGAAGAGTTGATCTTCGAGGAAAATAGTTTCCATACAATTCAGCAAACGCATTGCTTTCACCTCTTTCTTTTCCAAAGCGAATCTACGAGCTTCGCTTAAAGATACTTTTTTCTTTGTGCTTATATAATTTCTCCATTCCGATTCTTGGTTGACCAAGCTGATTAATGATTCTTTTTCTTCGCCGTTAAGAATGCTTAAGACAAGAGGATGGTAAGGGTTTTGTAATTCGGGATAGGCCTTTTTGATGCGTTTTTTTAGCAAATCTTTTGATTTCTTAAGACGGTCTGAATGTATCTTCTTCTCTTTGACAACTTTTTCTCTTTGAGATTTCCAACCCGAGATTTTCTTTTTGGTTTGGGTATAGGGGAATTCCTCTTCTATTCCGATTTGATTCGAGAGTTGAATAAAGACTGCACGATTTTCAGAGGAGCCGACCTCAAGCAATCGACCATATTCCATGGATTCCAAACTCTTATTCCTATTTTCTTTTTCCACCTTGCGAGAAGTGGGGTAAAGGTTTCGAAGGAAGACTTCCGAGGTCTTGATTGGCAGGTCAATGGTGTCTGAGTGGATTACCACATAGGCGTGAGCCTCGGACAATGAAGTACGCCCGTTGCCATTGTAGTCGGGCCGTAAAATGCTCTTCCCCGTTCGACTTTTACCACAGAGGGCTTCCCAGAAATGTGTGCTGTATTCCTTGTAGTCTCCTTCTTGAATGTCGGGAGTACAACCAGCGGCAACCCGGTCGAAGGTAGTGGCAAAAAAACCTGCTCTTGCATGACCGGAGGGGCCCTTACTGAAATTACCGTCATTAAAAATAAAGTTGGCAAAACCACCGCTGTAACATTGCACCATTACCATGATACAGGCTTGGTCTTCTGGTAATTCATCGAGTTTGGAAGTAAGCTCGGATACCTTGATGATTTGATTATTCCAGAGGCATGCGTGGGTGTTTTCGGGATGTTTCTTAGTTCCTTTACCACCATGACCGGTGAAGTAAATAAGGTTGGTCCTTGGACCTATCTGATTTGTACTTTTGCCCAACCAATTCGAAAGTGAGGCATTGGAGGAGTTATCATCTGGGTTAAGTCGATTGTTGCGGTAGCGGTTACCTATATCTTCACTGGTACCCAGAAGCTCGGAGAGTATTTCATTGATGAGCGGGATTGGTTGATTTGAGTCGTTGAATTGAAGGTCTCTGGCGAGGTCCTTACCATCTGCAAAAAGTGTCCACATGGAAGAATTTTCAAGGCCGAGAATGGGACGTATTTTACGAAAGTATTGAATGTTGCTTTCGAGTGAGAGTTGATTTCCGCTTGGGGAATATCCACCTCCCCAAACCAAAAGGTTGAAAGTATCTGATTCAGTCGGGTCAAATGGATCGGGAATAAAGTCAATTTCCTTCTTACTGAATACTAAGAAAGGTAATAAAAGAAGTAGGGGAATGCATAAAACAGGGTGCTTCATTACCACACCAAACCACACTCAACTACTATTCTAGGCAAGCTTGATGTGAGGGTGAACATTCCTTTTTTTGAATCATTTACTTGGAGGCATTCCTCCACGCAGAACTCCCGCTTCGACCGCTCCAAAGTTTGGCCGAAAGGACTCATCCAGTGGACGGCTATTAGGCATCGAAAGCCAGACCCGAAGAAGGTGGCGCTTTCGTCCTGGCTCCTCCCAGTCTTCAAACGAAGTTCGCCGGTGCAGAGTGGTCCAGTTATTAAGAAAGAGGAGATCCCCCCGAGAAAGGGTAAAGCGATCCTGAATTTCCTTTCGTCCGCATACTTCATCAAAAAAATTAATCGCTTCCTTCTGGATGGCTGAAAGTTTCGGGCATTCCGGATCGGCGTCTGCACGATCTATCAGAACCCTTAAGTAGGAACAAGCGAAGTAGTTCTTTTTCCATGAAAAAACAGGTTGCATACAAAAGGGCAGTGGATTGCCTTGGTCCACGACATGTCTTTTGTAGGGGAATGGAAGGCATAAAGTCTGATGTAAGTCCGGACGCTCGACGCGAATGATTGCCTCCACTTCCTGACTTTTTACGACTTGATTCTCTCCGCCTTTTTTTGCTTCCTGCAGACAAAGAAATCCGATGACATCGCATCGATCGGTATGAAATCCCAATTTTCGATTGGTGTTTGGACCACGTGTTCGCGGGTCGTCGATTTCAAAGCCCAGGTTGCGGATGCTTAAAATAAATTCTCCTTTTTCACTTTGCGAAACCGGAGTTCCGATATGCCTGGAGAATTCCAAGAACCAGGAAATTGGATCAGTTGGGACGGATTCTTGAGAGAAATTTTTTAATAGTATCATTCCTGAATTTTCTTCCAGTTCTTTTCTGATGCTCTCTGCTTTCTTTGAATTCATAATTTTTTTATTCAACCCACTAAAAGAAAGTCCAGGTTTTAGTTTTGAATGACTTGATCTTTGGGAAAGTCTCCAACTCCAAAGAATTGGTGAAGGAGAAAGGGCAGGACAAATTGATTAGTAAAGGATGATGGCATGGAATGTTTTCCCGGTCGTACGGAAATTAATGCATGAGCTACCCGATTCTTGGCGAGTGATTGGCGAAGGATTTCAGATTGGTTAGAAGGGACCAGTGGGTCTTGAATTCCATGAAAGAGTAAGTGGGGGCAGTCATCGGGACTCACATGACTGATGGGTGAGGCTTGCCTCGCTATTTTCTTTCTTTTTTGAACGGGCCCGCCAATAAGCATACTTTCTGGAGAATGTGAACTATTATGGATGATCTTGCCGGGAAAATCGTCCATGGTAAGAAATGAACTGGGTCCGTAGTAATTTACGACCGCATGAATGCGAGTGGATTGCATCCGATGATTTCCGATCCCTCCCTCAAGTTCCTGAACTCCGGAGGTAAGTCCAAGCATTGCAGCCAAATGCCCTCCCGCAGAAGAACCCCAAACAGCAATTCGCTCGGTATCGATGCCGTACTTTAATGCATTTCCCCGGAGCCATCGAATCGCAGCCTTGCAATCATGGATTTGGGCGGGCCATCTTGATTGCCCGCTCAACCGGTAGGAAATGGAGGCACCGATAAATTTTCCGGTGCTTACAATTTGGGGCAGACGATTTGAACGCATTCCGCTCTTTCGATCCCCACTTTTCCACCCACCACCATGTATCCATACGACCAGAGGCTTGGTGGAGTTTCCTGTTGTGCCCAAAGGAAGTAAAAGATCAAGTTCTTGTTTCGGATTGTTTGAATCGGCATAAGGGAGATCTTTAATCAGTAAAGTCTCGAACTTAGGAGCAGCACGGGCATAGATTCCAGAAAGATGTGCAATTATAAAAAGATAAGTAATCTTCGTAATCATGAAGACATTATTTAATAAACTATGTTATTTATTTCCAAATGTCGTGGCTTCACTGAGAACGCTCATCAGAAGTTTGAAGTCGAATTTTTCTTCCGTTTCAATTTCTAATTTTGGCCACTTGGGTAGCTCGGAGAGAAGATTTTGATCGCCTTTTTTTAACCTTGTAACTTCGAATCCGTCGATTTGAAAAGAAGATAAATTGCCGGTTAAATCAAAGACCAGAGAGGATTTTAAGGGCTCTGACCGGTCGGCTTGGAGAGACAGAACCGGGAACGATGTTCCCTCCGGTGTTGGCGTGGGAACCCCAAGCCAGATTGCTTTTTGACTAAGCAGGTGTGTCAGCAGAACTTCACGACCGGTTGGCGTTCCAATGTAAGCATTTTGTAAAATTGATTTGGCTTCTGTAAGTAAGCTCTCAAAAGAAGGTGAGAAATTTAGGTTAAAATTATATTTAAAGGAGCCTGACTCTGCGTCCCGTAAAATAGAAACTTTGGGCGTGGGGATAGCCCCTGGAGTTTCAAAGGCTAATATTTTATTGGCTGAATCCAGAAATAAGGCCGATTCATCTTTATTCGTTCGGTAAGAGAATTTAAGTTTCTTGTCAGCATGTAATTGTATTTCAAATTGTTTTAGAAAGTTGGAGATTCCAAGATAGAGGTTGAAATTCTTGGTTTTTTCCGAACCGGATTTTTTTTTCCATTTCGCAGCAATGAAAAAGGTGTCCCCTTCTTTCTCAAGCTTATCGATCGCTTTTCCAAGGGCTTCAAGAAGCATTTTTTTACGATTCTCCGAAAATTCAAGCCCATCTGCATAGAGACGGGCTGTTTTTCCCCAATCAGAATTTTTCGAAATTTTCTTGAGTCCAAGAATACATTCATCTTTTTGACCGTCCATATACTTGGCATGGGCGAGTAGAACTTGGTATTTTGGACTGGATCTCGATTTAGCGGGTAGTGAATTAATCAATTCCTTGGCAAAACGAGAATTCCGTTCGCCTCCAAAAAGAGCATTTTTGATACGGATGGCTTTAATATTTTCAGATTCCCTTTCTTTCTCGGATAATTCCGAAAGATAGTAGGATAGACAAAAATTGACCTCGTTTCCCGAAAGATCAGACAACTGAGGAATTTTTTCCATCGCAGATGCATCGGATAAAACAATGGAAAAAATCTTGTCAGTCGAATTGTTTCCCGTTGATCCTTTGGCAAGGGCACTTTGCGTGCTTTCGATGATTGATTCAACTCCCGCTTTCTTTGCCATTAAATATGCCCGCAGACGCAGGCCTGGGTCCCTCAGTAAATCAGGCCCCTGAATGCGAGCAATTAGAACAATCGCCCTACAAAAATTCACCGCAAATTTATTAGTTTTTAGGTCACTTTTATCGACTTTGTTTTTGAGTAACTTCACTAATGCGGGGGATCCTTTTTCAAAGGAACTCAGCAGATGCAGAGTGGGGAGGCTGTTGGAAAATTGAAAGAGCAGGGAACTGGTTGCCAGGTCAATCGCTTCGAGGTCCTGTGCCGCCTTCGCTACAAGGAGGAAATCAAAAGCAAGTCTTGGAGCTTCAACCCTATCTGGATTTTTAACCAGAAATTCTTCCGCAACTTTCAAAAATCCATCGAGGTCACCATTTTTCAGGTAATCTTCGTAAAAAGGTATACGGTCGTCGGGGCTGCCGAAAGATTGAAATTGCATGCCTAAGCAAAGCAGAATGATTCGCGTGAGATTATACATATCGATTGATATTTGCTTGATGAATTTTACAAATTGTCAACCGCAACACGATTAAATCGAGGAAAATGCGGAATTTACTTTGTCCAAGGTTTGCTCGATTACAGGTTGTTCATGGGCTGTGCTAATGAAGCAGGTTTCATAGGAAGAGGGTGGAAGATAGACTCCACTTTCAAGCAGATGATGGAAAATTGAATTGAAGCGATCGTGCTTACAGGCAAGTGCCTGCTCGAAATTTAAAACCGTTTCCTCCGTAAAAAAAAGACTGAGCATTGAGCCTGCTTGAGGAACTTGAAGCGGAATTCCACGATCATGGGCAATCGAACGGATTCCGGCGGCCAGAGTAGAACCGCTTGTTTCCAGCGCAGGGTAGGGCGATAAATCACGGAGCATTCGCAGGGATTGAATCCCCGCAGCCATAGCCAGTGGATTCCCACTTAATGTCCCCGCTTGGTAGACCGGGCCGAGCGGGGCGAGATGATCCATAATTTCCGCTTTTCCTCCGAGTGCCCCAACCGGCAAGCCACCTCCGATAATTTTCCCCATGGCGGTAAGATCAGGAGTGACCCCGGTCATTTCCTGAACCCCTCCTATCCCAAGACGAAAACCGGTCATTACTTCATCGAAAATAAGAACTGCGTGATACTCAGTTGCGATTTCACGCAAGGAATTAAGGTATCCTGGTTGGGGAAGAATAAGTCCGCAATTGGCGGGATATGGCTCAACAATAATGGCGGCTATTTCATCACGAGCTTCGAAAAATGCGTGACGGACCGCATCAACATCGTTGAATGGTAAAACAATGGTTTCCTGAGCAAAGCTCGGAGGTATGCCGGCACTGTCCGGATTTCCTAAAGTCAAGGCTCCGGATCCAGCTTTCACCAATAAACTATCAACATGACCATGGTAACATCCGGCAAACTTGATAATTTTTGATCGACCAGTGAATCCCCTTGCAAGCCTGATGCAGGACATTGTTGCTTCAGTTCCACTGTTGCACATCCGTACTTTTTCGACGGAAGGAACGACTTCGACAATTAATTCCGCCATTTCCACTTCTGCAGGACCCGGCGTTCCAAAACTGGTACCATTTTTCAAGGCATTTGCAATTGCCTCGTGAATCATTGGGTGATTGTGACCGTGAATTGCCGGACCCCAAGTACAAACATAGTCAATCAGTTCCTGGTCGTCGGCAGTAGTCAGGTGACATCCATCCGCCCTTTTGGTAAAGAATGGAGTCCCCCCCACTCCCCGAAATGCACGGACCGGAGAATTTACTCCTCCCGGAATCAATTTTTTTGCTTTTTCAAAAAGATTTAGGGATTCACTACTCATATGAAAATATTAATTAGTTTGGGTATTTTTGAACGATTGGAATTCTTCTTCCCACTCCAAAGGCTAAAGGAGTAGTCTTGAGTCCGGGAGCGGCCTGGTTTCTTTTGTATTCGTTTAAATCAACCAAACGAACCACTTTGCGAACCAGTTCCTCTTCGAATCCAGATTCTATAATGCTTGAAATTGAACGGCTTTCTTCGACATAGGATTGAAGGATGGCATCAAGGACCTCGTAATCAGGCAAAGAGTCGCTGTCTTTTTGATCGGGCCGTAGTTCGGCGGAAGGTGGTTTATCAATCGTATTGGTGGGAATAACTACTTTCTCATGATTAATGTGGCGGGCCAGCGAAAAAACCTGGGTTTTAGGAACATCCGAGATGACCGCCAGTCCGCCGCACATGTCCCCGTATAAAGTACAGTATCCCACCGCGAGTTCGCTTTTATTTCCGGTCGTCAGGAGCAAGGCTCCGAACTTATTTGAGATCGCCATCAGCAGAAGTCCACGACTACGGGCTTGGATGTTTTCCTCGGTGACATCAGGGGGAAAGTCTTTAAATAAAGGGCTCAACTCATGAGCAGCAGCATCCACGATCGATTGAATGGGAAGGGTATGAAATTCAATTCCCAAATGTTCGGCTAATTCCTGAGCATCGTCTTTGCTATGTTCACTTGAGATGGAAGAGGGCAGGCTAACCCCAATTACATTTTGTGATCCAAGTGCTTCCACTGCCAGTGCCGCGGTCACTGCTGAATCAATCCCTCCGCTCAATCCAACCAGTCCCTTGGAAAATCCACTTTTCATTGTGTAATCACGGAGTCCAAGAACCAGAGCCTTTCTTAAACTTTCTTTTTGATTAAGTATGGAAATAGTATCTTTGTCCGAAGAATCCTCGAGGTCATGAATTTCAATACATTCCTCAAAGGCTTTGGAAATTTCAACCAATTTTCCAGTGGCGTCCATTGAAATCGAAAGTCCATCGAAAATTAATTCATCATTACCACCAACTGAATTCACGTAGATCAATGGGCAAGAGGCTTGTCGGGCAACATTTTGTAAAAGATCAATTCGTTTTTGTTCTTTTCCCAAGTACCATGGGCTGGCGGATAAATTAATCAAGAGGTCTGGTTTGTGGGAGGAAATTTCATCAAGCGGATTGGTGGTGTAGCGTGGGTCGCTCATAATCCACAGGTCTTCGCAGATTGTGATCGCCAACTTTTTTTCTTTGTACTCGATGAAAAGACTACATTCTCCCGAACTAAAATAACGGGTTTCATCAAATACATCATAGGTTGGAAGCAGTCTCTTACGAAAAACCTGAATGACTTTTCCCTCCATGCACCAAGCCGCCGAATTGAAAGTTGCTGGTTTTGTACCCTGTGATTTTTCAGGAAATCCAATAAGTGCCGGGGTGGGGCCAGTTAGTTGAGCAAATTTTTGGAGTTGGCAATCAATGTCGTCGAGAAATTTTTCCTTGTTAAGCAAGTCGCGTGGCGGATAACCGCTAAGAAATAGTTCAGGATAAACAATTAAATCCGTCCCTTGACCAACCAACTGATCATAAGCGTCGATGGCCAAGGATAAATTACCCTCCAAATCGCCAACCGTGGAATTTATTTGTGCAACCCCAATTCTCATGTCGTTGCATTTATAGAAAATGTGTTCATAAGACATGTTCTATTATGCAAAGACGGACCGGAAAAGCGAACACGAACGAGAAGAGTTTCCTGATTTTAGCATCTGGTTCCCCGCGTCGGCGAGATCTGTTGTACCAAATGGGAGTGAGTTTTGAAGTTCATTGCTCCGGAGCGGATGAAATTACTTCCCATGTTGAGGGCCCCCTTGCAATGGTGAAGGAAAATGCAAAAATTAAATGCCTCGAAGTGTCGAAGAAATTTCCCGATCGTTTTATTTTAGGGGCAGACACAACCGTCTCCCTGAAAAATCAGATTTTTGGAAAACCATCAGACCTTGAGGAAGCCCGTGAAATGCTCTTCGGTTTATCGGGCAAAACACATGATGTAAGTACCGGAGTTTGTCTGAGTCATCAAAGACTAGGTTACATTGAAACAAAGGTGGAAACCAGTTCAGTCAAGTTCAAGGAAATCAGTGGTTCAACCATTGATCTTTATTTCGAGGAAATTGATCCCCTTGACAAAGCTGGAGCCTATGCGATGCAAACTAGACCGGATTTAATCATTGAAAAATATTCCGGGTCCAGGACCAATATAATTGGATTACCCGTGCGACTCTTGGAGGGTTGGTTTTCGGAACTTCGAACTCTTTTTCCCACTCAATTTCTCTTCACTGACAGATAATTTCCAAGGTCTACCCAAAAGGTAGTTGAATTTAGAGTCTGCGGATTTTCAAGTTTCGAAACCAGACAGGGTCCATGTGGTCCTGCAAAAGAATTGGACCTTCCCAATTCCCAAATCCATAGTGTTTTGCATATTTACTTTTTTGGAATTGATTATTCCAAACTTGAGAAGCCCATGTTATTTCAACCACTTTTTCTCCATTTAACCAGTGCTTGATTTGATTTCCTTTGGCAAGAATCCGACCTTTATTCCATTCATCCAGTGGATTTAAAATTTTTGAATCCGGGGCAGCCACTAGTTCATAAAGCGAACCAGCCCGATGAGTCGGGTTCTTGTTATCCCGGTGATTTTTATCATCCAGAATTTGATATTCCAACCCTAGTCGTCCACGACTGCGGTACTTGATTCCACTATTCCCGGCCACAGAAATCTTCCACTCGAAGGACAATTCAAAGTCCTTGTATTTTTCTTTGGTGATAATATCGCCGCTGAGCATCCACCGATGAATAATTCCCTCTTTTCCCCTCCAGCCATATCCAACCGTTCCACCGTCGACCTTTGTCCATTGGGAAAAATCATTAGAAGCAAAAAGATCAATGAATTGTCTTTCGGATTTTGAAAAAGCCGAGTTCCATGAGCCAAGTGCTAGCAGAGAGAAGACGATGCTTGTATAATTCATGAATGGATGAAATTTTTTCGAAAAGGAATGTGTATGTCAGGATTAATTGGATGATTGGTTGTAGGTTTTTAAATGCCAAGTTACTTCCGGTTAAACCGAAAAATATATTCGACATAGGGAGAATTAGTCGACCATGATCCGTTCATGAACAGACGTCAATTTTTAGCCTCGGGTGGGGTAAGTGTGGGACTCGCTCCGATTGTTCAGGCCGAAACCAAGTCCTTTCGAGGAATTGTGCGTAAGGCGGTCAAATTCGGGACCAAGCCGGATTTGGCGAGAATGAAAAAATTAAAGGAACTGGGATTTGACGGAATCGAGGGATCCGCTCCGGACTTGGAGGTTGATTCAATGAAGCAAGCTTGTTCTAAAATTGGCCTGCCCATGCATGGTGTGGTCTACAGCAAACACTGGAAGGTACGTTTGTCTGATCCTGACCCCGAGTTGCGGAAGAGGAGTCGAAAGGGGTTAGCCCAGGCCATGCGGGAAGCGAAGCAAGTGGGAGGGACTTCGGTTCTTTTGGTGCCTGGTCGAGTAAAGGGGGACGAGGAAACTCATCAGCATGTATGGAACCGCTCGATTGAACAGATTAGAAAGTTACTACCTTTGGCGGAAGATTTAAAAATACATATTTTAATCGAAACGGTATGGAATGGATTTTGTTACCAGCCTGAGCAGTTCAGGGATTACATCGATGAAATCGATAGCCCCTGGGTACAAGCTTATTACGACATTGGCAATATGCAGAAATATGGACCCAGTCATGAATGGATTCGGATCTTAGGGAGAAGAACCCTGAAGTTGGACATTAAAGACTGGGGCTCAAAAAACGGATTTTGCCCGCTTGGCCAGGGAGATGTTGAATGGAAGAAAGTACGGAGTGAACTCGAGAAGATTAAATTTAATGGTTGGGCCACGCGCGAGGGAAGTGATGGAACTATTGAAGAAACCGCTCGGTTGATGGATGAACTACTCGGGCTTTAGATCGGTGATATCGAAAATAAGTATTCTAGACGAAGATTCTCCCCGATTGAGATCATCCCAGCCATGGCTCGGCGATTAATAAGAGAGAAGGAAACCTCTCAGGAGACCAAAGGTAAATTATATTCGGTTAAGCAACTAATTATCGATCCCCGTAAAATTAAACGGATCGTGTTCTCGGATCGAAACTACAAAATCTTGGCAAACTTTAGAAAGGAGAGACCTCTACAACAAGGCCATCTAATTCATCAGTCATTTCAATCTGACAGCTTAATCGACTGCGTTCATCGGAGCCGCTTTCCAAGTCGAGTAGATCAAGCTCCGATTCAGTCGCCTTACCGGTTTTTTCTAACCACTCCGGTTTGACGCGAAC
The DNA here is from genome assembly GCA_002726435.1 of Opitutia bacterium. GTDB lineage: Bacteria > Verrucomicrobiota > Verrucomicrobiia > Opitutales > Seribacteraceae > Seribacter. The sequence goes on along the minus strand of PBSV01000066.1, from coordinate 2,689 downwards.
GTGACAGGTGGCGCAAGAACAACATCCGTTGCACGCTCCTATGATGCCATCGATATCGTTATCAAGTGCGATTTCCATGAGGTTGCCAATGGCATCCTCTACAATAGTTTCATTTCCATCTTTTGTGATGTAAGTTATACGAGCCATGGATATATTTTATCGGTAAGTCCGCTCGAGACAATTCATTTATGGTTGGTAGGGAGTGCTCACAAAACCGATTGAATCAAGAATTTCGATTAATTTTCTACCATACCGTAAATAGATATCTTTCGGGTCTTCTTCAGTTTGGTTTTGAGAGTCACCCTGATGAAAGACTGCGGCTAGATGTGGTTCAATTGAGATGCCTCCTTCGAATCCGCGATCCTTCAGATCGCACATGATTTCTCGAACATAGCCCTGGCCTTCTCCGGGATAGACATAGGTTTCCCTGTTGTTGTTTTCCGGGGATGGGTTGTTGCAATCCTTGACATGAACATAGGCGATGTGATCTTTAACCTGTTGATAAAAATCCCAAGAGTCCTGCCAAGGTAATCCTTCTTTGGACCGATCTCGATTAAAGGCTGGGTTACCTGTATCGTAGACTAATCTCATTCCCGGAACGGCTTCCAATAATTCCATCGTATGCTGCCCGCTCATGCCCCCATAGTTCATACAGTTTTCATGCAAGGAAGTAATGCCCTCAGACATGAATGCATCCACGATCAAACGTAGCCGCATGATCCTTTCTTCAACCAGTTGGTCTTCCTGTTCCAAAACTTTGTAACTCATAATTCTTACAAACTTAGCACCCAATCTTTTCATTCTTGGGATTGCCCGGGCAATTTCGTTTTCGGTGATGGAAAAATCATCCCGAACATCCTTGCCCCAGTTCCCGATCGCGGAACCGAATGCATTGACAAAAACTCCAGATCCTTCAAGCACTTCGCATACCCGTTCAAAGTGGTCCTCTTCAAGGTCGTGAATATTTTTTCCGTCAATGAAACGCGATTCGATTGCGTTCCAACCCAATTCCTTGGTGGCTCTGATTTGTTCTTCTATTTTTTGCGAAGCTTCGTCGGCAATTCCAGTGAGATACATAATTGAATAGATTGATTAAATGGAGGATTTTACAAAATTATTTTAGCTCCGTCCTGATCGATGGAGCGATAAATCGCATTGATTAATTCGACTGCTCTTCTGCCTTCGACTCCGTCGACCTTGGGTTTGGACCCTCGTCGCAGGGAGTCAATGGAATCTTCGAAATTTCTTTGATGCCACTGAAAATCAATCGCCTTCGGGTCCGCAGCACCAGCACCTGTAGCCTGTTCTTGAATCCCGTAATGTGTCATGATTTCCTCATCTTCTGGTTGTGCATTCTTTAAGTCCCAGAGACTGAACTTATCATCCGCCATCATGATCGATCCTTGGTCGCCGCACAAGTGAATGGAAGCAGGAAGTCCAGAATTTGAGTAGCACGCAGTAGACGCCTGAATCACTCCACGGGCACCCGAATAAAATTCGACAATGGCCACGGCAATATCTTCGACTTCAATACCATGGTGAGCTTCCAGGCCTCCGAATGCACAGACCGAGTGGACACCGCCCATCAAATAAAGCATCAAGTCAATGGTATGAATGGATTGATTCATTAATGCTCCGCCACCGTCCAATTTCCAGGTGCCCCGCCAAGCTCCACTATCGTAATATTCCTGGGTCCTCCACCATTTGACGGAAACCTCGCAGAGCACGATCTTACCCAGCCTTCCGGTTTCGACCGCCTGCTTGAAAATAGCGGTTGAATCATTGAACCGGCGCGGAAAAATACCGGATAAAATTACACCGTTTTCCTGGCATGCTTGAATCATTTCATCGATCCGCTCGGTAGTGACTTCTAGGGGTTTTTCACAAATCACATGTTTGCCGGCCCGGGCAGAAGCGCAAACATGCTCCAGATGGATTCCGCTTACCGAAGCGATTGTAACAACTTCCAATTCTTCGTGCAGCAAGAATTCTTTCAGGTCGGAGTAGCCAGTACATCCATACTTTTGGCTGAATGCGTCAGATTTTTCTTGATTCCTCGCGTAAGCCGCAACTAATTCGGTCCCCTCCATTGCCTGAAGTGCCAGTGCGTGAAAGTCGGCGATTACCCCTGCTCCTATGATTCCAACTTTAAAATTTTTTTCAGGCATCTTAGAATGTATCAGAAATTAAGGAGTGATTTCCTTGAGTCTGAGGTTGCGGAATTGATAAACTTGTCCTTTTTCCCCATGGTGCTGAATGGCAATGAATCCTTTGTCGTCAGTATCGTCCTTTAAATCAGTGGTTTTTACTCCATTTACCCAGATTTGAATATGATCCGCCAGGCATTTAATTTTATAATGGTTCCAGTCATCGCGGTTGAATGCATCTTTTCGATTGGGTGTCCAATGTTTTTCATTGTAAGCATTCTCAATTGGCTTTTTTGGGTGAATCCAACCACGTCGCCCTTCATCGTACAGTCCCCCCGACCATTTCCTGTCAGATCCATCGACTTCCGCCTGATACCCGAACATTGAACCGTCTTCTTTTTTTTGGGAACGAAACAAAATGCCAGAATTCGCTTTGCCCGCTGGCAATTTAATTTCAGCCGTCATGATAAAGTCGGCAATCTGGCGGTCATAGGCGAGGAAGAATTTTTTGTCCGCCACCAGTTCGATAATCCCGTTGTTTG
>PBSV01000065.1 GCA_002726435.1 Opitutia bacterium | reverse complement strand
GATGGATGGTTTCTTGCTGATGATAGTGGGATTGAGATTGATGCACTTGAAGGTAGACCAGGAGTTATTTCCGCACGTTATGCAGGACCTGACTGCAACGATGACGCCAATAACGAAAAAGTTATCAAGGAGATGAAAGGAGTCCCTGAAACGGATCGTTCGTGTCGGTTTAGATGTGTTCTTGCACTCGTGGGCAGGGAAATTGAAAAGACTTTTTCAGGTGCCTGTGAAGGTACATTGTTGTCGCAAAGAAGGGGCAAGGGTGGCTTTGGGTACGACCCGCTTTTTCTTCCTGATGAAAGTACTTGTACTTTTGCTGAAATTACACTCGATGAGAAATCAGAGATTAGTCATCGGGCTCGTGCATTGCACAAGCTGATCCAATGGTTACGCACGGATGGCATGAATGGATAAAACAGAAAACGGTTTTACTTCGTGGAGATGAAATTGATGAAATTTTGCAATTCATGGTCATTAGTACGGGTAAGAATTTTTCTCATACTTTTACGGTACTGTTGAAGCTTCTGGCGGTATCTTGGGTCGCTTGCTAAATTAATTTTGCATGCTGGGTCGTTTTTTAAGTGATAGAATTCTTCAGGACAGCGCATTTCGATAAAAAGTTTTTGCATTGAAAATTCGTGATTATTTTTACCCTTTGATTCTTCGATAGCCTTTGAAAGAATGCCGTGAAATTCTCCCAACATTGTACCGGGAAGCTGATTTGATCCATTTGACCAACCATTCCAGACATAACTGAAGAAAGGATCATTGAGTGCTCTCGATGGGCGATATTGTTCAAATTTGTCCGCAAGATCGGAGGAAAAAGAACTGATTGATTGATCGATTGAAGCTTCATTATTCATGTAGTTGAAACAACTGAATGCCTGCACCCTTTTCCAATTTTTATTATTTCCCTCAAGAATACATTTGAAGGAGCTGCCCTCGATTTCATCCATAGCAGGTAAATTGCAGAGATCTAGAATCGTAGGCACTAAGTCGACCACTGAAACGACTGCTTTTTCCTCAACTCTTCCCGCTGGGATTTTCAATGGCCACCTTATAATTAAGGGGGACCTCACACCAGAGGGGTAGAGGGACCACTTGCTTAAATCCCAGGCCATGCCATGGTCCGATAAAAAAAGAACGATTGTATTTTTTGCCAGTCCACTCTCATCAAGTGCTTGCAGGATCCCCCCTACGACCTCGTCCATACGATTGACTGATCCATAATAAGTAGCCAAGAGATCTTGTACTTTTTCATCACGGTGGTAGGGGAGAGGGACTGGACAGTCTTCGGGGTTGAAACTCTTCCGAGGATCAGGGTAGGGTTTCCCGTTGGCAAATACTTTCCAAGTGTTATCGCCCATCATTGCGTTTATCCATTGAGGGGTTTCGTTCTCGTGATTTGCCCAGTATCTATGTGGGTCATGAGTGTTCGCAGCAAGGAAAAATGGCTTTTTTTCCTGTTTGGCCCGAAGGATGAAATCTTGAGTGAATTCAATATAATCCTGTGGATTCCTACCCATTCCAGTTTCAATATTTTGACCACGAGGAGGAACACTGAAACGACACCATTCAGACCCATGCTTTCCAATAAGTCCTGTGAGGTATTCATGATCAAGAAGATGAGAAGTGATTGATTTTTTTATCACCTTTCTTCCTTCACCTCTCCACCAGAGAGGGGGCTGTACTCCATGCCCCATGAAACCAGATTGCTGGGGAAATATTCCGGTGTAAATAGACTGTCGCGAAGGGCCGCAAATTGGAGTGGCGACATATGCATGTTTAATCAGCAAGCCCTCGGCCGCGAGTTCGTCCAAGTGAGGGGAAAGGCCCGGGAGAGGATTTCCCATACAACCAAGTGAATCCCATCCCAAATCATCAGCCGTCAAGAGTAGGATGTTGGGTTTTTTTTCAATACTTCCCCACAAGAGTGAAATGAATGAATAATGAAAAAGAAATATTAAGAATTTTACTTTCATTAGTGGATATTAACTTTCCTGATGTAGCCGGATTACTTCTTTCCCATACCACTTCCAGACGAGAATCCCACCAGTTATTGAAATTATGACACTCGCGACAAAGGCAGGTGGGTTAAGAAGAATTGCAAAGGCAACCGATAAAGAGAGACCATAGCAGAGCATAACTCCTCCGATAACATCGAGCCAACTCGAGGAGTTAAGGGCAGATCCTGATACTGGTCCGACTGCATTGCGAACTGGTCCCCAGGCACCACCGGGACGTATTTGACTGTAGAAAGTCTGTAATTTTTTCATCGATACGGGCTTGGTGAGAAGGGTAACGGTAATACTCAAAGGAAAGACAATACTGACCAAAAGAGCGACTTTGAATTCCCAATCAAATTCATCCCACCGGTATCCAAATATCATGGTATCTGGATCAATAAGTTTGAAAACAATACCTCCAACTAAGCCACCGACAAGAGCAGTTAATTCGGTGTAAGCATTGATACGCCACCAGAACCATCTGAGTACGGAAGCAATTCCACCCGGAATCATCAAGTAGGCGAGCCATTCCATTACACCGCTTACCGATTCGACCTCCATCGCAATCAAGGCTCCAAAAATCATGAGCAATATCATAAAAAGCTGGGAAGCTCGCACATAGTGCCTATCGCTTGCATCTCTCACTAAAAATCTTTTGTACAAGTCAATCGTTAGAAAAGAGGCACCCCAATTCAAATGGGTGTCAATTGTTGACATAAATGCGGCAAGAAATGCAGTGATCAGAAGACCTTTCAGGCCCACTCCCAAGTATTCATTGATAACCATAGGGTAGGCCTTACTGTGGTCTGCAAGAGTTGGAAAAACCACGATTGATACTAAGCCCACGACCACCCATAACCAAGGTCGGCAAGATTGGAAGATTGCATAGAATAAGGTTGCCCGGATGGCGTCTTTTTCATTCCGACAGGCCGACATGCGTTGCATGTTATAACCATTTGCGTCACTCCACCAAATCAAAGTAAAAATGATCAGCATTTTTAACACATCCGAATTGAAGCTAGTGAAGTCTGGGAAAATAGAAAGAGTTTGCTCCCCATAGTCAGGATTCGACTGGATATTAGAAAGAATTATTTCCATCCCACCAACTTCTCCGACGGCAATGCAGGCAAGAGCAAACATACTACCCATAGTGATGAAAAATTGAACTACATCCGTGGTGACTACACCATAAAAACCGGAACAGGTCGCGTAAAAAAGGGCCACCGCCATTAGTACTACAATTGCTTCCATTTTATCGAAAGGGGTGAGTACTTCGACCACGGTACTCATTCCAAAAGTCACCCATCCAATAGTAAGAAGATTTTGCAGAATTCCTCCGTAACAAGCTCGGATTCCACGCAGTGCCGCCGCTGGTTTACCCTCGTACCGAATCTCGAAGAATTCAGCGTCGGTAATTATATTACTCCTCCTCCAGAGACGGGAGAAAAGAAAAATACCGATTATCAAAGGCAAAACGGATACAATCACCCACCACATTCTTTGTAGTCCATCTTTTCGGGTAACTTCAGTCACCCAGATGGGAGTATCCGAAGCAAAGCTGGTTGCGATCATCGATAGGCATATGGCCCACCATGGAAGAGAGCGGCCTCCGAGAAAAAAGGATTCGGAATTTTTCGAAGCCTTACCCGAAAAGAAAATTCCCACACCGATTGCGAAAATAATGTAAGAAAAAATAATCGAGTAGTCGATCCAGTGCATATTTTCAGGGTTTGAAGTCGACCACAATGCCGTCACAAATTAGCTTCGAATTTATGATTTTCATGGGTTTTTCAGCGGGGGGAAAGACAAGCATTACTGCATTTTTAGGGGCAATTTCGAAGGAAATGAAACCAGCTGCAGAATCTTTCACCTTAGTATTATTGATCGCATCATAAACTTGTACAGGATTCGTTCCCAGATTCCAGTTCACAGTATGTGGTTTCTCGAAGGGATTGAAAAATAGCCGGGTAGGGTAGGCATCTGGCAACATAACTTCTGTCGCAACCGGATTAATTGCAAGAATACCTCTCACATTCGTAGTCTCTATCAAAGCACCGAGAAATCCTGCATAGGAACCTCCATAGAGCGCAAGGTCAGTGTTGCCCCATTCGTGGTCGACTGCATCTCCGCCAACATGGGGCGGATTTTCAAGTCCAGTTTCGATCACGAGGTCTTTGACTTGAATGACTTCATTGGGAGGTAATCCCTCTGCCTGAATCACCACTTGTTTTCTACCGCTCGATTGAATTGGCATTTTAAGTATGTCGCTGCGCTGATTCTTAAATTGAATAGCGTGTTTATTTTCGCCTTTTATGAAAACTCTTGTGTCATTTTCGACAGATCGATGATTCACCACTGCAATCAAAGTGTGCGAAGTTCCACTGGGAACTTCAATTGTTCCTTCATAGTGAATCGAGCCTTTTTCATTCGCAGTGAGGATCATGTCCTTGTCGGGATTCGTTGAGTGTCCCAATTTAATTGCTCCCTTTTTCATTTGGTCGTTTGAGGGATAGTCTCGTGTTTTTCCTAGCTTTCGAATGCCTTCATAGGGGATACAGAAATTTGGATCATTATTACTCGCCCATTCAAAACTCGACTGGTTTTTAGCCGGCCATGCGTCTGGATAAAAATAACGGCCGTTTGCGGCGACATTGAGAATCCATTTTGCTAAATCTCTGGCATATTTATCCTCGTATCGAGCAATCGGAGCCATGATTCCGACTGCTTGGAATGAATTCATACAAAATGCATATTCGTATTGAGGATAAACACTTCCAATCAATCCATGAACGGGAGTTTGATTCCAGGTTTCCAGCATTGCTCCCCACTTGCGGGGATTATCCCCAGCAAGAACCCATTCGATAAACTTTGCTGTATCATAAGAAGTTCCATGCGTTGCATTGAACCGTGCCGAGGTGTATGCACCATAGGGGACTAAGCTTTCATAAAATGGATTTTCCACTCGCCGATCCATCCACTCAAGGGCCATTTCACAAGCCTCCAGGTATTTCCGAATCCCGGTTTTCTGCCAGGCATAATACTGAAGGCATGCAATTCCAGTCACCACATCCGCCTCGTTCCAGCCCCGGTCAACTGAACTCTCCTCATAAAAATCATAACCCGTGTGGTTGAAGTTTCCATCAAGCTTTCGAAAAATTGCGAGCCATTTGTCCGCCGTGGAATTGAATTGTTCTTGAAACTCTTTGATTCCGGGGTGGCGGTCAAAAACTTGAACAAACAATAAACTTGGTAATAAATCGTACCAAAAACTATCCCCCCTCGTTCCAGCCTGATTGAGATAAAGTCCGAGTTTATTTTTTTTGTGGTAGTGGATGGGAATCATGGTTGCATATTCCGACTTGTCGAGTCCTGCCAAGGTGCCCCCCAGAACCGCAGCGATACCGGTGATTGCTTCATGGGTATTAGTCTTTGCATTCTGCCGTAAATCCCCGACATAGGAAGGAATAGCAAATCCCTCGAAATCATTCACCTTCCTGCTTTTGTCGGTCCAAATCAGAGGAAGAAAGTCCCCATTTCTTTTTGAGTCAAAAACAAGGAAATCGAAATCACGGGCAGTTTTTTTCCAATCCCGCATTTCATAATTCGGAGGAAAGTCGGGCATTTTTGTAATGGAAGGCAAATGCTGAGACATTGCCAATGAGGAAGCTAAAAGAAAAACTGTTAGCGAAATGTACACTTTAGGATTCGAACTTGTCAAACGGATCAGGAAGGTCAAGAAATCCCGCTTCCGCATCGCTTAACCCAGCGTACAATCGGGACCGTCCGTTTCCCAATCTCCTAATTCCACCTGAAAAAATGACATCGATAAGATCGGGGCGCTTGGTTTCACCTTTGGGGAAATCCTTACGTTTTGCGATGATCTCAGGTTTGGTGGATGTTCCTAATTTCAGGTCAATGGAAAAAGCCATTGAGAAATAGTGCCGGTCTCCCTTTTGGCAGAATTCAGCAATGTGCCCCAGCACTCCGACTTTTCCATTTCTCAATAAATGGGCTTCGTTTGCACCGACCCATTTTTCTTCCGGACATAAATCGAGGAGAGTCGCATTTTCAATTAGCTCATGGCTAAGTTGATTAAGCGAGTCGACCAAACAAAAGCCGATTTTGCCGCGACCACCTTTTTGACCTTGCGGGCGCGTGAGGCAGAGAATTCTACCGTCCCGCAACTCAAGGAATCGGACATCCTTCATTTTGGGTGGACCGGTTAGAATCTTTTCAAACTTTCCATTCTCTTCTTCTCGGAAGAATTCCATTTGCCAACACTTTTCATTATTTCCTATTCGGAGGGGAAATCTTACCCCTCCAAGAATAAGACGGTTATCGATTTTAGTGATACAAGGATCTTGCAACCCGGGGAATGTAGGGGCTTGCTTAACTGGTCTCCAAACACCTTCGAATTCATCAAAAAGAACAATCTCAGAAAGTTCCTGTTCGCGTCTTTCCACTCGACCGGCAATTACTTTTTTTTTGTTCCATTGAAAAGGTGCAGTAATGTTATAAACATCATGGTCAGGAAAACCACTGAAAGTAAGTTTTGAGGAATTCAAAGGGTTTTCAGAATCTCAGTAATCGAGAACTTTGCCGATCCAATAACGGTGTCGGATGCTCCATAATACAGAGTGATTTCGTCGTCCTGTCTCAAATGACCGTTGGTGAATACGACATTTCCAAAAAAACCTTTTTGTTCATAATCTTCGAGTGGTTGCATTAAAGGCTTCTCGCTGCGGGCAATTACATTTGCAGGGTTTTGTTTGTCCAACAACAAGGCACCCAAACAGTATCGGTTTTCAAAATCCGCCCCGTGGTAAATAGCAAGCCATCCCTCTTTTGTCATAATGGGCGCTGCGCCCGCACCAATGCGGTTAGAATCCCACATTTCTTTGCGAGTTTCTGCTAGGCAAATGTGATTGCCCCAGTGCTGTAAGTCTGGAGAAGAGGCCAGCCAAATGAAATTACCTCCCAAGCCAACACCGCTCGGTCGATGAAAACAGTAGTACTTATCGTTCACTTTTGATTCAAAAATAGCACAGTCCTTATTGGCGGGCGGGAGAATCATACCCATTTCTTCAAAATCTTTCCAATTACTCGTTTTTCTCAAACCAACTCCGTATCCTTTCGAAGAAGTGGCAGTGTAGGTTAAAAGATAGGTTCCGTCATTCATTGTCGCAACTCGGCAGTCTTCTATTCCGTAGGACTCCAATTCACCTTTTCCGTGTAAGATGGGCAAACCAGCGTCTTCAAAATGTACTCCATCCCCACTTCTAAAGAGACGCAAATGCGAAAGAGTGGAGAGAAAAGTTTCTCCTTCATACCTTGGTTCTCGTGGGTCTGTCGTGTCCAGTAAGGGATCAGCGAGTTCAAAGCTAAGAATTTCAACGGAGTCGTTCTTAAGGACTGGGAATGAAAGTTTGCCTTCCTCTTGCACTGGTCGTTCGGCTACCCGAACAACCAACCAAACTAGCCCATCAAAATAAAAAACACCTGGATTTAAAAGACACTCAACCTTCATGTCCGGCCTCGACGGTTGGACCTGAGAGGGCGATAGAATCGGATTTTGAGAATGCCGCAGGGCGAGGTCGGGCATAGAATTATTTAACAAAGAAGGCGTTGCCCCAGTCAGCATGGTCACCTTCGGGTTTTCCATCCCGTCCATTGGTTACTATCAGCTTGAGTTCATCGGCACCGTCAACGGAAATATCAAGTGCTTTTGCAGGGTCTCCTTTTTTCATATCTCCGCTGTCAAAAACTTTTTCTTGGTCGACATGAACTTCAAATGTCAGGTATGTGTCCCTGCCTCCATCGTTGTGCCCGACCTTGCTGTAAAAACGCTTATAATCTCTACCAGCGAGGTCGTAGATTATTTCACTGTGGGCGTGGGTACCAATACCATGGCTGAATTTTTCACCAGCCACTTTAAGATCACCACCAGTCACTGAACGATCTTGCTTAGCCGAGCTCCAACCAATCTTTATAGCCTCGGCGTTGCTGAGTTGGAGGTAATGTCGATCCGACGGCTTGTACTGGTCGATATCACCCATTCCTGGTCCGATGATCTGCAATTCATACAACTGCCACCAAAGTTTTTTTCCCTTTAAATTGGTGATTCGAACTTTCTTTGCCACTTCCATATCAAAAGGAATACTTGTGAGTTGCTTGCCTTCGACTTCATCGGCAACGGTACGCCAATTCTCACCGTCTTCAGAAATTTCCACTTTCAACATTTCAGGATAGTCGTTATTTTTGGCCCGCAGAATGACTTTGAAAACATTTCGTTGGTGAGGAAATTCCGCTTGAATCCACATTCCCGGTTTCATTTCAGCCTTGGTGGCATAAGTGGTTGATTCATCTTCGTCTTGAAGAAATTGAAGGTGTTGTTCACCGGTGCTAGCTGACAGGGTCCAAAGTTTTATTTCGCTTCCAGAATTCAGTTGCAGTTCTCGCAGGGAAGCTTCGGTAAAAGATTGGGTGATATTCGAGGTTTCTTTCCTGGCCTGGGCAACCTCATCGATTTTGATCATTCCTGCATCGTTACCAAAACTATTGCGGATGTATGTCAAAACAGCGGCAATGTAATCATCATCATTTGTTTTCAATGGCATCATAAATCCACCCATGTAGCTTTTTCCACGGAGGGGGCCTGAAATTCCCTGAAGGGCAACCTTCATCAAAATGTCCTTCGAGCCTATAACTGTTGGATTATTAATAAAAGAAGGTGCCATTTTCATGGTGCCATCCGGTGCATCCGTTCCAGTGCCATCGGGTGCGTGACAGGAAGCACAAAGGGACTCAAAATGTTTTTTACCGGCAACAAGTAACTCAACTTCTTCAGCTTCAAGCTGGGCCATTTCTTTTTGTCTGGCAAGTTCTTCAAAATAATCTTTGTTCAATTCCTCGTCAATTTCCCGGAGGTATGTGTTTTGGGGGTGGGCGGCCAAAACAGCATTTGCCAGAGACCGAGTTTCCGGTGATACTTTGGAAGATGCAGAGAGAAGCAACTGAATGGCAACATCGGGATGTTTGTCCTTAGTGAGTGCACTTAGGTTGGTAACATTTCTCATGTCCCGATGGAAAAATGGTTCAGTTATTCGAATCGCAGCTGCCCTGACCCGGGGGTCAGGGTCATCATAAAGAACCTTTAGAAAGTCCTGTTCAATTGCGTCGAAACCTTCAATTGTCCAAAGAGCATGCAGACGACCGAGTGGGCTGCTGTCTTCGATTGCCATTGTACGAAGCGCTGGAATGACTGATTTATCACCCCTAAGAAGTATTAATTTTTGTGCTTCATCCCGCCACCATCCATTGGGGTGAGAGAGATGCCTCACTAATTGCGAAGGGGTTTCGTTTAACATTTTTGGCCGAGACCCAGGTTCGAAATCTTGGTGACGAACTCGATAAATTCTTCCTCTCTGGACATTTTGGTCGAGGGTGTAGTGTTTAATTGCAGAATGAATAAATGACCCTTCGGGCACCCATGCGGATTCTTGAACCACACCACGATGCATGTCGACAAGGTAGAGTGTACCGTCTGGCCCGGTGGCAGAATTAACCGGTCTAAAGTTAGCATCAGAGCTGGCGATGAATTCATCTTCGGAGTATGCATTTTGGAAAATCCGACGTCCCATTTCGTCGGTTTTGACAACCGCTCTGCGGGTAAGACGTCCAACTGGTTCATGAAAAAACAAATCACCGATTAATTCTTTGGGCAACCGGTCACCCCTGAAAACTGATTGTCCGCAGGTGGCGGTGAAGCTTTTAGCTGAACCATTACTTCTCATGCTGCCAAATCCGCCTTGAGAATCAGCAATTTCATCAATTGGAAACACTTGACGGAATCCATCTTCCAATGCCCATTTGGGATGCCACTTGGAATAAACATTAGGAAAAAGCGGATGGACCGGACCAATTCCTGATCCTGCGTCGACAAAGATTACTTTTCCAGAGTTGTCTTGAGTTAAGCCCCATTGTCCGCGATTACCTTTCGTTTCTCCTTTTTCCACTTTCCCGTTGGTAAAACGTAACCGGTAGTCATTGTAGGTGGTGTAGAGCCAGTTGTCTATGCTCCAAATTAAACCGGAGGGCTGGTGTTCCACATTCCCGCCCCGGTCGCCACCTTCATACCATATTTTTTTTTCGTCGGCTACGCCGTCGTCGTCAGTATCGAGGTACTCAAAAATATCGTTGGTGTCCGACTCGGCGCTGAGCACTGAGTCAAGTAGTGGAAGAATCATTCTTGGAAGAAGCAGGTCCTTGGCAAATACAGTTTTTTTGTCCATAATGCCATCTTCATTGGTGTCCTCTAGACGTACGACTTGGCTGACCGGATCACTGGTACCACTTCCCTCAATGTCCTGCATGTATGTCCGCCACTCCGCAACATACATTCTTCCATTGCCGTCCCAGACGCAAACCGTGGGCTCGGTGACCAAAGGATTATCGGCAACCAATTCCAATGAATATCCATTTTGTAGCTTGAATGTTGCTTGACTTTCCTCGGGAGTTTTAAAGCGAGTGGAAGGATTTTTTTCTCCTTCTTTAGGAGGCAACGCATAGGCAGGCTTTGGTTTTGTGCTTGTATCAACCTCAATTTCACCGAGAGCAAAACGAAAGCCTTCATACCACATTTTAAGAATGTCCTTGTTCCAGTAGATGTGATGATTGTGGCCCGGACTGGAAACAAAAATTCTACCTTTCCCGAAACTCTTAATCCAAGCCATCGCGTAGTCATTGTCTTCTCGTTTGCGGCCTCCACGATGGTTTTTAAACTTGGACATGTCGATCGAGAGAAGAACCCTTACTTTTTCCCGATCGAAATCTTTGTATTGGTAAAGCTCGTCGTTGAGGTTGAAGCTCAGATTTCCATCAAAAATATACCTGACAATCGGGTGCCTGGGATCTTCGTTGCACAAGCAATAAGTCCCCTCATGACCCCAAGGATGCCCGTCAAAGTTACCTCCGATCATGTCAACATATTC
>PBSV01000064.1 GCA_002726435.1 Opitutia bacterium | reverse complement strand
TTTAGGTATCAGGGTGCCCGCGTCATCTTTTGTGATGTTGAGCCTGAAACCGGCAACCTCTGCCTCAATTCTCTCGAAGAAATCCTTCAGCAGATAACTCCGAAGCAAAAAGACGAAGTTAATCTATTAAGTCCGGTCTCCTTTGCAGGTTGCGTAGGTCCACTTGATGAATGCAAGAAATTAGCTGCAATGCATGACTTTAAAATTGTTGAAGATGCGTCTCATTCTACTGGTGCATGGAAAAAGACTCAGGATGATGAATTGATTACAAGTGGATCCTGTAAATACACCGACGCCTCTTGCCTCAGTTTTCACCCAGTAAAGCATTTATGCTGCGGAGAAGGTGGAGCAATTCTAACAAATTCCTCCCACCTTGCAGAAAAGTCGAGAAATTTGAGAAGTCACGGAATTTCTCGGCCTTACTCTGAAGATCATCCAACGCCTTGGTTTTACGAACAGTTGGAACTGGGATGGAATTATCGAATGACTGATTTACAAGCCACGCTCGGAATCAGCCAGCTGTCCCGCCTCGATCATTTTTTGAATCAAAGAACAAAATTGGCCAGCCGCTACGACCAATATTTTGCAGAAAAGCGATTCTCTGAACATATAATTCGGCCTGTTTTTGAAAAAGGACATGCGTGGCACCTTTATATCATTCGTTTTAAAAAAGAAGGTTTTCGGGACATGGCTCACAAGTATTTAAAAAGTAAGGGAATTGGCTCCCAGATTCACTACCTTCCGGTTTACCGCCACCCTTATTATGAGGGCATTTATGGGAGAATTAGACTGTCAGGAGCGGAAACTTTCTACAGTGGTTGCCTAAGTATTCCACTCTACTGTGATTTAATGGAAAAAGACCAAGATCGAGTGGTCGAAGAATTATATAATTTCCTGACTTCAGAAATGTGAACCTAGGACCTTTTGATCTCAATGATTCAAATCCCGGGTATTTAATTCTTCGGGGATACAAAAACGAAAGGGATGGATACTCATTGAATTCAATTGCAATGAATGACGCCATTCCAATTATGATTTGGAGAAACCAACAGATAGATGCGTTGAGACAATCCATTCCCCTCACTTCATCGATGCAGAATTCTTATTTTAAAAAGCATGTGGAAGCGCAATTTGAGGAGCAACAACCCAATCCTATTCTTCTTCGATATTGTCTACGAGATCAGCTCATTGGGTATGGAGGTTTGGTGCATATCGACTGGAAAGAACGCATTGCTGAGGTCTCATTCCTACTCGAAACCGCAAGAGCCCAAGATTTAAAGCATTATGTCGATGAATTCTCCACCTTCCTATATTTACTCAAAGATGTCGCATTTAGATTTCTAGGGTTTCAAAAACTGACCACTGAAGCATATGCCCATCGAATGACTCATGTATCTACGATTGAGAACTCAGGATTTAAGCGTGAACAAATCGTCCCCTCCACCACTAAAGTCGAGGGTAAGTGGATCGATTCAATTCTGGCTTCTTGCGAGAATGAAGAATACAACCGTCCAAAATAAGGAGTAATGAATCCTCCAGTTCTTTTATTTTCCAGTCTTTCCTCAAAAGTTGCTCTTTATCAGTCGGTTTTTGCCCAAGCTCGAAAATTTCATCCGAAAAGCAAAGTCATTGGAGCCGATTCAAACAAGAGCTGTTTGGGTGCACTTTTAGTCGAAAACTTTGTCGTTATGCCCAAGCTAACCAACTTAGATTTTTCAAACCTCTTAAATTTTTGCAAATCTTATTCAATTACTCATGTCATTCCAACTCGTGATGCAGAGTTAAAGTATTGGGCAGGTCACCATAAAAACCTGTATGATCATGGTATCCATGTCATGAACTCGAAGATAGATGCGATTGATTTTTGTGCTGACAAATTTCGGTTTTTTAAAGATTGGTACGGGTGCGAGGCGATTCAACCGATTCCTACCTCACTTAAACTTCCAGCCAATCGAAAAAGTAGGTTTGTGGTAAAGGAAAGGATTGATGCAGGCTCGTGCTCGGTCGGGCTCAACTTATCCGCGGACGAGGCTCTTGAATTTTCGAGACATCTTCGCAATCCGATTTTTCAGCCAATGATCTCGGGAAAGGAATTAAGTGCAGAAACTTGGATTGATCAAAATGGAAAGTCTCATGGTGTTCTTTTAAGATGGCGCATTAAAGTACTGAATGGAGAATCCCATCAAACAACAACTTTTGAAAATGATCAATTGGCAGAAGAGATATTACAAATATTCCAACGAATCCCGGGTCTCCATGGACATTGCCTGGCTCAAATAATCATCCAATCCGATGGTACCCCATTGATCGTAGAGATAAATCCCCGGCTGGGAGGAGCCAGTCCGATCGCCCGTCATGCCGGATTGGAGTCAATTGTTTGGTTCTTATTAGAAAGCCAAGACAGGTCAAAGGAAATACCAAACATTCAAAATTTCCCTGAAGGAATTACCCTTTCAAAAAAAGGAAACGAAGTAAGGATTTGCTGATTACTTTTACTCCTCGACACTAAATTTACGAAAACTAGACTCTCCACAATGCCAGCAACCACAATTGCAATAGCCAATCAAAAAGGAGGAGTCGGCAAGACGACAACCACAGTCAATCTTGGAGATGCACTTGCACGGATGGGAATCCCCACGCTCATAGTTGACATGGACCCGCAGGCAAACGCAACCAGCTCACTAGGCTTTGAAAAACAAGCTGGTGCCGGAATCTATGAACCACTTCTCTCAGGTGCCGATCCAATCAACCGGGCAGTGGCGGCGCGTTCAAATTTATGGTTAATTCCTGCGGAACTAGACTTGGCCGCCGCAGAACTTGAGTTAAGCAGAGAGGAAAATTACCTTGAAAAATTAAGGTCTTCTCTCACTAGGCTAAAAAAGAGCAATGACTTAGAGGCAATCCTTATTGATTGCCCCCCCACCCTTGGCCTTCTTTCGATGAATTCTCTTTGTGCCGCAGACCATCTTCTTGTCACTCTTCAATCAGAGTATTTAGCTTTGGAAGGCCTTGGTCAAATTGTCGGTGTGATTGATCAGCTAAAACAATCAGGTGCTAATCCAAATCTTTCACTGGGTGGCATCGTAATGACGATGTATGACAATCGAACAAGACTTTCCTATGAGGTTTGGCAGGAAGTAAACCACCATTACCCTGAGGTGATTTTCCGAACCGCAATACCTAGAACCGTACGCTTGAGTGAATGTCCAAGTTTTGGAAAGACAATTTTCGAATACGACAAAGACAGCTTAGGTGCCAAAGCCTATCGGGCTTTTTCGAAAGAAGTCCGGAACCGCTTTTTTTCATAACTTAAAAACGAATGAGGTTTTGGAAGAAACTGTCTTTCAGTGCAAAGAAAAACTTAGACGATCCACCTAAATCAAGCGCAGTAGAATCAGCGAAAATCGAGAAAAAACTGGGTTACAAATTTAATAATCGTTCCTTGCTAGAACTGGCTCTCACGCACCCCTCTTACAACTTAAAAAAATCTGCTGAACCCAATAATCAAAGGCTTGAATTTCTTGGTGATTCAATCCTTGGGGCAATTTTATCCTCAGAGTTATATGAACTCTTCCCGGAACAAGACGAAGGGGCTCTAAGCCGGAAAAAAGCAATTTTTGCCAGAGGTGCTCATTTGGCTGAATTGGCTAGCTCACTAGAATTGAATAATTATATTAAAATGAGTCATTCGGAGCGAAGTAATGATGGTCATCTTCGACTCTCCACTCTTGAAGATGTTATGGAAGCAGTAATTGGAGCAGTTTATTTGGACGGCGGTTATCATAAAACCATGGAATGTCTCTTGAGATGGATGGGTAATTTGAAATCCAGATTAGAGATGCAAAAAGGGATTTTTAACCCCAAGGGAAGACTTCAGGAATTTATTCAGTCACAGAAAGAAAAAGAAAGTATCAAGTATTTGCTTATTCACGAGAAGGGCCCGGGACATGCCAGGCAATTTGTCGTCGAGTTACGAATTGGAGAGAACAAGGTTGCAGAAGGCACTGGTAAAACCAAGAAAGATGCGGAAGAAAAGGCGGCTGAATATGCATTGAAAATTCTGTCTGAAAAGAAATGATCTCTTCGACTCGGAAGAAATCATGAAAAGAATTCAAGTTCCCCAAAAGCTAAGCTGCTCCTTTCTGAGCTCTCTTCCTGCTTCGGCACACGCGTCAGTCATTACCAATCAATGGCTTGAATCAAACTCGAATGTTTTACTTTTATTGGATTCTTCAATAGCAGAGGCGGAGATAATTGGAGAAGACATTAGCGCACTGGTTGAATTTTCATACCCCGAACAAAAATTTGAATTTCATGTCCTCCATGAAAATTCTGGTCAACTTCACCCAGATTCCTTCGAGAGAAACTGTGAAAAAATATGTCTCCTCTCAACTCTTATAGAAATAAGCAAAAAGAGTGATAATAAAATCATTATTGCAACAACCCCTTCAGGAATTCTTTCACCCTGCCCCTTAAGACAAAAAAAAGAAGAAAAACAAATCAATATAAGAAAGGGAATGGAATTAGATTTCTTGAAATTCCAAGAGGATTTACAAACTAAGCTTGATTATTCATCAGAAATTCTTTGCGAAGACCCCGGGCAATATGCCTTGCGAGGTGGCTTGATCGATATTTATCCGGTAAATGGAAATCAACCGGTACGAATTGATTTCTTTGGTAATGAGATTGAGGAAATTCGTACTTTTGATCCAACCAGTCAAAGAACAACTGGGCAGATTCAACAGGTTATTCTTTCATCGGCCAAAATCGAGGAGGAACATGAAAAAGAAGGTGAATTTTTTTCATACCTCTCGGATGTAGCATTCTGGGTATTTCGCGAACCGGAAAATCTAATTTCGCAATTCCCTCTCGCCTTTCACGAAAGTATCGATCCAAAACATCATAAAGCATGCATGAATCTTGCTTGGAAGGGAAAAAATAGAAAACTTGATTTCTTCCTGGGTCTAAGCGAGATCAACGCCGGATCAGGAATTTTGGCCCACGCGATTGCGACGGAAATTAAGACTTCCACCTCCACCCTTGCATGGGGAAACCGCATCGATGACTACCAGTCTGGTGAAATTGGAAATTACCGCATCAATTATCTATTCGAATTACTGGGCAAACAAAAAAAAGGCTATGAAGTAATTATTGCCACGGGAGCCGAGTCCGAGAAAAAGAGAATTTTGGAAGTTTTATCGGAGACATCTTCGCTTGCTCGACTAAGTCCCCGATTTATCAATGTTGGACTTCGCGATGGGTTTACGGTGGAACCAGGGACTGCAGGGGAGTTCTTTCGCATTTTATTAAAAGATAAAACCAAGGGCCTGACTTTGGCGACTGCACGAGAAATTCTCGGTCGTGAAAGAAGCCGTCGGCCAATGCGCTCTGCAAAAGCACGGGTACAAAGAAAAAGCGTAGACCAGGCACTGGATTTCTCCGAACTCATCTCAGGGGATCATTTGGTTCACCACCAACATGGGATTTGTCTTTTTCAAAGCCTTGGAAGAATTGAACTTGAAGGCCGCAACGAAGAAGCAATCACAATTGAATTTGCGGACGGATTACTTCTTCATGTTCCGTTGCAGGAATCTCATCTACTTTCTCGCTATGTAGGCTTACAAAAAGCGAAGCCAAAGCTCGCCAAACTAGGTGGCAAACTTTGGGCTAAAACCCGTCAAGCAGCAGAGTCTGCCGCCCTTGACCTGGCTGCCGACCTGCTTCGAATACAAGCAACCAGGGAAAGTAAAGATGGATTTTCATTCGCAGCTGATGACCAGTGGCAAAAAGAATTCGAGGACGCATTCCCCTACACCGAGACTCCGGACCAGCAAAAAGCAATTGATGCCGTCAAGCAGGATATGGAGGAGGAGGAACCAATGGATCGTTTGATTTGCGGGGACGTTGGATTTGGGAAAACCGAAGTTGCACTTCGTGCAGCGTTCAAAGCAGTAATGGACGGTAAGCAGGTAGCAGTACTCGCCCCCACCACGATCCTATCTCAACAGCACTTCAACCATTTTTCCGACCGGATGTCCGATTATCCAGTTACGATAGAAATGCTGAGCCGCTTTCGAACACGGTCCCAACAGAAAAAGATTCTTCAAGGAGCAAAGTCTGGAGCAATCGATTTGATAATCGGAACACATAGAATGCTTGGATCCGATGTAAAATTCAATGACTTAGGACTTCTGGTTGTTGATGAGGAGCAAAGGTTTGGCGTCCAGCACAAGGAAGCAATTAAGAGAATAAGGGAAAACATTGATGTTCTTACTCTCAGTGCCACTCCAATTCCAAGAACTTTGTATTTCGCGATGGTCGGAGCACGTGACTTGAGTTCAATTGAGACTGCTCCAGTCACCAGACGACCAATTCGAACCGAAGTAATGCGACATTCACCTGAGGTGGTTGAGCGAGCCGTTCAAACCGAAATCAAAAGAGGGGGACAAGTATTTTATCTTCACAACAGGGTTAAGACGATCGACTCAGTTGC
The DNA here is from genome assembly GCA_002726435.1 of Opitutia bacterium. Lineage (GTDB taxonomy): Bacteria > Verrucomicrobiota > Verrucomicrobiia > Opitutales > Seribacteraceae > Seribacter. Next base: position 1,498 of record PBSV01000064.1, on the reverse strand, counting down.
CAGGAAACTGCAAGCGCAATTCCCAAATGTGAAGATCGCAGTCGGACATGGACAAATGAGCGAGGATGAATTGGAAATGGTAATGACCGAATTCGTTGCCGGTGAATATGACATGTTAGTCTGCACGACTATTATTGAATCGGGACTCGATATTCCAAATTGCAACACAATTATCATTGAAGGAGCTGACAAATTTGGGCTGTCCCAGTTGTACCAATTGCGTGGACGTGTCGGACGGTTTGACCGACAAGCATATGCATACTTACTTCTCAATCGCCACCTCACTGTCTCGGAGCAAGCCCGTAAAAGATTATCAGCGATCAAACAGGTGAATCACTTTGGTGCGGGCCTTCAGATTGCTTTGCGGGACCTCGAACTTCGCGGTGCGGGAAATCTACTGGGCAGTGAACAAAGCGGACATGTTGCAGGAATTGGCTTTGAACTTTATTGTAGGCTACTTCGGGAAAGCGTAAGTCGATTGAAGGGAGATGAAATCAGCCTCAGACCGAGTGCTACAGTTCGACTTGATTTTCTCTCTGCTGGCCCTCTTGAAATTCACGACGAAACCATAACCCTGCTTGCTTCATACTTGCCAGAAGAATACGCTCAAGAGCCAAGATTAAGAATTGAATGTTACCGGAGATTGGCAAAATTCCGAGTCCTGGAAGAAATTGACGATTTTATGGAAGAATTAATAGATCGATTTGGAATAGTACCGGATGAAGGAATCGCACTATTGGAAGAATCAAGAATTAGATGCCTAGCCGAGGAGGCCGGATTTGACCAAATCGAATCCAAGGAGAATGAATTGTATTGCAGATTTTCTCTACGAAGCAAGGAGGGATCGAAGAGATATTATCGATTGGCTGGAAAAATTCCAAAGATTTCATCCAAAAAACCGCTTTTGAAGTTGAAGGAAATCATTCGATTTCTCAAGATTGTCATCCATGGGAACAAAATCGAATAATTTAACAATATTAACAGTTGTATGGGTAATGAGTTTCTTGGCGGGAATTCCAGTCCTTAAATCAGCAGAATTGATTGAGATCAACCGGGTGACTGCAAAAGTCAATGACCGGATTGTTACTTGGGGAGAAATCGAGCGGGCGATGGATCGTCTGAATTTCACTGAAGATGAAAAGAATGCAAGAGCTGCCGAGTTCGTCGACGGGAAAGTAGACCGTTTATTATCAATCATTGCCTTTCAGGAAAAAGGCATGGGGATTCCAGAATCAATCATTGAGCAAGAGTATAATAAAAGATTAATCAAGGAATTCAACGGCGACCGAAAATTATTTCGCGATGTCCTTCGAAGTAATGGACAATCACAGTTGGAATTTAGGGATGAATTGAGGGAAGATATAATTTATGGACATATGCTCTCCACACGAAAGAGATTAAAAGAAGAAATCAGCCCCGATAAAGTAGAAGGCTTTTACCGGGAAAACCCAAATATGTTCCGAAACGAAGCAAAAGTTAAACTACGCGAGATTGCATT
>PBSV01000063.1 GCA_002726435.1 Opitutia bacterium | reverse complement strand
GCAGGATGACGGTGATTTGGGCACAATGAGCCTTCGGAACGTGCAGACATGGATCTCCTTCCAATAGAGTTCGGGTGGCGAGAGCCAAAAAAGGTCCAATATATACGCGACAACTTCTAAGAAAGACCACAGAAACCCCATCATTCGTCATCGTCTTCGCCACCCGAACTCTATTGGAAGGAGATCCATGTCTGCACGTTCCGAAGGCTCATTGTGCCCAAATCACCGTCATCCTGCAAAAGGAGGATATTCACAGGTCAGCCGATAGCTAAGGTTGGAACCTGTTTCCTCCCACGCCCGTCAATCGACGGGGTGATGAGGGAGATAAGCCACCAGACTCTAGACTACAATGAAACATGCAAGAAACCGATCACTTAGAATCGCAATAGCCATCGCCTGGGTATCGGGCTTTCAGGCGGGCGCAGCGACTTGGGATGGCGGAGGTGACGATGGGTTGTGGGTGACACCAGCGAACTGGAGCGGCGACACCGTTCCAGCTGCGGGTGACACAATCGATATCGGCGGTGGCGCCACGGTGAGCACCGCGGGCATCTCGGCGCTCCACCCTGCCAATCACCTGGCTCCGGGAGCCACGGTCAACCTCATGGACAATTCCACACTCAGCACAGGGACGGATCCAGTGCTCCGGTTGGGCGGAACCACAGTCAACGTGTCGGCCGGCTCGGAGATCACCGGAGGGTTCTGGGATTTGAACCATGGCAACTTGAGCTTCGAGGACGGCGCGTCCGCCACCATGTCCAACTGGGAGCTAAAGGGCACGAACGTGTTTAGCTTTGCGCTCGGTGCGGCGGGGTTCACGCCCCTAACTCCGGGCACGTTCCGACTCGCCACCCACGCTGGGACGAGCATCTCGGACTCCACCTACAACGTGGACATGGCCAACTACGCCGGTGGAGCAGGCGTGATCACGCTCGTCGACTTCGAGTTCGATGCGGCCGAAATGGACGATGCCACCTTCCAGGGCGCCAATTTCAACGTGTCGAATGTCCCCGCCGGCCTCACGGCGGTATTGCAGTGGAACGATACCACCGAGGCGATCGAATTGAACATCACGGGAACTCCGAGCGGATCTCTCAGAATCACCAAGGTCGAATACACCGCAGATCCAGCCACCGTCGAACTCACGTGGAACTCCATTCCAAACGCTACCTACACCGTCAGGTATACGACTGACCTGTCCAATTGGAATAGCGACCTCGATGACAGTATCGAAGCCGACGACGGCGATTCCACGACAAGGTCTTTCGATCTCTCCGAAAATGGTCTCGACGATGAAACCAGACTCTTCTTCCGCGTAGAGGTGGAATAAGCACCCTCAAAACTCCAAACTCTGTACTAGACAACACCACAATCATGAAACTAAGAATCTCTGACTCTCTGTGCGCATTCGCGCTACTCACAATTGCGTCGACAGCTCCTGCGGCAACCGTAACCTGGGACGGCGATGCTGCCGACGGCCTTTGGGACACGGCTACTAACTGGGATGGCAACACCTTGCCCGCTGCTGGCGATGACGTATTCATTAGCAATGGCGATTCGGTAGCTTCCACCGAATTCAATACAAGATATAGCATAACGCTCTCGGGCAGCTCTTCACTCACGGACCCTGTAACAAGTTTTGCAGGTGGCGTGTTTCGCGCGGGAGGGGCGACGATCAACGTAGGAAACGGCTCGACCTTGGGCAGTGGCGGCTTTTGGGATCTTCAAAATGCGACATTGAACTTTGAAGATGGTGCAACTGTGAACATGGGGCACTGGGAGCAGAAGGACACCAACAGTTTCAATTTCTCGCTGAGCGCCAGCGGATTCACCGCCATCACACCAGGTGCCTTTCGCATTGGAAACGGTGGCCTCCCAGCCAACATCGCCAACGCTACCTACTCAGTCGACATGGCTTCCTATAACGGCGGCATCGGCACTATCGTCTTAGCGGACTTCGCGTCCGACGCCTTTGGCATGAATGATGCCACTTTCCAAGGGGCGGGTGGTCTCAATGTGCTGAATCCCGGTGGGTACACTGCCAATCTGCAATGGAATGACACCACCGAGGCGATCGAGTTGAATATCACCGCAGTCCCGGAACCTTCCGCCATGCTCCTGCTCGGACTTGCCGGGCTCGGGTTCTGCCGCTGTCGTCGCCGTCGTTGATCGGAGCGGTGTGGGCGGATGAGACACGTATTGACTTGTGATGCGCGTGCCCCCGTGCTTATTCGCTTGCATGTGCAGAGTGCTCCTACTAACTGGGCTGCTCCCGTTCCTCGTCGCCGCAGAATTCGCCGCAGGATCAGTCGCCGAGCTGTCTCTGGCTCAACTCGAGGACCGGGTGGAGGAGATCGATGCGAGGTTGGAGCCGTTGGCCAGCTACAGTCTCCGCACTGGGGTAGGGAGTGTCGGCTTTCGATCCGGCATCCACGACCGCGCCGCTACAGAAGAGTGGATTCAGATCGACTTGGAAGAAGCGGTCGCGATCGACCACGTGGTGTTGGTTCCCGCCATTTGGCGCGACACGAAAACGGGTTTCCGCGCAGACGGCTTCCCTCTCGAGTTTCGGATCATAGCAGGAACAGAAGCGGAGGAGGATGGTACGGTGGTAGCCGCTTTCGGGCGAGAGGACAGGCTCTTGCCGCGGATTGCGCCATTGGTAGTGCCCTGCACGGGGACTGTCGCGCGCTGGATTCGGGTCGAAGCGACGGTTCTTTCCCCACGTGCTTGGGATGGGAGGTTCGGCCTACAACTGTCGGAAATTTTCGTTTTCAGAGGTCGAGAGAATGTCGCCCTGAACCGGCCGGTCGACACTTGGACCGGTGATGCCTCGGAGGGCGGAGCCCGTGACAAGCGCTTCCTCGTGGACGGGTTCATTCCCTACCTGATGGATGCCGCACGCGGCGAACAGAGCGTCGCGTTCCTAAGCGGGCTCGATGTCGATGCCCCACCGACATTGACTATCGACCTCGGATCCAATCAACCCGTCGATCGCCTGCACCTCCACGCGGTCGATATCAGCGACACGATCCCGCAGGCTGAACCGGCCGACTTTGCCATGCCTCATCACCTAGTTGTGGAGGGGGCGCAGCAGCCCGATTTTTCCGACGCCTTCGAGTTGGTCGAATACAGAAGGGAGTCGCCCTACGATACTGGACCGATCGTCATGTTGCGTTTTCCAGAAACGGAGTGCCGCTTCGTGCGGCTGGTTGCGCTGGCTCCCTATGAGCGAAACGATCCCGCCAGGAACTCCTCTCTGATCGGGTTCGCGGAAGTCGAGATCTTCGGCCGGGGCCGCAACCTTGCGCGGGGCAAGCCCTTTGCGACGAACTTCCCGCTCGACCGTCCCCGGCGTGGTCTCACCGCGCTGACGGACGGACGCAACCTTTATGGGGACATCCTCCCCATCCGGGACTGGTTGATCGAACTGGCCGCCCGGCACGACCTCGAGGCGGAACGTCCGATCGTCCATGCGGAGCTAGGTCGCCGCTACGCGCGGCAGAAGGCCAACCTCGTCCGGCTCGGATGGCTGGCGGCGCTGCTCGCGGTCGGGATCGTCGTCACAGCGCTCATCGCACGGCTCCTGCAGATGCGGCAGGTGGCGCGCATTCGCGAACGCCTCGCAGCGGATCTGCACGACGAGTTGGGAACGAACATGCACACCATCGGCCTCCTCAGCGACCTCGCCCAGGAAGCGCGGGACGCGCCGGCAGAACTGGAAGTGCTGCATTGGCGGATCCGTTCGGAGACCGAGCGGTCCGGAATCGCCGTCCGCCACTGTGCCAACATGCTTGGGGCGAACGGTCTCTACACCAATCTCGTGAACGACATGCACCGGGCGGTGCGCAGGATCATGGCGAGGCTCGATCATGAGATGCGTATCGAAGGCGAGGAGCACCTGAGCCAGCTCAAACCCCGTACCCAGTTCGACCTCCTCCTGTTCTACAAAGAATGCCTCGTGAATATCAGCCGGCATTCGGATGCGACGGAGTTCATGACGGACTTGTGGGCGACGGAGCGTGACCTGAGCTTGACCGTCAGCGATAATGGAACCGGAATGACTGATTCGCCCGAATACCAAATTCCTCCCTCCCTCCAGCGTCGGGCTCGCTTGTTCAGCGCCCGGGTCCGGGCCGGCAAGTCTCCCGACGGTGGGACACAAATCGAATTGAACCTGCGGACGCGCAGGTGGGGGGTCCGCAAGTGAGTAGAAAGAAACCACCATGAATCAGAAAACCCGCGTCGTGCTCGTTGAGGACCATCCCGAATACAGGGAGACGGTGCAACTCGCTCTGAAGCGAACGTCGGACATCACGCTCGTGGGAGACTTTGGAACGGCTGAACGAGCCTTGCGTAGCTTGCAGCGCCAGTGGGGCGAGCAGCAACCCGACCTGATTCTCCTCGACCTCGCCTTGCCGGGAATGGGCGGATTGGAGGCGCTTCCGCAGTTCCTTTCCGTCCTTCCCGAAGTCCGGATCATTGTCCTGACCCAGTCGGAACGAGAGCAGGATGTCCTCCGGGCCATCGCCCTCGGGGCGTCGGGGTACCTCCTGAAATCATCCAGGGTGAAGCAGATCACCGACGGAATCCGGACCGTGGTCGAGGGTGGGGCTTCCCTCGATGCCGACGTGGCGGGCGTCATCCTCGACACGCTCCGGACAAAGCTTCCCAAGGACGAAGCGGCCGACCTGCTGTCGCCACGGGAACTCGAGGTCCTCTCCCTGATCGCGCAAGGTCTATTGCGTAAGCAGATCGCCGACCAGCTGGGCATTGCCACATCGACTGTCGTGACGCACATCGCGCACATCTACGAGAAACTCAATGTGCAAAACGCCCCGGAGGCGGTGGCGAAGGCATTTAGCACCGGGATTCTCCCCGTCGACAAGCATCCCTGAACGGTCTCCCCGTCGGGTGGCGCCGGCATCCACTGCGATCACTATGGAAACTGCCGCGCATCCACCAAATGTAGGATACCGGGATTCCGGCGGATCGCGATATTGGTATACGCCTGATGCGGGATAAATTTAATCCCAGTCCATTTTTTGAACGTCCGAATGATTCGCTCCGCGCTTCTCAACCTCTGCATGCTCGCCGGCAATCTGATCGCCGAGACGCTGCCACCGCTGAGCGCCGACAAGGTACCGCAGTCCGTTGAAGAGCTGTGGGCCACGTATGACCCGGACAAAGAGCCGCTGGAAGTCACGATCGTTCGAGAATGGATCGAAGACGGCTGCGTCGTCCGATTCATCACCTACACGATCGGGACATTCAAGGGGCAGAGATCGACCATGGCGGCGTTCTACGCGGCGCCGGAAAAACCGGACGGCAAAATTCCCGCGCTGATCCAGATGCACGGCGGTGGTCAGCGCGCGAGCATTGCCAGCGCCAAGTATGGAGCTGAGAACGGATACGCTTGCCTGTCGATCAACTGGGGCGGCCGCGAAATGGAAAACGCCCAGCCTGGCGATCCCACTACCGATTGGGGAGCCGTGGATGCCACCCAAACGGGTCACAACAGCCATTACTCCAAGCTGACCCCCGATCACTTGACGCTGGATCCTTTCGAGTCGCCGCGGAACAACAATTGGTTCCTTATCACGCTGGCAGCGCGCCGGGGCGTCTCCTACCTTCAGCAGCAGCCTGAGGTCGATGACACCCGGATCGGCGCGTTCGGCCATTCGATGGGCGGATATCTGACGGTCATGCTTGCGGGTGCCGACAGGCGAATCAAGGCGGGGGCGCCATCGTGTGGCGGCAGTGGCTCTGCGCCTGATGCCATCCGCAACCGCCCAAATTCGGGCGTTCGTCGCAAACACTCCAAGCTCTACCACCAGACCTGTGATGATGCCGCCTACCTCAAACACATCCGTGCCCCGATGCTCTACATGGGGCCGCAGAACGACTTCAATGGCATCCTCGACAACATGTATGAGAACTGGAAGTCGATGCCGTCGAAACACATCGGCTACACCGTCAATCCCCATATGAACCACCGCGCAACGGCGGAGCATGTCTTCCCGTCCATGCTGTGGTTTGACGACCATCTCAAGGGAACCTTCGACTTCCCGAGGACTCCGGAGTTGAAGGTCGATCTCACGACCGGCGAAGGGGTGCCGACCGCGTCCGTGACACCAGACCAGATTGACAAGGTCGCGAAGGTCGAAATCTACTACTCCGTCGATAACCACATCCTCTCCCGCTTCTGGCGCAGCGCGGATTCGCGGAGGACGGGCGACACCTGGGAAGCAAACCTGCCGGTCACCAGCGAGGATCAGGCTCTCTATGTCATCGCTAATGTCTATTACCAACTCGACCACAAGCTGGTCGGCTACCCATGGATGCGTGAACCGCCCGAAACCTTCGGCGTCACTTCCGAACTTCGCACCTTCACGCCCGCGGAACTGCGCAGTGCCGGCGTGCGGGGGGACAAGCACAGGGAGCGGATGCTGCAGGATCAGTTCGACTACCTGGACTGGTATCAGCTGAATTGGGAGAACCCACATGCCTGGAGCGCCTACACGCGCAAGATCAAGGATCCCCGCTTCATCGGACCCGACGGGGCGTCGCTGGCGATGGATATCCAGGTGAACCACGACACGACTTTTCTCATTCATGCGCGCAACAACACCTGGGGGGCCTATCCGGAAGGCGAAAGAGGCGAATACTATGCACCGGTCGTCGTGAAGGCGTCGCCGGACTGGCAGACCATCGGGGTCGAACTCAAAGATTTCCAACCGACGACCAGCAAGACGAAGGCGCCCCTCATGCACTGGCGACACGTCACTGAGTTAGGGTTGTGCGGACGATTGAAAGCCGAGCGGGACGGTAAGGCGGTGATGCTTCCCGAGAACGTCGATGAGGCGAAGGCCACGTATCGCCTCCCTCGCCGTTTCAAGAACCTCCGCTGGGAGGGCGGGAGTTGGCCGCCCCTCTCGGTTTCCCTGCAGGCGGGCGGGCAGCAGAAGAACACCGGCATCACCGGGTTCGATGAAGAGTTCCAGCAGGCCATTGACGAATCGATTGCGCTGGAGGCCATCGACGAACGCGCCGCGGAGAACGGAAAGATCTATCTGCGCAAAGAGATGGCCTCCCAGGTTCAAAGCTATTGGCGTGTCCTGAACGACAAGGGCGTTCAGGGGAAAGGCATCAGTGTGGGCGGCAAAACCTACGAGCGCGGCTTGGGGGTCCACGCGGACTCAAAAATCAGCTTCCCGCTGGATGACAAGTTTTCATCGTTCCACGCCGTCCCGGGCCCTGACGATGCCCACCGCGGCCGGCTCGAAATGAGGATTCTGCTCGATGGGGAAGAGGTCTACGCCAGCGGCAAGGTGCGCAGTGTCGGCTTCGTGGTGCGGCCAGTGACCATACCGTTGAACAAAGCCAAGGAGCTGACCTTGTTGGTCACAGATGGGGGCGACGGGCGAGGCGGCGACCATGCAAGCTGGGCCAATGCCTATCTGACGAAGAAGGCGGCGGAAGCGAAGCCCGCAGATGGGGCGCAGCCAAGCCACAAGCCCCTGAGCTCCAGCTCGCTACGGCTTGACGTGTTTCCGCCTTCGACCCTCCGCAGGTCTGCGGAGCCTGCCGGAACGGCAAGGATTTCGACAACGTTCACTCCCAGTGGAAGTGTCTGGGATCGCCGGATCGCCGAGTCACAGGTCTTCCAGTACGAGCTCACTTCCAGGCAACCCGCCGACAGTTCTTATCGACTCAGGATGGGGCGTGGCGGCCAGCTTTACTCGCTGAGGGGAGCCTTCGGGGAGAGCGTTCCGCCGTCGTGGCGCGATTCCCGCAACGACCTCTCGCCTTGGACCGATGAAGTCTGGCAGTTCGTTGCCGTCTGTTCCCGTTACAACGGAACGAGCGCGATTCAAGGAGCTGGTATCGTGCCGGAGGCGACCGCCGAGAAAATGCGGAACTCGCCCTACAAGACAACATTCTTTGTCCACAACTCCGGTACCTATGTGCCGCGTGGGTCGAACTTCGACTCGTTGTATTGCCCCTTGCTGGATTCCGACGCAAACCCAGCTGACCGCAGCATCCGCATGTTGAACTGGGGCCTCATCCCACAGGTTCGGACGGTGCATCGCTCCCCTCTGTTGTTCTACACCAGAGTGCGCGATCTGGGCGACGGCGTCATTGAGCTTACATGGGTTGCTCACAATTTCAGCACCCGGAAAGATGTTGTCTTCGATCACCTCAATGCACCCTGGGGTGGCACCCGGCCGAGTAGTCTCCCCATCCATCTCATCAGCACGCCTGAAGGGAAGCTGGTGAACCGGTCCGACCTGTTCGGCGACAAACCCGATGGTGCGGTGGATGTCCAGCGCACTGGTGGGTGGAACATCTCCAGTATCTCCGAGGCGGAAGACAGCCCGAGTTTGGCATTCGTTTTCGGGCGAGACCGACACCTGGAGACCGAGCAGGCCAAAGCCGCCAAGAATCAACCACACCTGCAGTTTGCCCCGTCGCAGTTGCGTGACATGCGGGCGCACTGGCAGATGTACGATCCCGAGAACGGAAAGTGGAATGACTGGAGGACCCGTCCCGAGAATTCGTTTCGTAACTACGACGTCGCGGTTGTCATCCCAAAGTTCAAACTGGCACCGGGACGCAGCATCTGGTACCGCAGCTACCTTATCGTTGGGCGCAAAGAAAAGGTTGCCGCCCAAGCCGCCTCACTGGTTGATCACGTGGACTACGGACTCTCTGAATTCAACCCTGGCGAGACTCCAATGGTTCCGGTGTCAGTTCGAGGCAACAGAATCGTAACGCAAGGCGGAGTCGAACCCTCGGCTACGACCTTTCACCTGTTCGCCCGCCCGGTTCCCGGTTCGGCACCGGTTTTTGCGATCCGCAATTCGACCACCGGCCAGACGGTTGTCACCAGCGACCCGTATTTCTTTGTTCCTCAACATCCCCTTGGCTACGAACTTCCCCGAGACCATCCCCACCATGACTACTTCGCCCAGGCGCAAGGCATTGCCCTCGACGAAGCCACCTGCGAATGGCAGTCGCTCCTAGGGTTTGGGTGCCTCCAGAAGCCAGAGACAGGTGCCTGGCAACAGCTTTCCGATCTGCTCGACGCAACCACCTTCCCGCCAGAAACCCAAAATCACCTCGACCTCTGGATCCCAGCAGCAGACCGTGAGGAATGATCGTCACCGGGGAGTACCGGATGGATGCCTCGGGCTGGAATCAGCGCTGTCCAACGTGCGGCTGTATCCAGCGCGAGTCATACGGCGACAGTCGGTTGCATCTGAATCTGCCAGTTGGCGGCGAGTGAATCGAACCGAGCTGGCTCTTGCGTGATACCGCAGCCCCATCCTGAACCCAAAACTTGATTCGTAAACGGCTAAGAAAGGACACGGGAGTCGGAACATTTTTACTCCCAGCTTGCCCGAATGAATGGTTTAGGGTTTCCTCCAATGATGAAACTTGTAGCTTGGACCTTTCTTGTAACCAATCACTGATTGGTTGTCTCCTATTTCTCGGGTGGCTCCTTAATTTGGACTTTAACAGACCAATGAAGTCCAGAGTCGAAGACCTAATGGAAGCGAAGAACAATGGGGGTGCTTCAAATGCTCCGATTATGATTGGCCTTTTAGCGATCGCAGGTTCTTACCTTCTAAGGCACTCACACGGAGATTCCTCAAAGGATGAAGGTTTGAAGAGATCGGATTATGTCGAAATAGAGTAACTATCGCTAAAAAAAGTTGTCCTTGCTGAGTGAGTGGATTTAGATTGGAATCCAAATCTCGAAAAGTAGGCGTGGCCGCCGCCAGAGAAAATGGTCCATGTTGAGTGAGAGGATTTGGTGAAATCCAAATCCTAGAAAATGAATAAGCAAAAGAGACACAAACCCGAAGAAATCATCCTGTTGCTGCGCGAGTTTGACAGCGGAAGCCTGAGCCAAGAGAGCTTCTGTCAACAGAAGCAGATCTCAGTGGCCACCCTCAATCGATGGCGCAAGAAATTCGGCCTGATGGAGGTGGCGGATGCCAAACGGCTCAAAGCCCTTGAGAAGGAAAACGCCGAGCTCAAGAAGATGTATGCCGATGCCATGCTCGGGATAAAAATCTTGCAGGAGACCATCGAAAAAAAGCTGTAAGCGCGGCGCACCGACGGGATCTTGCGCGATTGGCTGTTTCGGGGAAGCAGTGCAGTCAGCGCAAGGCCGCGACTTACTTTCGCCTTCATCGATCGACCTTGCGATATCGCCCCAAGTTTCCTTCATCAAAGAAAGAGGAAGCTGACACTGCGATTGTGGATCTGAGCTTGGAACATCCCGAGCTGGGATCCGACAAAGTCGGTCGATTGGTTCGCAATCGAGGCTTGCGAGTGAGGAGCGAAAGAGTTCGTCAGGTGCGTCGCGAGGAGTGTCTTCAGGTTCCTCCACCCAAAAAGAAGCAGAGTCGCCGTGGAACCAGCACGGGGAATCATCCCACCAAGGCTAAATATCGAGGTCATGTCTGGACGTGGGACTTCATCCACGACTCCACGGTGAAAGGAGGAAGCTTTCGGGCCCTGAGTGTGGTGGATGAATACACTCGGGAAGCGTATGAGTTACATCCGGCTCGCAACATTGGTTCGGGCAAAGTCTTGGATTTGATGGGAGAGCTGATTGATCGTCACGGAGCTCCTGATCACATTCGAAGCGACAACGGTCCCGAATTTGTTGCGAAGTCCATTCAGCAATGGCTGGCCGAGGAATCGATCAGAACGCTTTATATCGAACCTGGATGTCCGTGGCAGAACGGCTTTGTGGAAAGCTTCCACGATAAGTTCCGGAGAGAGTGCCTGGCTCGAGAATTGTTCTACACCTTGAGCGAGGCCCGGGTCGTGATTGCGGCTTGGAAGAAGAAATACAATGAGCTTCGGCCCCATCGAAGTCTGGGAATGAAAACGCCGGAGGAGTTTGCGAATGGTTGGAATCCAGGCGAGCGGTGGCGCGCTCACCAGGCTTCCTGCGTTACGGCCTCCGGCCTTCACTCCGGAAGCCTGTTGACATCGAGTCTGAAAAGGCTATCCAAAGACACCGATCCTCTCACTCTGAGTGGGCCATAAAGTGGAAGGGTGGCAAACCGACTTTCACTGGATCTCTGAAAAGGGAGTGGTTGCAAGGGCAGACACGCCACCGGTGGGGGTGCGGTTTTTTGGGTGGGTTGGTCTGTATATAATAGGGTGCTGAGAAAAAAATTGATCGGCCTCCTCTGCGGGGACTGTTTTCTTACTTCTTTTAGAATTTATATATACACACCACACACGAGCAGCGGCAGAACT
>PBSV01000062.1 GCA_002726435.1 Opitutia bacterium | reverse complement strand
TCCTCCCTTGCCGCTGGCAATTGCAATTATTCGATTCACTTTCCCCAGGGTGGATTCCCCCTCACTGGAAGGTTCAGAACCGCTGTGGGAATTTTTATTAACCACAATTTGAACATTAACGGCGGTGATAGAATCTTCCTTTTGCAGAGTTTTTTCGATTTCCTGCTTCAGGGAAAGGGGCAGACTGGGGTCGTTCCCACCGACTTCAATTTTTATTGTAGCAATTCCATTCTCAAGGATTCCCTCTTGCACAATACCAAAAGAGACAATGTCTCGGGAAAACCCCGGGTACTTGATTGTTTCAAGGTGTTTTTTCAGAAAGTCATTAATCATAATCGATTTCGTTCATCAAGTTGTCATCCACATGGATGGCAAATCAAAAAATAGGGTATTTGAGGTTTCTCCGATCAGGATTCTTAAAATTCTTTTGATTAACATTTGCACTGGCGAGTTAAAAAAGGTTTAGATTGGATACATGAATGTGGTTCAAAAAGGTGGGGTTAAAATTTTAATAATTTTTATTCTTGGTTTCGCAGGCATCAGCCTTGGGCAATCAAAATCGACAATTGTTCTCGGACCAATCGAGGGAGAATTAGCAAGAAAACAAGTTCCTTTGGATTTAGGCAATACTCTTCCCGGCATTGCACCTCTGGCATCACGGGCAATCAATGTCCATGGGGGCTTACGTTTGGAAACGCCGAAAAAAAGTAAGTTCTCAATTTCCCTCATCCAACAGGGGCAAAATTCGCTGCAGCTTACAATTGCGGGCGGGTTGCCAAAAAAACCTCTTCAATCAATCACCCTGAGTGGTGAGTCTTCCATTGAAACTGTATTCAAGGCCATGGATCTTGCAGTAGTCGAAATTTTGGGAATCCCCGGATTTTTCTCCGGGAAACTTTCGTACTTATCTGATTTGGGAGGCAAAAAAGAAATCTTTGTTTCAAATGCATTGATGAGTTCTGCCCGTCCGCAAACCTCTTTTCAGAAAATTACTTTTAATCCCAGTTGGGACAACCAGGGCACAGGCATATTTTTCACGAGTAACCGAAAAGTTTTTAATAATGTTTACCACCTGGATCTTACTTCCAGAAAGATTTCTACTATTGCCAGTTACAAGGGAAGTAATCTTCGAGCCGTGCAAAATCCCCGGACTCAACAAGTTGCTCTCATTCTTTCCGCATCGGGCAATCCAGATGTTTGGCTGGCCGAGACAGCAAAGTCTCGCCCCCGGAAACTGACCAATAATCGCAGTAATGAATCTGGGCCCTGTTGGTCACCGGATGGAAGAAGAATGATCGTTACCTCGGACAGTCGAGGCAAACCGCAATTGTATGAGGTTTCCTTGTCCACTGGCAAACTCATGCGCATACCCACAAATATTAGTTCACATTGCACCGAAGCCGCATGGAATCCAGTCGATGCAAATAGAATTGCTTTCACCGCAGCAGTGGGTGGAAATTTTCAAATCTGTGAGTACAATTTTTCGTCACGAAAGAGCAAAATTCTTACCCGTGGCAAACGCGACGGAATGCAACCAGCGTGGGCCATTGACGGCAGACATCTTTATTTCACCGAGAGATCGTCTTCAGGACCCACACGAATTATGATTCTGGATACTGAATTCGAAGAGGCAAAACCAATCATGCTCCATGACGCGAGCTTTGGGAATTGCTCACAAGTCAGTTTTTATAAACCGAGTTGATTGATCTGAGAATTGCTTCGCCTAAGAGGTAAAAATTATGAAAATTCTTTGTTTAGGTGATGTGGTCGGCCGACCGGGAAGAAATTTTTTATCCGCTCAACTCGCTGATTTTCGGGTCCTTCATTCCATTGATCTGGTAGTTGCCAATGGAGAAAATGCCGCAGGTGGGGCGGGGATTACGGCAAAGACTGCAAATGAATTAAGTACTGCCAAGGTGGATGGAATCACTCTTGGCGACCATGTCTGGGACCAAAAGAATTTCGCAAATGAAATCGATGACCTCTCCTTTGTATGCCGCCCGGCAAATTTACCATCCTCTAATCCGGGAAAGGACAGACTGATCTTGGAATATGAGGGAATGAAAGTCGGTGTGTTTACTGTTCTGGGAAGGAGCTTCATGGGACCGAAAGTGAGTTGTCCCTTTTCCACGGCCTCCCGATTAATAGAGGAATTGAAAAATAAGGTAGACTCTATAATCGTCGAAATTCATGCCGAGACCACTTCGGAAAAGGAATCAATTGGTTGGTACTTGGACGGGAAAGTCTCCTTGGTGTTTGGTACCCATACACATGTTCCCACCGCAGACGGAAGAATCCTGCCGGGTGGCACCGCCTACCAGACGGACCTGGGAATGACCGGGCCAAGGGAGTCCGTTCTTGGGCGGGACATTGATGCGTGCATGGGCAGGTTTCTTGATGGGATGCCCAGAAAGTGCCCGGTGGCAGAGGGGGATGTTGGTCTACAGGGGTGTGTTTTGGAAATTAACCCAAGTGATCCAAGGTTGCCTGTTTCCTTCGATCGGGTTGAATGGCGGGAAGAGACCGCTTAAAAATTAATTCCTTCTTCCACCGATCAGTCCCAATCGGAAAGCCCAATAAAGAAGAGTCAGTAAAGAAGTAATGAAGGCAGCCACATAAGTCATTGCTGCAGCGTTGAGAACTTTCCGTGCACCGTCCAATTCTTTTTCGTTTACATAATTACCCTGCTTGAGGCAAACAAGTGCTCGTTTGCTGGCGTCAAATTCAACCGGCAATGTGATCAATGTAAAGAGGGTGGTGCAACCAAACAAAAGCACCCCAATCCAGGAAATCGAAGACCCGGTAATTGTCGAAGCACCTCCCATAAAGGCAGCTAACATCAGGACAATGATTGAAATTCCCCCACCCATATTGGCCACCGGTACCCATGCCGAACGAAAGGTAAGCATGGCGTAGGACTTTGCGTGTTGAATTGCATGACCCACTTCATGAGCGGCCACCCCAAATGCGGCCATACTGTTTGAATCATGAACAGACTCGCTCAGTCTTAATGTTTTCGTACGAGGATCATAGTGGTCACTCAATTCACCGGCGATGCGCTCGATCCGAACATCATTGATGTTATTGTCACGAAGAATGTTGCGGGCGACATCCGCACCAGTCAATCGGGAACTTGTGGTATACTTACTGTATTTTCTAAAGCGGCCCTTGGTGATACTGGATGCATAAAGACTGAGTCCCATGCCAATTCCAATAACAAGTAGATAGAGTGGATCAAAAATCATGTTAGGTTTGGATTAGTGAGTGTAAGAAAAGTTCGTTTATAAAATTACTCATCTACCATTATAATCCGACTCACCCTACTTTTTCAAGATTGGATGAAACTTTCTTTCCGGTTGATGGAATTGATATTTCTTCAATAGTTACATTTCCCCAATCTTTAAATTTTACTTCCTCCAATGAATTCAAAAAATGTTTACCTCGCGGTTGACCTGGGTGCTGAAAGTGGCCGTGTACTGGCCGGGGAATTTGATGGTAAATGTCTTGTCCTGCGAATTATACACTCCTTCTCCAATGGTCCGGTTGCACTGAACGGATCCATTCACTGGAATACTCTCGGCCTGTATCAGGAAATTCTTACTGGGTTGACTAAGGCTCATGCAGAATACGGATCGTCTCTTCAATCAATCGGAGTGGATAGTTGGGGGCTGGATTATGGCCATATTGACAGACATGGAAACCTATTGGGAATTCCTTACCACTACCGGGATGAACGAACTTATCCAATGATTGACAAGGTTTTTGAATTGGTGGGAAGAGAAGAGTGTTATGCCAGGACCGGGGTTCAGGCTTTGTTTATTAATACCCTCTATCAGCTAATGGCAGAGAAAGAAAATGGACAAGTTTGTCTCGAAAAATCGGATCGTTTGTTATTCACTCCTGACCTAATTAATTTTTGGCTTACTGGTGAAAAAGGGAATGAAATCACGATTGCCAGTACTAGCCAAATGCTTAATCAAGCCACTCGTGATTGGGATTTTGAATTCCTCCATCGTTTGGGAATACCTACTCAATGTCTCGGACAACTTTGGGAACCCGGACATCTCGTCGGGCCCGTCGCAGGAGCCGCGAAAAGCAAAATTCAGTGTCAGAATCTTCCCGTGTTTACAGTCGGTTCGCATGATACTGCATCTGCGGTTGCCGGGGTTCCCGCACTTGAAAGCTCCGACTTTGCCTACTTGAGCTCGGGGACCTGGTCATTGATGGGCGTGGAAATCGAAAAAGCCATTTGCGACGCTCAGAGTGACAAACTTGGATTCACCAACGAGTTTGGAATATCACGGGATATCCGCTACCTAAAAAATATTAGCGGACTCTGGATTATTCAGGAATGTCGCAGACAGTGGAGCTCGGAAGGAGCAAACTTCGATTATGACCAACTCACCCGCATGGCGGGGGAAGCCGCACCATTCTCCGCCGTAATTGATGTGGATGATCCGGTATTTTCGAGCATGGGGGACATGCCCGCCAAAATCATTGAGCATTGTCGGGCCGGCAACCAAAAATTACCCTCTGGAAAAAAAGAAATTATTCGAACTGCTTTGGAAGGACTTGCCCTCAAGTACCGTGAAGTGCTTGGGAATTTAAGAACTCAGACGGGAAAGTCACTGAATACAATTCACTTGGTCGGAGGAGGTACAAAAAATGAACTGCTCAATCAAATGACAGCTGATGCCACCGGATGCTTGGTCATAGCCGGTCCGGTCGAAGCCACCTCAGTTGGAAATTTACTGGTCCAGATGATCGCCAAGGGAGAGCTTTCCTCCCTGACCGAGGGACGGGAATTAGTGGCAAATTCCTTTGACCCCAAATCCTTCGAACCCAGGCCCAATGATCGATGGGAAGAAGCTTATCATAAAATGCACCTGCAGAAACAGTGATTGAAATTCACCATTAATCAAACATCATGAAAAAAGAAACTATCTTTAATAATCTTCCAAAGGTTGGCATTCGTCCCACGATTGATGGCCGACTCGGGGGGGTGCGTGAATCCCTCGAAAAACAAACCATAAACCAAGCCCGTCGGCTTGCCTCCCTGATCGAGGAATCAGTCCGCTACCCAACCGGACAACCGGTAAGCTGTGAAATCGCAGATACCTGCATCGGGGGTGTTGCGGAAGCTGCCGCCGCCGATGAAAAATTTCGCCTTTCAGGTGTGGGTCTTTCAATCACTGTTACTCCATGCTGGTGCTATGGATCCGAAACCATGGACATGGATCCTCTTACTCCCAAGGCAGTCTGGGGATTCAACGGGACCGAACGGCCCGGCGCAGTCTACCTTGCTGCCGTCTCCGCTGCCCATGTTCAAAAGGGATTACCCGCGTTTAAGATTTACGGAAGCGAGGTTCAGGATTCCAACGACGATTCCATCCCTGAAGATGTCCGCGAAAAATTATTGCGCTTCGTCCGCACCGGACTTGCCGTGGCGATCATGCGAGGAAAATCATACCTTTCGATGGGAGGTGCCTCGATGGGAATTGTTGGCTCGATCGTGGAACCGGGTTTTTTTGAATCCTTCCTTGGCATGCGTGTCGAATTTGTCGACATGAGTGAATTCATGCGTCGACTGGATAAGGGACTGTATGACGAGGAAGAATTCGTCCGTGCATCCGCCTATGTAAAAGAAAATTTTTTGGAAGGTCAGGATTTTAATGACCCTGAAAAACAAAGAAGTCGATCGGATTTGGACCGGGAATGGGAAATTTCCATCAAAATGTGTCTGATTGCAAGGGACCTGATGGTGGGGAATCCGGTACTGAAGGAAAAAGGGTGGGGGGAGGAATCACTCGGGCACCACGCGATCGCCGCCGGTTTTCAGGGGCAGAGACAATGGACCGACCATATGCCAAATGGTGATTTCATGGAAGCGGTGCTCAATACCAGTTGGGACTGGAATGGCAGGCGTCCGCCTTACCTTCTTGCCACTGAAAACGATGCCCTCAACGCAGTTTCCATGCTTTTCGGGAATTTGCTCACTCACACCGCTCAAGTATTTGCGGACCTCCGTACTTTCTGGAGTCCAGCCGCAGTCGAACGAGTCAGTGGAAATAGACTCACCGGTCGGGCAGAAAATGGAGTTCTACACCTCATAAATTCGGGCCCCGCAGCCTTGGATGGATCCGGTCGTCAATCTGACGAGGGGGGAAATCCAACGATGAAACCATTCTGGGAAATTTCTGAGGATGAAGTTCATGCTTGCAACCAGGCAACCACCTGGCATCCTTCGATGACCGAGTATTTCCCCGGAGGCGGATGGTCTACCCGGTTTTGCACCCGTGGGGATATGCCCGCCACCATCACCCGGTTGAATTTTGTCAAAGGGCTCGGCCCGGCATTACAGGTTGCCGAAGGATACACCGTGGAACTGGACCCTGTCGTGCACGACCTGCTTGACCAAAGAACCAATCCCTCTTGGCCCACCACCTGGTTTGCTCCCCGGCTTAACGGAAAAGGTGCATTCCGAAGCGTCTATTCCGTGATGGATGCCTGGGGGTCCAACCACTGTGTAATGACCACCGGACATGTGGGGGCCGATTTCATTTCTCTCGCCTCAATCCTGCGTATTCCAGTCTACATGCACAACTTGGAAGCGAAACAAATCTTTCGACCATCGACTTGGACTGCATTTGGAACCGAAAGTATGGAAGGAGCGGATTTTCGGGCATGTGAAAAACTTGGTCCGCTTTATCTACCAAATAGTTAATAAATCAATCCCTACTTCTTTCCCTCGTAGTCTTTGTGCAACTGCAAAATTGCATCCTTGAGATTTTTCGAGGAGGTGGGATCAAGAGTTTGCTTGCATTTCATTGCCGCGACCAAAACAGAATGCGCGGAAATCAATTGGGCCTCGTAATTTTTGGCACTCGATTTGATTCTCTGTATCAAAAAATATTCGGTCACCGTTTTTTGGATGGCGTTGGCGTGTGCCTCTTTAGTCGCCACCCAACGGGACAATTGATTGTGTGAGAGTGCATCCTCTTTGGCACTCAATTCATTGATCATTTTTGCTGCTTTTTCGATGGTTGATTGATCCTCGAGCATTTGCTCGAAGCGTAATTGATCGGTGTAAATTCCACAGGGTACCTGGCAGTGTCCAAATAACTGACTGGTTCCCAGAAGTGCGAAAATTGAAAGAATGAAAACGGATATAAGTTTCATGATTATCAAATGATTAATGATTAATAGATAGAGTGTTTAAGAAAAAATTAACTCTGCTTATATGCCAAGCAAAAGGATGGCATAGCGAGAAATCTTTTTCAATAGTTATGAGTTAATAGCGAAATTACTTAAGATTTGAAAATCGGAAAAAATTAAAACTAATTACCTATTTAAATTCAGGATCGATCATCTTCGTCCACGCCTTTATTCGTTCTTCGGATTGGGTGTCCTGATTGTCGTAGTCCAGTCCCAAGCCGAGAAACTGATCCCCTTCGAGTGCGACGGATTCATCAAATTCATATCCCTCTGTTGACCACCTGCCAACGAGTCTTCCTCCATTTTCCATAAATGGTCGGGCGAGTAAT
>PBSV01000061.1 GCA_002726435.1 Opitutia bacterium | reverse complement strand
TAACATATCGAACACCTTTTGCATCGTAGAGACCTTGAGGAAGAACAAGGTGCATAAGTGTACCCCAATTTCCACGCCATGCATCTGAGCCTCGCTGAGAAATTGGGAGTTCATGCCAGAGATTGTAAAGACTCCTACCAATTTCACCCCCGGTTGGTTCAATATTTCCGGAAAGTAATATGTCATTGATTCCAGTTGTTTTCATTTCCTCCCGGTAAACCATTGATTGGTTGTAGTGAGAATTTAAATCTCCTCCTACTAAAAAATCCAGGAAGGCGTCCTCTTTGATCAAAGTGTCAATTCTATTTCGCAAGGTGCGGGCATTATGCAAGCGGTGAACTTCCATCTCTTTTGAGGAAGCACCGGATTTCCAATGGCAGTTGAAAAGTATGAGAGGATTTCCTTTTACTATAATCTTGGTCTCAAGAACGGGGCGGGCGTTTTGTAAAGGGTGTAAGTGAATTTCTTTAATCGGGAATTTTGAAAGAGTCAGGCATTGCACCGAAGGCCATTGATCTTCTGGATCGTTCGGATTATATCCTTTAGCATAGTAGTAAGGACCGAGTCCTTCCTCTTTTAGTTTATTAAGAAGAAGTTCCGTGGCCGAGGAAAATTTAACAGGTGTCCTGTCTACTTCGATTTCTTGGAGAAGAAGTATTCCAGGACCAGTTTTACCTCCGATTTTTTTAAGAGTATGAACCAGAGCATCAAGCTTATTATTCAGTTCCTTTTTCCCATAAAACTCTTTCTTATAATCTTCGTACATAGAAACATCGTCACCATCAAAAAGATTTTCCACATTATGTGCAACTATTAGGAAAGTTTCTTCTCCATGTATCTCTAATCCGGAAAAACAGAGTAAGGCAAAGAGGAAGGAGCGGGCAAAGAGCGACATCATTACCCCAAAGTATTTAACAATCTCGGCTAGGCTGCAATTTGATTTTCTTCCGACCTTAAAAATACAGGCTGCAAGGTGGTTGATTGATCCGGGCAGAGGCGATACCCATGATCGGTGAAATTTTGTAATCCTTCGAGATTCTCGATGCGATTTCGAATCAGAAAAGAACTCATGTAGCCTCGTGCTTTTTTAGCATAAAAACTTATAATTTTAAATTCGCCATTTTTTTCATCCTTAAAAACTGGAGATATGACAGTCGTGTCGATTATTTTTTCTTGAGCCGCTTTGAAATATTCCAGAGAAGCAAGATTAACGAGTAGTTTGGAACGGGAGTTCTTTAAATCTTGCTTGATGGACTTTGCCAAGCTGTCTCCCCAAAAAGAATACAAGTTCTTACCCGCAGGATTACGTAACTTTGTGCCCATTTCCAACCTGTGTGGTTGAATCAAATCTAAGGGACGAAGTATGCCATATAAACCTGAGAGAATTCGCAAATTTTTTTGTGCGAATGAAAATTCAGACTTCGAAAAATTCCACGCTTGCAGTCCCTCGTAAACATCTCCTCTAAATGCTAGTACCGCTTGTTTTGAATTCTTCTCGTGATGAGTGGCTTCCCATGCTTGGAAACGGGAATAGTTAAGTTCTGCCAATTTCGGACTGATTCCCATTAGCTCGCTAATTTCCCGAGATTTTAATTTTGATAGTCCAGAAATTAAATCTTTGGAAAAAGAAATGAATTCTGGAACTGAGCATTTATCGTAAACTGGAGCAGTTTCGAAATTGAGAGTTTTAGCTGGTGAAAGAAGGATAATCATAATTTATGATATAATCTCTTCCTCTTGCAAACAAGCCATCTTATTTAGTTTTTAGGTAGAAATTAACTGAATGAGGATTTTTTTTCCGTTATGGATTGCCCCAAGCGTAAAATATCTTTTTCTCAAACTTCTTATTGTTCTATTTCACCACAAAGAATCTGTGTATTATATCATTATATTTTTACTATTATTTTTGAATTGGATAGTGCTATCTGGAAAGTTCGATATTTTTCACCTTGGGTTAGGTATTGTTTCTTGCGTTGTGGTGGCCAAAATTTCGCAGGACTTTCTTTTTTATGATCGTAAGAAGGGATTGAAGGAGCGGTTTAATGAAGCGTGGAGATTTATTAAATATATACCTTGGATCACTTGGGAAGTGGTAAAAGCAAACCTGCATGTTTTCAAACTGGCAATGACTTCTAAGGGATACAAAGAGATGTCGCCGCGTGTGGTTACCTTTAAAACTTATTTGGCCACTGACTTTGCAAAGTTTGTATTTGCAAACTCAATTACTCTCACTCCGGGAACAATTACTATGTTGATTCGTGGAGATGTTTTCCATGTCCATACAATGAGTCAATTCCTTGAGGATGATCTTTTGTCTGGTGGAATCGAGCGAAAAGTGGCTGAAGTCTTTGAGCCGGAATTATTGAAAAAGAAATGACTCACTTGTTTGCAATCACAATGGGAGCAGCGTTATTCACTTTAATGATTCCGGTTGTGTATCGTATTTGGGTAGGACCAACGGGATTTGACCGAATTCTTGGGGTAAATGTAATTGGAACAAAGACAGCAGTATTATTGGTAATAATTGGTACCTTGTTTGATCGAGTTGAGATGTTTGTGGATTTTGCGATTGCCTACGCTTTGTTGAATTTTGTTGGTGCAATCGTAATTTCTCGCTACTTGAACCGTACGATTTCGCTGAATGAAATGGATGCGAGAGAGAAAAAAGGAGGAGCCAAATAATGAAGAGTATGTACGGTGATTTCTTTTTTGTTCTGGCATCCACAACTGACTTGGAATCAGAGAGCGGGTTTTGGGTGCTGCAGATCATTGGAATTTTAATGGGTGTGACTGGCTTGATATTTTTTCTCGGTGCAGCGGTTGGATTAGTTCGTTTTCCCGATTTTTACACGAGGATGCATGCGGCAGGAAAAGGTGACACACTCTCCACGATGCTTATGCTTGGCGGTTTTGGATTGGTTACGATGGAAGATTTTTCATTGGGTAGCTGGTTGCTATTGGTGAAGATTATCGCGGTGGTATTATTCATATATCTTACCAGTCCGACTAGTTCACATGCCTTGATGCGGGCGGCCTTTGAAGATGATGAAATGCCTCTTACCGAAAAGGATTTGAAAAAATCAAAAAAGAGTGTCAATAAATAATGGGACTGGAGCTCTTTAACACTTTTATTTTACTGCTTTTGGTAGTGTCTGCCCTGGCCGCTCTTCGAGTTCGTGACCTGGTAACCGCCGCCGCTATTTTTGGAGTTTACAGTTTTTTAATGTGCTTACTTTGGGCGGAAATGGGTGCCGTTGATGTCGCATTTACGGAAGCTACTGTAGGAGCTGGTATAAGCACGGTAGTTTTGGTAGCGACGATTTTTAACTTGAAAAGAAAGTCCAACGATTGATGAAGTTTGTTTCAATGCTTCCAGTTGTTGCGGTGGGAGGAATTCTTCTCCTGGCAGCGAAAGATTTCCCCGCATGGGGAGATCCGCAATCTCCCGCTTCAAGTTCTCCCGTTTCTTCCCATTTTATTGGTAGTACGGGCGTCGATACCGAGGTGCCCAACATGGTAACTGCAGTCCTGGCGGATTATCGAGGATTTGATACTATGTTTGAAACAGTGGTAGTTTTCATCGCGGGTATTGCAGTGCTAGCTATTCTTGGGGGGGCGGGAAAAAGAAGAGCCTCGAAGCGGGTTCACGAAGTAGAAGCTGAGCCTGATTTGATAGTCACCAATACGGCTCGTCTAATTGTGCCAGTGATCCAAATCTTTGCTTTTTATGTTTTAGCTCATGGACATGTAAGCCCTGGAGGCGGATTCCAGGGTGGGGTCGTCATGGGAGCAAGTTTCATCCTAATTGGACTGTCTTGGGACTTGGAGACTGCACTTGCTCGTTTTTCAATTCAAAGATGTATGGCCGTTGCAGCAGGTGGAATTGTAATTTATGGTGGAATTGGTTTGCTTTCAATGTTCTTGGGGGGGGAATTCTTGGATTATGCCGAGCTTGAAAGCATTCTGCCAGTTTCTCGTGAAATGGCTCGTTATCATGCGATGCTGGGGGTTGAAATTGGAGTTGGTTTCACCGTCACTGCAATCATGTTTGCTCTATACGCCAATTTATCCACCGCCGGACGTTTGAAGGGTGGCTTGTAAGTTTAATAACTGGAGAAGAATTTAATGTTTGAAGAAGGAAGCGTAATCAATGAATTGCTGATCGAGCGGTTAAATTATTTCATCTATGTTGTTCTTTTGATGATCGGATTGCATGCCATGATTTCCAAAAGAAACTTGATCAAAAAGTTGATTGGTATGTCGATCTTTCAAACCGCAATTATTTTATTCTATGTTTCGATTGGGGTAAAAGATGAAGCGACTATTCCAATTTACAAGGCAAATCATGACCCTCACGGAAGTCATGTCGAGCATGGTGAAGCAAATGGACTGACTGGAGGTGTTTTATATGGACCTAAAGCTCTCAAAAAAGAAGAAGTTCAGGAGTATGCAAATCCATTGCCGCATGTTTTGATGCTGACTGCAATTGTTGTGGGAGTGGCAACTCTTGGTCTAGCCCTTGCCTTGTGCCAGCGAATTTACCAGGGATATGGAACGATCGAGGAAGACGAATTATTGGTCAAAATTGAGCGTGCGGATGCCCGAAAAAGCTTATCTCCGATAGAAAATTCAAAAACTTCTTCAAGCAGGAAATCGGCTTCTCAAAAGCCCGGCCTCACTAAAGTTTCATCGGTAATGAAGAGTTCAATCTCTACTAATCCGTCGGTTACCAAGTCGAAAAAAGCTGTGACTCACAAAAAGCAACCCAAAGGTAAGAAATAATGGAGAACGCAATAGCATGGATTTTCATTTTCCCCCTTTTCGGAGCGGTCATAGTATCCTTGCTTGGCATGAGCCAAAAGAAGATTTGTTATCCGATTTCAGTTTTTTCAATGATCGGTTCATTTGTTGCCGGTTGTGTGACTATTAAGCAAGCAATTGAATCTCCAAACCATGAGGTTTCCTACTTACTTGGTGGGTGGACCTTGGATCAGTACCCCCGTGGAGTGGGTATTGAATTTCGAGGAGATTTATTAGGGGCTTTAATCTGCTTGGTTGTCCTTGGAGTTGGCTTAGTCGTTTCATTCTACTCGAAAATTCCAGTCCAGGAGGAAACTCCGGGCAAAGAACCGTTGTTTTATTCGCTCTTTTTACTTCAAATTACGGGTTTGGCGGGAATTTGTCTAACGGGAGATGCGTTCAATCTTTATGTTTTGATCGAAGTGGCCGCACTTACCGGTTACGGACTGATTGCAATGGGATCGAATCGTGCGGCAGCGGCGACTTTCAACTATTTAATTCTCGGTACCATTGGTGCATCCCTTTATCTACTTGGTGTCGGGTATCTTTACATCAAGACGGGGACACTGAACATGATCGGAATAAATGAAGTGATAGTCAGCAATGGGCTCATGGATTCTGCTTCTATGCAGGTGGCATTTATCCTGATTGGTCTGGGGATTCTGATCAAGATGGCGTTCTTTCCTTTTCATGCCTGGTTGCCTAATTCTTATTGCAACGCACCCACTACAACCTCCAGTTTGCTTGCCCCTCTGGTTACTAAGGTGATGATTTATGTTATGATTCGAATGGTTTTGACCGTCTTCGGCGTAGAATTTTCCTTCGAGTCTACGCTGTGGGCGGATGTGATGCCATGGTTGGTAGTGGTGGCAATTGTCTCCGCCGCGGTGATGGCACTAGCTCAAAGAGAGGTTAAGCGAATGCTTGCCTACTTGATAGTTGCAGAAGTTGGTTACATGGTTGGTGGAGTTTGGATATACAATTACTATGGCTTGATTGGTTCCATCTTTCACATAATCAGTGACGCTTGCATGACGCTGTGCTTATTTCTTGGAACTGGGATAATTTTACGAAAGTGTAAAACGACTCATTTTGACGGATTACGGGGCTTGTTTTCGAAGATGCCAATTACAATGGCAGGATTTTTTATTGGTGGGTTTTCGATTATTGGACTTCCCCCGACCTGTGGATTTTTCAGCAAGTGGTATCTTATTACCGGAGGAATGGTTTCCCACCGGTGGGAATACCTGATAGTCCTGATGTTTTCAACTATGGTGATGGTGGTATTGTTTTTTCGATTGATCGAGCGGATTCATTTGGCGGTCAGTGAAAGCGGGCAGAACCTAGGACATGGGCATGGAGATTTGGGATTGACTGAGGAACAGACGAAATTCGAAGAGGGTCCGTTGTCGATGGTAATTCCCTTGGTTGCGGCGGCAGCAGTGGTGTTATTGATTGGGATTTACAACCAAGATGTCGTCAACCAGATCGAGGTCTTTCTTGAACCCTTCAACCTTCCGAAAGGAACTGTTGACTAGATGAATGAGGCACCAATCTACGACCTGCGTCCCTTGTTGGCATTTTTGGCGCCACTTGTTGGATTAATCGGAATTGCATTGGCAGGGGAAAAGCGTGCAAATCTACGAGAATTATTTACCTTCCTTGCTGCAATTACCCAAGCCTCTCTGGTTCTGTCGATGTTGCCATTGGTTCTTGGCGGAGCCGTGATCGAGTTTCAGGTCTGGCAAATTTTTACAAATGTTCCTCTACTTTTCCGCGTTGATGGACCGGGTCTTCTTTTTGCATGCGTGGCTTCAATTCTATGGATTGCCACCACTTTGTACTCAGTAGGATACATGCGTGGTCTGCACGAGCATGCGCAAACTCGTTTCTACTCCTTTTTTGCACTTTCACTCTCGGCGACGATGGGAGTGGCTTTTTCAGCCAACTTGCTGACGATTTATTTCTTTTATGAAATGCTCTCGGTATCGACTTTTCCCCTGGTTACTCATATGCAGGATAAAGAAGCCCGAACGGGTGGAAGAACTTATCTAGGCTACCTTCTTTTTACCTCCCTCTGTCTTTTATTACCTGCTCTGAGCTGGTGTTATGTTTGGCTGGATGGAGGCGAAGTTGCAATGGATTTTTTGGCCGATACGGGGAAGCTTGAATTCTTTTCCCAGAATACGCAGATGGTCCTGCTTGTTTTATTTACCTTTGGATTCGCCAAGGCGGGGCTCATGCCACTTCATTCCTGGTTGCCGGGGGCAATGGTTGCCCCCACACCGGTCTCTGCCTTACTCCACGCGGTTGCGGTGGTAAAAGTGGGAGTATTTTGCGTGTACCGTGTTTACGCAGATCTTTTCGGCTCTGAAGTTCTCATAAGAATGGATGGACAAGATTGGATGATGGGACTGGCTTGCGCCACAATTTTAATCTCTTCCTTAATCGCTTTGTCACAGGATAATTTAAAGAGGAGACTCGCTTTTTCAACCATCGGTCAACTGGGATATGTGGTTCTTGGAGCAACTTTGGCTACAGAACAAGGAATGGGTGGTTCTGTCTTGCATATTGCAATGCATGCTTGCGGAAAAATTACACTTTTCTTCTGTGCGGGAGCAATTTTTGTAGCGTCTGGAAAGAAATATGTAAGTCAATTACGTGGGCTTGGCAGAAAAATGCCAATCACTATGGGTGCTTTTATGATAGGTTCTCTCAGTGTAATAGGACTGCCACCCCTTGGTGGGTTCGTGAGCAAGTGGTACTTGGCACTCGGGGCACTGGATAGGGATGCTATGTGGGTCGTATTTGTCTTGTTGGTGAGTTCTTTGCTAAATGTTTTTTACCTTTTGCCGGTTGCGGTTACGGCTTTTTTTAGAAACGAAGATGACACTGACGATTCAGGAATCAAGGAAGCCCCATGGGCTTGCGTCGTTCCACTTGCTCTCACCGCAATTGGATGTTTTGCATTGTTTTTTCTATCCGGTCCACTCTTGCGCTTAGCTGGCATAACTCAATGATTCGAATGGTTAATAAATGAATAAAAAAAATAAAAAGCCGAATGCAGCCAAGCGTTGGTTGGATAAGCCTCAAAACATTCGCCTGTTCATTCGAGGATTTTATTGTTTGTGTGCCGTTATTATGTTGGCAGATTTTGTATTTAGCATTGGTTGGCATAAGCATGCGGCTTTTTCAAATGATTCGGGATTGCATGGCGTCGAGCCACTTCCTGCCTTCTATGGGATTTTTGGATTTCTCTCGTGCCTTGGCATAGTCTACGCCTCAAAGTTAATGCGTAGTTGGAAGGGAAAAAATGTACTGATGAGGGACGAGGATTATTGGGATAAGTGATATGAATTTGCTTGCATCCAGCATGGAGATCGGAGCTCACCCAGCAACTGCCTTGTTGTTAGGAGGACTGGTCGCAGCTATTCTACGTGGTCGGTTTGCCTCTGCGACTTTGGTGATCGCTCCCCTTTTTGGACTTTGGTACATTAGTACGCTGGAAGTCGGTAGTTTTTCGACTCTGAATCTTTTTGGCTACGAAATTCTGAGTGTGGCGGTGGATTCTCAAGCTAAATTGTTCGGTTACCTGTTTCATTTGGCCGCTTTGGTGGCGGGGATTTATTCCTTTCACCTGAAGGACCCATGGCAAATTTCGACTGCTTTGCTTTATGCCGCAAGCGCGGTTGGCGTGGCTTTTGCGGGGGATTTGCTTTCGCTCTTTCTTTGGTGGGAGGGATTAGCGATTACCTCAGTTTTTCAGATATGGGGGAGACGTACAAAGCAAGCGGAAGATTCAGGTTTTAGGTATCTTTTTTTCCATATTTCTTCCGGTTTATTACTTTTGGCCGGAATTCTTCTGCGCTTTCATGATCAGGGGTCATCTGCACTTTCCTTGCAGCCACTTACTCAATCCTTGGAATCCGGTGACCTCGGCTCACTACTGATTCTTTTGGCGATTGGAATCAAGGCGGCTTTTCCTGGATTACACGCTTGGTTAAAAGATGGCTATGCCGAAGCTACACCGACTGGCCCCGTTTGGTTGTGTGCATTCACGACGAAATGTGCGGTTTGTATCTTGGCCCGTCTTTTTCCTGGTGCAGAGGTCCTTATTTCAATTGGAGCGGTGATGGCTGTTTTTCCAATCTTTTATGCGATTATTGAAAACGATCTTCGCCGGGTTCTCTGCTACAGCAAGATCAATCAAATCGGTTTCATGGTTGTTGGCATCGGGATTGGGACAGAATTAGCGATCGATGGTGCGATTGCTCATGCCTTCACGCATGTTCTTTACAAAGGACTTTTGTTCATGAGCATGGGAGCCGTTTTGTTTCGTACTGGTGAAATTCGTGGTTCGCACTTAGGCGGGCTCTACAAAACTATGCCTTGGACAACAGGATTTTGTATCGTGGGTGCTGCATCAATTTCCGCGGTCCCTCTTTTCAGCGGATTTGTAAGTAAATCAATCATCATTACTGAAACCGCTCGAAACGGACATGTGTTGGTCTGGTTTTGTTTGTTGTTTGCTTCTGCTGGAGTTCTTCACAAGGCAGGCATAAAGATTCCCTTCGTTGCTTTCTTTTCACGTGACGGTGGAATGCGACCAAAAGAGGCTCCGTTCAATATGCTTCTAGCAATGGGCATATCTTCTTTCTTCTGTGTCTTCCTTGGGTGTAATCCGCAATGGCTTTATTCAATGTTGCCAAATGGGGCGGCGGGATACCACCCCTACGATGCCACGCACTTAATCACTCAATTCGAAATTCTTCTCTTCTCCGCACTTTCATACATTATGCTAAATTTGAAGGGCAGTCATCCAGCCGAACTTCCTTCCGTTAATCTCGACATCGATTGGATCTACCGTAAGGCGGGTCGTCGATTTATGCGTGTAATGACTTTCTTCTGGAATGGAGTGAACAAAAAAGTTCATGATGTTTTTATCGGAATTATCGTAAAGAAAGTGAATTCCTTCGCCAAGTCTGGTCAAGTCTATGTCTTGGAATTTTTCGCCGACCCTTTGCATGAAATTGGAATTTTGGGAAGTGATTCCAAAGCCAAGACGAAGGCTCGGATAACAAAAAGAGCCGGCTTGGGAGTTCATCCAGTTGGTTTAACTGCATTGTTCGGACTTATTTTTCTTTTAGGCTTTCTTTTACTGGCTCAATAACAAGTATTTTAATTTTGCTTGGATCAAACCAGTTCTTTGATCCTTGCAACAACAGAGTAGCAGTGTTTGTGTGATTTAAGATGGGCATCTGTTATAAGAGTTTGGGGAACTTTTTGTTGGTTTTCTTTGGGTTTTTGATCTCGGGATGCAGTCTGTTAGACACTAATGCGAATTATATTTCCAAAGATAAAGTATGGGTGAAGATTTTGCGGGAGTCACCAGTTCATGGATTGAATCCAAATTTCGTTTATGCTATCTGCCATGCGGAGAGTAGTTTGGATGCAAATGCTGAAAGCTCCGTGGCTAGAGGAATGATGCAACTTACTGAAGCCGCTTGGATCGATGTTACAAAACTTCATTACCGACAAGCCTTTGACTGGGAGACAAATGTCGAGGTTGGCATTCTTTATTTGGCCAGATTGAAGGAGATGTTAAAAAGTCAGGGTTTGTTTTCTTATCCTCGGTTAGCGGCTAGTTACCGGTATGGATACGGAGCGTTGAGGAAGGAAAAATTCATGGTCAGTCGGCTGAAGATTCCAATCAATCGGATTTACCGAAAACTTTTTGCCGGCGAACTTTCTCCAGTTGAGCCACCAACTAGTTGATGGGTCGAAAGATGGGGGCAAAAAGTAGGGTTAAAAGAAAAGTTCGTTCAGAAAAAACTGTTATTCCTCCTCCATGCTTTGAATCTGAAATAAGTGATTTTCTTGCTTGGATTCAATTGGAAAAAGGGTTGGCTAAGAATACGGTAGAGTCCTATGAATCCGACTTGATTCAGTGCTCTCTCCACTTGGAAAAACAAGGGGTATCCAATTGGCAATCAATCAGTTTTGACAACCTTTCAAACTGGTTATCTTCACTCTCTGACGAAGAATATGCAGTTGCGAGTTTATCTAGAAAATTATCTGCGGTCCGGGCATTGGCGAAATTCCTTACAAACGAAGGAAGATTGAAAAAAGATTTTACAGAACTTTTGAGTAATCCAAAGAAGGGAAGGTACCTGCCCAATTGCTTGACGATCGAGGAAATGGAAAGGTTTTTAGAAGCCCCTGACTTAAATTCTCCTTTGGGTAAAAGAGACCGGGCACTTTTTGAATTGATGTATGGAAGTGGTCTGCGTGTCTCGGAAATTTGTACACTCCCTATGAATGCGATTGATCCCGAGGAGGGATTTGCACGTATTTTTGGAAAAGGATCCAAAGAAAGGGTAGTTCCAGTAGGTGGTCATGCCGCTAAGGCGATTAGAAATTATTTACATGGTGGGCGTCCTCATCTGATGAAAGAGGGGACTGGTGGAGAGCTTTTCCTCACTATACGTGGCAAAGGAATTTCGCGAAAGATGATTTGGGTGCTGGTCAAGGAGTATGCAAAACGTGCGGGAATTGAAAAAAACCTAAGTCCGCACGGGTTGAGACATTCCTTTGCCACTCACTTATTAATGGGCGGTGCAGATGTTCGATCCGTGCAAGAGATGCTTGGTCATGCCGATGTCGGAACTACTCAAATTTATACGCAGGTGGAGGCCGAAAGACTTCTGGATGAGCATGCAAATTTTCATCCACTGTCAGGATCTAATTTATGAAAATAAATTTTACTTCCTAACGTGCGCAAAATTTGATTGAAAGATAGTGCTTTCAATCATTCAACAATTTCTCGTGAAGGTAATGGTTTTTGTTTCTCCCAAAGTTACGGTTTTGGATCCCCAAGGTGCCGCTGTTGAGCAAGCGATTAAAAGCTTGGGGCATTTATCGGTGTCTGCTCTTCGTGTTGGAAAGACCATTACATTTGAGCTTGATGCAGAGGATAGCCCAGATACCCGTGCTAAGATTGATGAATTGTGTGATGGATTGTTCTGCAACCCAGTCATTGAAGATTATCGCTACGAGATTGACCAAGAGTGAAAATTTTCCGTTACCTGGATCAAGCAGGGACGATGGGCTTCGGCCGCTTCGATGATGAAGGGCGAACCTATTTGATCGTCAAAAAAGAAGGGGGTGATTTTGAAGCGACTGAACAAAAGATTTCACCTTTTCAATTTCTCACTCCAATAGATTTTAGATGCATCTATGCGATCGGTCTTAATTATCGTGCTCATGCAGAAGAAACAAGTGAGGAGATTCCTAGGCATCCAATGGTTTTCATGAAAGCCCCAACCGCGATACAAAATGTTGGCGATCCTATTGTCCTGCCACGCTTTCTTCGAAGCGATAAAGTCGATTACGAGGGAGAGTTGGGAGTAGTGATTGGCAGACCTTGTAAAAACGTAAGTCCAAGTGAAGCTCTTTCCTATGTCTTAGGATACACCTGTGTGAACGACGTGAGTGCCCGTGATTGGCAAAGGGAAAAGGGAGGAGGGCAGTATTGCCGAGGGAAAACTTTTGATACTTTTTGCCCTGTGGGTCCGTGCCTGGCTACTGCAGATGAGATTCCAGATCCTTCAAAACTTACCCTGCGGACTTTTTTAAATGAAGAAATTGTCCAGGAGTCATCAGTTTCGGATATGATATTTAATGTACCTACTTTAATTTCATTTCTTAGTGGAAGCACCACCCTTTT
>PBSV01000060.1 GCA_002726435.1 Opitutia bacterium | reverse complement strand
ACTTGCGGCAAGCCTGTCTATGTTGGGAGTCTCGGCTAGGGGATGTCCATAACAACCCAAAGAATTAGCGGTTTGGTCGTCGGCAAAGAAAAAAACCATATTGGGGGATTGTTTATCCCTCGCAGAAAAAGCGACCGAAAAAACCAAAAAAAATACACAAGTTTTAAGGATCATAAAAGAGCAACCCGTAGGTAGGGGAAGGTGAAAAAGAAAATTTAAAAGAGAAAATCAAATTTCAAATTTTTTTCTAAATGAATGCAAAGAAAAACTTTGGATTCCGATAAATAAAATTAATTGATTATACTACAGAAATTGACTTTTTAAAATGCATGTCGTAAGCATTTATTTATGAATCTATTATTCAGAGACATGACTGAAAATTTTATTATCACTCCAAAAAAACCAGAGAAATGACTACTCTTATTGTAATTTGCGTACTGGCTTTAGCCGTCGTTGTCTTTGTAGTTTCAATCTACAACAAATTAGTCACATTGAAAAATCGATTTGAAAATGCGTTCTCGCAAATCGAAGTACAACTACAACGAAGGTATGACTTAATTCCCAATTTGATTGAAACTGTTAAGGGATACATGAAGCATGAAAGAGAAACCCTTGAAGCGGTAATTCAAGCCCGCAACCAAGCGGCTGGCAGTCTTAAGACAGCTTCGCAAAACCCCGGTGATGCCGGGGCAATTGCTGGTTTGGCCGGAGCGGAGGGTCTTCTTGGAGGGGCTTTGGGCAGACTCTTTGCACTCTCCGAGAGCTACCCCGATCTGAAGGCCGATAAAAACATGGCGAATCTCCAGGAGGAACTGAGCTCCACTGAGAATAAAGTGGCGTTTTCCAGGCAAGCATTCAACGACGCAGTCACGAATTACAACACCTATAAACAAACCTTCCCCCCGGTATTATTTTCTTCCGCTTTCGGACATGCGGAGGACGCCACCCTGCTTGAATTTGAAAGTGAAAAAATCGCTGATGCCCCGAAGGTTCAGTTCTGAATTCAATAACTAAAAGTCCAACTATAATAAAATGGACTTTTTCGCTCAGCAAGACAAAGCGAGGACAAAGACCGTCTATCTTGTTCTATTGTTTTGCGGGGCATTGGTATGTATCACCCTGGCAATCTTTTGTCTTTTCTCACTCGTCGGTCAAAACCAGCGGGATTTGAAAGACTTAGCATGGACCCCTGTTCTTCTTGTACAATGCGGACTCGGAACCCTTATCGTGGTTGGTCTGGCAAGTCTCGGAAGAATTGCCTCCCTCTCTGGAGGTGGATCGGTGGTGGCACAGTCCTTGGGGGGCAAGGTCATTCCGCCCACCACCAACAACCCCAATGAAAAACGGATTCTCAACATTGTGGAAGAAATGGCAATCGCCTCAGGGACTCCAGTCCCTCCCGTCTACCTGATCGAGGAACGCGGTATCAATGCATTTGCCGCGGGATATTCCCCGAATGATGCGGTCGTTGGAATCACCCGTGGATGCTCGGAGAAATTAAACAGGGAACAACTCCAGGGCGTAGTCGCTCACGAATTCAGTCATATCCTCAATGGGGACATGCGCCTGAATATTCGTCTCACCGGTTTCATTTTTGGCATCGTCTTTCTTTCGCGAATTGGTCATGTAATGATGAGATTGTCCGGAGGTTCGAGAAGACGCAGCAGCAACAATAAGGGAGGTGCTGGACTTGTTATTATTGGGATTGGACTTTTTGCGATTGGTATGGTCGGTGGATTTTTTGGATCATTAATTCGTGCTGCAGTCAGCCGCCAAAGGGAATTTCTCGCCGATGCGTCAGCTGTTCAATTCACCCGTAATCCCAGTGGAATCGCGGGAGCATTAAAAAGAATTGGTGGATTTTCCACGGGTTCGAAAATTCAAGCAAGTGATGCGGGGGACTATTGCCACATGTTTTTTGGATCCGCCCTGAATAGCATGTTTGCGACCCATCCTCCCCTCGCCCTTCGGATCCGCAAGATCGAACCAAACTGGACAGATCAATACCCCGACACTGATGGCATTTTGGAGAAAGCGGATCCGCAAGCCGAAGGAATTGTTGGATTTGCCGGATCCATTTCTGATTCATCTCCCAAACCAAGGGCGAAGAAAAAAAAAGCAGGAAATAAGGTTGAAGTCGTGGACTCAAAATCATTCATCAGTTCCTTCACCGGGCCCAGTCAGGATCAGGTTAAGGAGGCAGCCACTCTTATCTCTTTAATTCCTTCCAATATTCTTTTCTTGTCCAAGGAACCTTTCGGAGCCCGATGTGTATTGCTCTCGTTATTAATCGATTCGAATGACACTAAGTTTCGCAAAATGCAAATTCAGGAAATATCCTCAGCAATTGATCAATCGACCGCAGATTTAACCGGAAAAGTTTACCTCAAAATTCGGAAATTGAATTCAAATTTAAAATTCGTACTGATCGAACAATGTGCGGCCCCCCTCAAGCAACTGTCCAATACTCAGCAAAAAGAATTTACTCGTGTCGCCGAGTCATTAATCCTCGTAGACCAACGGATCGACCTTTTCGAATGGAGTTTCCAAAAAGTAATAGACCAGCACCTCCAATCAAAAGAAATCGCCAATGCCCTACATGGGCGAAGTTCCCTTAAAAGCCGATTGCCGGAATGTACTCTTTTTCTTGGAGCTCTCGCTCATTTTGGAAAAAATGAAGGAGGTCCAAAGCCTGCCTTCGAAAAAGGTTTTCGGGCCCTAAGCCGCTCCCGTCCGGCCAACTTGCCCGTGCGTTCTAAATGCACCCCCGAAAAGTTGGAGGCTGCCTTGCCGCGTTTGCAAAAAATGAACTCGATGGCAAAACGGTCCTTCCTAGATGCCTGTGCCAAAACCGCTGAATACGATGGCAAAATTGCCGAAGAAGAAATTCAAATTCTTCGCGGACTTAGTTCCGCACTTGCTTGTCCAGTTGGTCCAATAATTAGGAACTCCTGACTTTTATACCTCCCTCAACCCCACTCTCAATAATGGGAAAAGGAGAAAAGATTGATGAGTTTGTTGTCCTTCTTTTCCCTGCTACGCTTGACCCCCTCGAAATGTTTTCCAATTATTTATCCCTATGAAGTTAAATTTCATTCTCTCCCTATGTATCTTCTGTCTGGCTTGCAGCGGGGCGGAAAAAAATGTCATTTTCATCATCACCGACGATGAATCCCCCACCCTTGGATGTTACGGTGACCCCGTTGCAAAAACTCCCGCAATTGATGAACTTGCCGAAGACGGGGCACTATTTCTCAACGCATTTGCCACCACTGCAAGTTGCTCGGCCAGCAGATCGGTAGTGATGAGCGGATTGCACAACCACGCCAATGGACAATACGGTCACCAACATGCATTCCATAAATTCGCCAGCTATTTCGATGTGGTCGGTCTCTCTCTTCCACGGGCAATGGCTCGCTCTGGTTATCGAACTGCTCAGATTGGAAAATTCCACGTTGCTCCGGAAGAGGTTTTCCAATTCGAGACCTATCTAAAAGGAAAGCAACGAAATGCGGTCCATATGGCCGAACAAGCAAGGGAATTTATTACTCAGAAAAGTGAAAAACCCTTCTTTCTTTACTTTGCCACCTCCGATCCCCATCGGGGAGGTGGAAGTGACCTAACCTCCCAGCTACTGCTCAAGCCCGACTTATTCGGAAACAAGCCTAACCGGCAACACCACGAGGGAGTCAAAGAAGTATTTTATGACCCCAAAGAGGTTCCAATTCCCTCTTTTCTTTCGGACACCCCGGAAACCCGCGAAGAACTGTGTCACTACTACCAGAGCGTTTCCCGCATTGATCAGGGAGTCGGTCGCCTCGTTAAGATTCTTCGTGAGGCTGGCCTCTATGACAAAACCATGATTGTATTCACATCCGACCATGGAATGGCCTTTGCCGGAGGTAAAACCACGGTTTATGAGGGTGGGCTCAGGGTTCCATTCGTGGTTCGCAATCCATACGAAAAAAAACGCGGGGTGAGACTGAAAGGATTGATCAGTCATGTTGATATCACTCCCAGCCTGCTAGATTTTGCCGGTGCCCTCGATTCCGAAAAAAACCGGCCCAAAGAATGGGTCGAACCAGATCAGTTCTGGAAGGAAAAAAAATATGTTGCCAAGGAAAACCGTGGACCTACCGATCAATTATCCGCCTACCACGGAAAGTCCTGGATATCAGTTCTTGGAAAACCCAATGCCCCCCACTGGTCGAGAATTTTCGCCTCCCATACATTTCATGAGATCCAAATGTATTACCCGATGCGGGTAGTCCGGGATCAGGAATACAAATTAATTTGGAATATTGCCCATCCCCTTCCCTATCCCTTTGCTTCCGATCTCTGGGCAGCAAGTAGTTTTCAAGCCCAGTTTCAGAAATCATTAAGTGCACCGTATGGAAATAAAACGGTGGGCGAATACATACAAAGGCCGGAATTCGAATTTTTCAGAATCGATCGGGATCCGAATGAATCCACGAATTTGGCTGAAAATCCCAAACACAAAAAGAATTTAGAAAAATATAAAAAAATTCTTCAAGAGGAACAGCGAAAATTTCACGACCCATGGGTCATGAAATGGAACTACGAATAAACGGGCTCGTTTACTGAGTAATCCACTCCATTATTTAAACCGTTCCAAACATCCGATCGCCGGCGTCGCCCAGTCCGGGTACAATGTATCCCTGTTCGTTCAGATGATCATCCAGAGCAGCGGTGAATATCGGAACTTCGGGATGGGCACCCCCGACCCTCGCCACCCCCTCGGGGGCCGCCAGTAAACAAAGCAGTCGTAGTTCCTTTGCCCCCGACTCTTTCAGTTGGTCGATTGCTGCGACCGAAGAGTTTCCGGTGGCCAGCATCGGGTCGACCGCTATCACCAGGCGGTCTTCCAATTGATCGGGAACTTTGCAGTAATACTCCACCGGTTCCAGAGTTTTTTCGTCCCTGTACAAGCCGACAAATCCTACCCGGGCAGACGGAATCAATTCAAGCATTCCATCCAAAAGTCCGTTCCCGGCCCGCATGATTGAGACTAGGGCTAAT
Organism: Opitutia bacterium; assembly: GCA_002726435.1. GTDB lineage: Bacteria > Verrucomicrobiota > Verrucomicrobiia > Opitutales > Seribacteraceae > Seribacter. Next base: position 7,400 of record PBSV01000060.1, on the reverse strand, counting down.
TTCTTGCCCGTTACAATCGGAGACTTCGTCCGGCAAAGCGGGGTTTCAATCGTAGTATCAGAAATGGGCAGGTCACGGGTGACCTCGTAGGCCAGCAGCATCGAAATTTCCCTCAAAAGTCGCCGGAAGGAAGAACAAGGAGTTTCTTTTTTTCGCATCAGGGTGAGCTTGTGCTGCACCAGTGGATGGTCGATAATCGTGAGGTTTTTTTTCATGGCATTTAATCAAAGGTTTTTAAAATAAGCGGACTTTCGACGGGGGATTGTTCGGAAAATTCAAAAGCTTCACTCAATATTTTTTCTGTGCTTCGTATTTTTCCGACAGACGAAGAATGAATTCGTAAGAGTGTATCCCCGACTTCCACTTTTTCTCCAATCCTCATGAATTGATCCATACCGACGGATAAATCCAAAACTTGGTCGCTCTTTTTACGACCTCCTCCTAATTCAATCACCGCTTGTCCAAGAGCCCGTCCATTTACCCTGCTCAGAAATCCCGATTTTCTCGCGGGGAATTCAAAAATTTCTTTGGCTGGAGGAAGGTATTTTTCAGGACTCTCCAAAAAGTCGGCTGGCCCCCCTTGCCCACTGACCATGCGGGAAAATCGATCAGCGGCTTCCCCGTTGGATAATTTTTCCAGTACCCGGTTCTCTCCTTCCTTCAATTCCCTGCACAAGCCGGCATGTACCAATAGATTTGCCCCCAAAGCAAGGGTTACTCCCAAGAGGCGTGCCTCTCCGGGTTCATTTTTCAAAACCCTCAGGGCAGACCATACCTCAAGGGCGTTCCCGGCCGAAGAAGCGAGTGATTCATTCATATCGGTCAGCAAGGCAATGGTTCGGCAACCCGCTCCATTCGAAACTGATACAAGGGAGCGGGCCAAATCTTCCGCCTGTTTCAGGTCTGAAATAAATGAACCTGATCCGACTTTTACATCCAAAATCAAAGACTCCAAGCCAACCGCCAATTTTTTTGAAAGAATCGAGGAAGTGACCAAATCAATACTTTCGACCGTGCCGGTGAGGTCACGGATTGAATAAAGTCTTTTGTCTGCCGGGGCAATTCCCGGACCAGCTCCCACAATTGAACATCCGACTTCCCGCACCACCTTTTCGAATTGTTCGTCCGACAATTGAGTTTGATATCCGGGAATCGATTCCAGTTTGTCCAGGGTACCACCGGTATGTCCCAGTCCACGCCCCGAGACCATCGGTATGAATGCCCCACAGGCCGCAAGAATGGGTGCCAACACCAGGGAAACATTGTCCCCAATTCCGCCAGTGGAATGCTTGTCGATTACCGGACCGGGAAGATTCCAAGTTCTTGCCCGACCGGAATCCCGCATTGCCAGGGTCAGTTCAACGCGTTCAGTTTCGGACAATCCATTTATACATACCGCCATGGCAAAAGCGGATGCCTGGGCATCACTTACCTCTCCACTGACAAGGCCGGTCGTAAATTCCTGAATCTCGTTCGGTTCAAGTTGAATTCGTTCCCTGACTTTGATCAAGATTGCCGGAATATTCATTTCATTGATAAATCTTTTGGCCCAAATGAATCCGGCAATAATTCCTTTATTGTTCGTCGAATCCGTTCACCGTTCAAATTGGAAAGGACAACTGAAGTGGTTGGGGTGGAAAATTCCGAAATCTTTTGCCGACATCCCCCGCAGGGAGCCACCGGGTCTGGGCTGTCAGCAACGATACAAATTTCTTCAATCTTGTTTTCCCCCGCCGCGATCATCATCCCAATGGCCCCGGCTTCGGCGCAAATTCCTTCCGGGTAAGCCGCATTTTCAACGTTGCATCCTACGAACTCGAGGCCATTGACAGTTCGAATCGCCGCCCCCACCTTAAACTTTGAATACGGAGCATAAGCATTTTCCCGAACCATCCTTGCTTTTTCAAAAAGATCACTCATCAATCTGGAGATTGCCCTGCTTGCTCAAAAAGATCAAGCCTTGCCAGTCTCCTAAAATCCTCCAAGTATTAAACACTGCTCAATTTTTCGATGACCGCCACGACTGACAACCGCATCCTTCCACGCAACCCAGGAACTGAACTTGACCTGGACTGGGCCCTTTCGGCTCAGGCCAACACCTCGGCAATTGAAAGGAGATGCAAGGCCCTTCCTGGCAGGCGCTCAATTAAAAAAAACCACCAGGCAGCGTGGTTACTCAAAGCAATTTCCTGCATTGATCTAACCACACTGTCCGGAGACGACACTGAAAACCGGGTTCGGAGACTATGTAATAAGTCCCGCTTTCCAGTCCGGATGGACCTGCTCGAAGCACTCGGGCTCGAACCGGGATTTATCACTACCGGTGCAATCTGTGTCTACCATGAAATGGTTCCGGCCGCGGTAAAAGCGCTCGATGGGACAAACATCCCGGTGGCCGCGGTGTCCACTGGATTTCCCGCCGGACTCTCTCCTTATTCCCTGCGGCTGGCGGAAATTGGTGAATCCGTCCGTGCTGGAGCCAGGGAAATAGACATCGTAATTTCTCGTCGTCATGTACTCACTCAAAATTGGCAGGCTCTTTACGACGAGATGCAAAGCTTTCGCCAAGCCTGCGGAGAGGCACATGTTAAGGCAATTTTAGCCACCGGTGAATTGGGCACTCTGCGAAATGTTGCCCGAGCCTCCCTGATTTGTATGATGGCGGGGGCAGATTTTATAAAGACCTCCACTGGAAAGGAAGGGGTCAATGCAACCCTTCCGGTCAGCCTAACCATGATTCGACAAATTCGTGATTATTTTGACCGCACCGGATACCATGTGGGGTACAAGCCGGCCGGTGGTATTTCCAAGGCCAAGGACTCCCTTACTTACCTCGCTTTAATCAAAGAGGAACTGGGAAATCGATGGCTTCAACCCGACCTCTTCCGCTTTGGCGCCTCCAGTCTACTCGGAGACATCGAGCGACAACTTGAACATTTCGTAACCGGCCACTACTCGGCCGCGCATCGACACGCCCTCGGATAAGACATATGAAAGTGAAGGAAATTTTGGAAACGATGGATTATGGAGAGGCTCCGGAGAGCCCCCAACCCGCACTCGACTGGATCGCCAAACATCAGGCCAAATTCGGTCTTTTCATCAACGGGGAGCTCCTCAAACCAACGGGACGCAAATCATTCGAATCGAAAAATCCCGCATCCGGGGAATTTCTCGCTTCCATCTGCGAGGCCGAACCGGCCGACATTGACGAAGCCGTAAAAGCCGCCCGCCGGGCCCAACCAGGATGGGAAAAAATCGGGGGCAGTGCCCGTGCTCGTTTTCTTTACGCACTTGCCCGACTGGTGCAAAAACATTCTCGACTATTTTCAGTTCTGGAGAGTCTGGACAATGGAAAGCCGATCCGTGAAAGCCGGGACCTCGACATTCCGCTGGTGGCCCGTCACTTTTATTTTCACGCCGGGGCCGCTCAGTTAATGGAAAAAGAAATGCCCGACGAATGTGCCCTCGGTGTCGCCGGTCAAGTTATTCCATGGAATTTTCCATTACTGATGTTGGCATGGAAGATCGCTCCCGCTCTGGCAATGGGCAATACCGTGGTGATCAAGCCGGCTGAATTCACTTCCCTTTCCGCTCTTCTTTTTGCAGAAATTTGTATCGAAGCAGGTCTGCCCGAAGGAGTGCTGAACATTTTAACCGGAGACGGCGGGGTCGGTGCCCGGATCGTCAGTCATCCAGGTATCGACAAAGTTGCGTTTACCGGATCCACTGAAGTGGGCCGAAAAATCCGCCAGGCTACTGCCGGACAGGGCAAGGAACTCACTCTTGAACTGGGAGGGAAATCCCCATATCTGGTATTTGATGATGCCGATCTTGACAGTGCGGTGGAGGGTCTGGTTGATGCAATATGGTTCAACCAGGGACAAGTTTGCTGTGCCGGTTCCCGGCTTTTCGTACAAGAGGGAGTGGCCGAAATTTTTCATCGCAAACTAAAAGCGAGGATGGACAAATTGCGCGTGGGAAATCCGTTGGACAAATCAATCGATCTTGGAGCAATCGTCGACCCCACCCAGTTCGATTCGATTACCAGACTGGTCGACGAGGGATTGCAAGAAGGCGGACTTGCTCATGTTTCACCCTGTGACATTCCCCAAGAGGGATGCTTTTATCCACCCACTCTAATTACTGAGGTCGATCCTGCGTGCCGCTTAATGCAGGAGGAAATTTTCGGTCCCGTATTGGTGGGAACTACTTTTCGGACTCCCGCGGAAGCGGTGGCACTGGCAAACAATACGCGCTATGGACTGGCAGCATCCATCTGGACCGAGAATATTAATCTCGCCCTCGACCTAGCCCCCAAAATCGTTTGCGGAGTCGCCTGGATCAATTCGACCAATCAGTTTGATGCCTCCGCTGGATTTGGGGGGAGAAGAGAGAGTGGATTTGGAAGAGAAGGGGGCTGGGAAGGACTTCGGGCTTACACCCGGTCGAAGAATCAATCCAACAGGGAGATCAAAAAGGTGAACGCCCGGTCCGGAAAGTCGGACCCGGAGGATTCAATCATTGACCGTACACCCAAGCTATTCATCGGGGGAAAGCAAGCCCGACCGGACAGCGGATATTCCTACCCGGTATTTTCTTCCGCTGGCAAGCAACTCGCTCTCGTCGGACAGGGAAACCGCAAGGATGTACGCAATGGGGTGGAGGCAGCAATCTCGGCGATTTCATGGGGCAGTTCGACCGCCCATTTACGGGCCCAAATTCTTTACTACATGGGAGAAAATCTCTCGGTGAGGACCAAGGAATTTGCCGACAGAATATCATCCATGACCGGGGAAGATGAAGCTTCCGCAACCCGTGAAGTTGAATGCTCAATCGAGCGGCTTTTTACCTACGCAGCCTGGGCGGACAAATACGACGGGGCAATTCACGGTGCTCCCATTCGTGGAGTCGCCCTGGCCATGAACGAACCTATTGGTGCAATCGGCATCGTATGTCCGGATGAATTTCCACTGCTTGGATTAATTTCCTCAGTCGCTCCCGCCCTCGCAATGGGAAACTCGGTCGTGGTTATCCCTTCCGAACCCTACCCCCTTTCAGCCACTGACCTGTACCAGGTGATTGAAACCTCCGACCTCCCCGCCGGTGTAATAAATTTGATCACCGCCAGACACGATGAGGTAGTCGAGACTTTATCGGGACATATGAACCTGGACTCCATTTGGTATTTTGGATCTTCCGGACATTCCGAGACCGTGGAAAGAGCATCCGCCACGAATCTCAAACGAACCTGGGTCAATCATGGAAGGCAAAGGGACTGGTACGATCTTCAACAGGGAGAGGGTGAACAATTTCTTCGACAAGCCACTGAGGTTAAGAATATTTGGATTCCCTATGGCGAGTGAACCACTCTGGAATTTGATTCTTTTGGTGATGAAAAATCATCCCTCGTCCCGTCATAAATAAAAATTACTACAGCCTGCAGATTCCACATCTCCATTCCCTTGACCCGCATGAGTAAAAAAAAATTCTTTCTTTCCTCTTTTCTTTTCCTGTTCTCAATCGATTCATTTCTTCTGGCAAATGTTATCGGATTCGTGGAAGACTTTTCCCTCGCCCCGGATCGTTCGTTGATACTCAGGGAACTCATCCCCGGAACCCCAGATTATTACTACTACCATGCCCTTCATGCCCAACACCAAGACAAGCACGAAGAAGTCAAGAAATTGCTAAAGGCCTGGATCAAAAGACATGGAAACACCCCCCGTTCCCGGGAGATTCAAAACCGGCAGGCTTTGCTGACCTACAATAACACGCCCAAAGTCTCCCTCGATTATTTGAAAGAACAGCTGCGTCTGCGCTTTGATCACAGCCGTAAGGTGGAGGGTAGAAAACCATCCCACCCCACCAAACTGGATCCAAAACTTCTAAGTTATGAAGTGTTCTACAAGGATGCACGACAAAGCTATAAAAATATGCAGGGCTTCGAAAACCGGGGACTCCGAAAGATTGATCCCTCTTCTCTCAGCTCCCTGCAAAAAAGGAATTTTCTCGAACGTCTCCGTTTTCCAGACATACCCAATCTTCCCACTCTGATTGTTCAGGACCTAAGGGATAAGCAAAGCCGGGGATTCGGATCTCTTCCGGTTCATCAAACACTGACCAAGCAGCAACTTGATGAACTCGTCTCCCTTGAACCGACAATTCTAAACTCGGATAGTTTCGTCCGCAACTACCTGTCCCGGCTCACTCCTTCCAACGACTTAAACTGGGAGGAAGAAACCGATGAAAAATCCGCTTGGCTAAACCGGCAGCTCGTGTTCACCCGTTCCCTTTCGCCTGCCTTTAATTCACTGAAGGCCAATGTCCTTTTCAACGTGCTTCGTCATAAGTGTTCCCAGAATCAATGGGACCGGGCACTTTTTCTTGAGTACCTCGCACTTCCTAGATTTGTCAATTATCTGCGCAGGGATTGGACGCAGGGGCAGATGAAAAAAGAGGGGGCGCAGGCAGTCAATCTCAACGATGCCTTCATTAATTTCGGAGGCTTTCCACCGATTGGAAATGAAGTCCCGCTTGTACGTTCCATGTTGCTTCATTTTTTCAGGGAAGATTCAAATTATGAACCATTTTCGAAATTTTTAACCGATGAATTTCTTAACCCTGTCTTTGCCGAGGCCAAACTGACCGCCGGAAAAGGAGAGGCGGAAAGATGGTATTCCCTGCTCTCCACCGCCCAACTTCAAAACCTGCGGGAAAGAATTGATCTGTCCTTCGCGGTGAACAACAGGCAAAGTTTCGCCCCCGAAGAAAAAGTTGAACTCAAACTCTGGACCAAAAATATTGACCGTTTAATGATCAAGGAATTTGAAATAAACGCGTTTAATTACTACCTGAAAAATGGTGAAGAAGTAAGCACTTCGATTGAATTGGACGGCCTATCCGCCACCCGTGAGCGGATGATTGAAAGCAGCCTTCCACCGGTTCGTCGAAAACTTCAATCAGTGTCTTTTCCCAAGCTAAAAAAACGGGGTGTCTATGTGGTCGAATTCATCGGCAATGGAATTTCCAGCCGTGCCCTCATTCGCAAGGGTACTCTTAGACTGCTCGAAAAAATTGGGCCCGCCGGACATGAATTCCGCATTCTTGATGAGAGTAATCAATTGCGGGAAAACGCGACTCTCTGGCTCAATGGCAAGGAATTCACACCCCGGGATGGAATTATTCTCGTGCCCTTCAGCAATCAACCCGGGGATCAAACCGTAATTCTTCGTGAGGGTGACTTTGCCAGCCTCGCCAGTTTCAATCACCTCGGAGAGGAATATAAATTACGGGTCGGTTTTCACATTGACCGTGAATCCCTGCGGGGAGGAGAAAATGCCTCCCTGCTCGTCCGTCCGTCCCTTCGCTTAAATGGACACCCCACCTCCTTGCAACTGCTT
>PBSV01000059.1 GCA_002726435.1 Opitutia bacterium | reverse complement strand
GCAGATTCCGCTAGCATGGATTCCACAGAGTTCGTTGGATTTGATCCAGACAACCTCAGGAATTTTTCAACCAAGTGCATCGATTGTATTTCTCTTAATGGAGAGAACTATCTACTCTTTGAACAATCTCCCTTTTATGCTGAAATGGGTGGTCAAATTGGAGATTCGGGCTCCGTATTTGTGAAAGAACAGACCCTATTGGTGAATAATGTCATTAAGGATCAATCTGGTCGCTTCCTTCATCACCTTAAATCCGCTCCCGGCAATTTATCACTTCAGGGGCAGACTGCGGTATTGAATGTCGACCTTGATCGACGCAAAGCGATTCAGCGCCACCATTCTGCCACTCATATCCTGCACTGGGCACTAAGAAATGTACTCGGCGATCATATCCGCCAAGCTGGTTCTTCAGTTGAACCGGATCGTTTGCGCTTCGATTTTTCTCATTTTGAAGGAATTCAACCCGATCAGCTCGCTGAGATCGAACGAATTTCCAACGAAAAAATTCTTCTCAATGACTCTCTGGAGTCCTATGAAGTGCCTTTTTCTGAAAAACCGAAAGAAGTAATCGCTTTTTTCGACGAAAAATATGGTGAGGTTGTGCGTGTAGTTAACTTAGGAGGATGGAGTCAGGAGTTGTGTGGCGGTACTCATGTTTCTTCCGCTGGAGAAATCGGTTCCCTACGCATAATCAATGAATCCGCTATCTCAGCCGGTACCCGTCGTATTGAAGCAGTCTCAGGATTCTCAGCCTACGAATGGACCGATCAACGAGTTTCAATCGTTCAAAACCTTTCTCGACAACTTTCTTGTCAACCGCATGAAATTACCGACCGTATTTCTCAAATTCAAGCCAAAGGAAAAGAACAGGATAAAAAACTTCGCTCCATCGAACAGAAAGGACAAGCCGGCTTGGCTGATCAATTAATTGAAAAAGCTGAAAAAGCTGGAAAGCTCCGCTTAATTAAATCAGTTGTTCCTGAACTCTCTCCCAATGATCTGCGTGCACTCGCCGCACAAATAAATAAAAGAACGGCTCCCTCCGTAGTTCTTCTTGCCAGTAAATCCCTTGGGAAATTCGGTATGGTCTGTATTTGCTCACAAGAAGCAGTCGAGCTCGGGTTTCAGGCCGGAAAATACATTGGAGAACTTGCCAGTTCCCTGGGTGGAAAAGGAGGTGGAAAACCAGATTTTGCGATGGGGGGTGCTCCCGCAGGTAAAAACTTGAACGATGCCCTCTCAAGGATCACAATAAATCTTTCTGCGGGGTGAAACTGCGTATCCTGCTCCCGCCCACGATGGCGGGCTGTGTTCAACGCAACGCTATACCGGCAAAAATTGAGCTGGAAAGTGTCAATGGCACTCGTCTCCCTCCCGAAAAAATAGACTTAGCTGATTTTGCTGAATTGCCAGATTCTGAACGTTCTGCACTGTTTGCTCTTTCTCAATGGTGCGGGGGATCAATTAATTCTTTTCTTCAACTTGATCTCAGACAAGCGGGTGAACTCCTCAAACTGCTTCATCAAGTACCCTGTTTTTTTTCCGCGAACGATCCCGAGAATGAAATCGAATGGAAAGATGGAAATTTGGCAGGAGTCAGTGAATTTATCGATATTCCCAAGCCATCCCGTACAAGCTCTCGACGGGTTCGCGAGATTCCTGAAAATTCATATGAGACCGAGGTAACTCCTCTCCCTGTGGAACCTGAATACAACGGTCCGTCCATTGAAGTGGAGGGCTCCACCGATTACCTACGAATAATCCTTCCTTCTTCCCAACACCCGGGATACAAAAAAGTCCTTCGATTAATGCGAGAGTGGAATTTTTTGCGCGATCGTTCTCATCGTCATTGGTGGTGGTTGCGGGATTCTTCAAAAGTACTCGACTTTCTTGCCAGCCATCAGGAAGACCTTGAATTGGACTTTGATGCGGAATTTACCGAAAATTTCCGAGAGCTAACCTCCGAGATTGATAAAGCGGAATTATGTGTTTCCGCCACCGAATCCGCCAAACAAGCTGAAGTTGAAATAAACATTAAAGCTGGCGATGTTCCGGATGATGAACTCGAACATGCCCTTGCCACCGGCAAAAATCATATTCGATTTGGGAAGAAGGTGTACCTCCTCACCCGCGAACTCAAAGATAAAGCATGTCGACTCCAGCGTCGAGTTTCGGGCGATCCAAGTGCCCCACTTCTTGCCCGTGCCAGACATCCAATCGAGAAATTTCAGGCACCCGCACTCGAAGAACTTCTGACCGGAGCAGATCCCCGGTTTCAACCCCCGGCGAGGTGGAAAAAAAGAAGCACTGCTCTTCGCGATCTCTCCACCCTTTCCCCTCCCAAACTTTCAGCTTTCTTGAACTCCACATTACGACCCTACCAAACCACTGGGGTTGCTTGGCTCCTTCATCTATTTCGCAACGAACTCGGTGGAATTTTAGCGGACGAAATGGGACTGGGTAAAACTCTACAGGCCTTGGCCTTTCTATCAGCCCTTCGTCAGGAACGCGGATCATCAATGGTCTCCCTCGTGGTCTGTCCAGCCTCACTGCTGGAAAACTGGAAACGGGAAGCACACCGTTTTTGCCCCGAATTCTCTTCCTACATTCACCACGGAAGCAATCGATCAGAAGAAAGTAGCAAATTGGAAAAACACGACCTTGTAATTACCTCTTACGGCACACTCGTGCGTGACCTTGAGCTTTTCGAAACAATTCCCTTTCTTTGCGTGATTGGAGACGAAGCCCAGCACCTTAAAAATAGAAAGACAAATAATGCCCAGGCGATGTCCTCGCTCTCCTCGGAGGGACGAGTCCTGCTTACCGGTACGCCGATTGAGAATAGTGTATCCGATCTTTTGTCCTTGCTCGAATTCCTTCTCCCAGGCGCCCGCCCGAACCTGCCCCCCGCCTCCCGGGGAGATGAAAGGATTTGGCACGAACAGAGAATCCTTAAGGAATCCGCCCCTTATTTATTGCGTAGAAGCAAAAAAGAAGTTGCCCCTGAACTACCGGATAAAATCGAACAGGTCCTCCATCTTGAAATGACTGAGGAACAAAAGGAATGCTACTTAAAGGTTCGTCAATCTGCGGAAAAGGAACTTGATAAGTTGGCCGGTTCCGGTGCGTCTGAGGGTGCAATGAGAATGAAAACACTTACCCAACTCCTGCGTTTACGACAGACCTGTTGCGACCCCCGCCTGATCGATTCCGACTTTTCGGCCGACCAATCAGCTAAGCTGAATGCCTTTCGGGAACTTCTCTACACCTGCCTCGAAGGCGGGCACCGCATGCTTGTTTTTTCTCAATTTGTAAAGGTACTTCAACTCCTAAAGGCCGAGCTTGAAGCCGCCAGCCTCAATTACTGCTACCTTGATGGTTCCTCGAAAGACCGAATGGCTCAAGTTGATCGATTCCAGGAAGATGAATCGGTGCCGGTCTTTTTGATTTCCCTCAAAGCCGGCGGCACGGGGTTGAATTTAACTGCCGCCGATGTGGTGGTCCACTTTGATCCCTGGTGGAACCCAGCAGCCGAGGCTCAAGCCAGTGACCGGGCCCATCGTATCGGGCAGGAAAAACAAGTCACGGTTTATAAATTGATCACTTCCGGGACAGTTGAGGAAAAGGTTCTTGATCTTCAACAAAGTAAGCGAACACTTCTGGAACAAGTCTTCGAGGAATCTGAAGCCGCCAACCTATCCCTTGGAGTGGGCGACTTGAGAGGTTTAATCTAGATGATTTAAGTCAGAAAGAAATTTTACACTTTAGAAGAGCCCTTCGTAGACTAATCTTTTCTTTTTCATCGATTGGGTTTTCCGACAAATCAAGGGTTTGAAGTTTCTTCATTCGATACAATGGAGAAGGATCGACGATCTTGTTCTTGGATAGATTAAGGTGAACCAAATGGTTGCGCATGGAATCAAAACCGATGCAATTCTCGAGTAAGTTGGAAGAAAGATCGAGAGATTCTAAAGCCTTAATTTCAAACAGCGGAGAGGCTTCTTTGATGCTATGGTTAGCGAGATTTAATGAGTTCAATTTTTTAAGATTAGACAATGGACTGAGGTCCGAAATATCACCACGGGCCCAGGAAGGGTAGATCTTGAGGTCTTCCAAGTTCATGGAATTTCGAAAATGATGAGGCCTTGCATGACGATTATATTTAATCGAAAACTTTTTCAATTTTGGCAGTTTTTCAATCACTGAAAAATCGGATAATCTTTTGTTAACCGGGCAATTAATCTCTTCAAGATTAACCAGTTTTTCCAATAACCGAATGTCGAATAAATCTGAACCCAATTCGATACGCTTAATTTTGGATGGTAATTTAAATTCGATTAATAATTCTTCAATTTGCTTTTCCAAGATGCCCCCGTCCTCAAGGTTCGAATTTACCTGCCTGTTATTGTTAGCTTCGGCAGATTCTAATAATTGTGCCACCGAGTAATCTTTTGCAGCAGACCGGGCTCGATCGATTGCCTCCTTAATTAATTTGCTTTCTTGCGATAGAAGTTTTTGCTCCAAAACTTTTGAATCCATTTCCTTCACCAAGCTTCTTAGGACACCGACTTTCTTGACTTTTTTTTCGTTATTCAAAAAATCAACTCGTCCCTCAAGCACTCCCAGTTTAAAAAATTTTGATTGTGAAAATAGTCGAAATTCAGTGCCTCTCACTCCGGCGACACCGAGAGGGGTTTCAATTAAAAAAGAGGATTTATGTTGAAGCTTTTTTACCTCTACGATCATATCACCATTCAATAATCCAATCGTTATGCGAGAAGGACTTACTTCAATTTGAATATCAATAACCCGATCTTCTTTGCTCTCAAACTCCTCTTGCCAAAATTCTTTAATCACAAGCTTGGTTTCTTCACCCATCGTAAAAATTGTGCCATTTGTAAGAAGTAATATTGCCCGTGAACCGTTCCCTGTAATTAACTGAGTACCCACGGAAACTGCTTCTCCAATCTTACCAAGTCGTGCCTTTATTGGTTTGGGATCAGAATATTTATCAGATTTCGGAGGATCAAAAACCTTGAGCTCTCCATTTATCGAGGCAATTACGACCGCTCCTTCGTAATAACCCTTGAAGGGTCCAAGAGAAAGGAAGTCAGATTGAATGGATGCCTGCTCCGCATATTTCAGGTCTTTCTCTGAAAATCGACTCAGTGGAAGCGTGAATTGAACGCCAGAAGAATTTTCTATTTTAATGTTTTGTCCAATCATTTCCACAAAGCGTGCTTCAATGATCCGCCCGTCCGAGCTTGTCCAAGTACGTAAGGATTCGGCTGAAAAAAGGGAAAGTGAGAAAGCAAATATGACTGCCGAAGAGAGGAACCGATTACTCATTTTACAACATGAGTAAATTCAGAATGAATCGTCAAGAAGCTAAGAAGATGAATAAATCGATGTTTAATTTGATTCTCATGGGCGAAGACTGTTCTCTTTCACCTTGAAAAAGAAGAGGTTTTTTGACATTTTGGATATTCTAATACATATCCAAATCATGAATCCTCAATCCATTATTCAACCTGACCCCGATGCCAAAGGCGAGCTTGGACCCGCCATGAAAGGTGCCGACGTTCTCGTCGCCGCTCTCGAGCGTGAGGGTGTGGATGTTGTGTTTGCCTACCCGGGTGGTGCCTCCATGGAATTACACCAGTCTCTCACGCGCTCGGAGCAGATTCGAACAATCCTGCCTCGTCAGGAGCAAGGCGGTGGATTTATGGCACATGGGTATGCCCGTGCCACCGGCAAGGCAGGTGTGTGTATGGCAACCTCCGGACCGGGTGCGACCAACCTGGTGACTTGTATTGCGGATGCCTTTATGGACAGTATTCCATTAGTGGCGGTTACCGGCCAAGTATACCAGCAATTTATCGGCAAGGCTGCTTTTCAAGAAACCGATTTTTTCGGAATGACTCTACCAATAGTAAAACACAGCTACTTGGTACTTACTGCGGAAGACTTGCCAAGGATCGTAAAGGAAGCATTTTATTTAGCGGAAAGTGGACGTCCTGGTCCGGTGGTCATTGATATACCCAAAGATGTTCAGCAAAAGATTTTCGAACCCTTCTTTCCCGATGAAATCAATGAGCTCGAAGGCTACAAACTGGATTCTCCCAAGGCCACCGATGAGGAGTTAATCGAAGTGCTTAACCTTATTTCCAAGGCCAAGAAACCAGTGCTATACACAGGTGGAGGGATTATTTCAGCTGACGCCCACGAGGAACTCAAGGAATTTGCCGAACTGACCGGGCTACCAGTAACTCATACTTTGATGGGACTGGGTGTGTTCGATCCAGATCATCCACAATCGTGCTATTGGTATGGAATGCACGGTACGGTGGCTGGCAACTGGGCGGTTTGCGAAAGTGACCTTCTTCTTTGTGCAGGTGCTCGATTTGACGACCGAATAACCGGACTGGTTAGTAAATACGCCCAAGAAGCATATGTGATTCACTTCGACCTTGATAAGTCGGAACATAACAAGAATGTACATGCTCACTTCCCCATCCGAAGCGATATTAAATACGCCCTCAGGCGGATGTCTGAATTAATTAAAGAAAAAAAATTCGAACAGCCCGATCTTTCCGAGTGGATGAATACAATTCAAGGATGGAAAAAAGATCATCCTTTCAAATACACCAAAGGAGAACACATCACCGCCCAAGAAGCGGTCGAAGCTCTCTACGAAGAATCCAAGGGTGAGGCAATTATTACCACTGGAGTCGGCCAGCACCAAATGTGGGCCGCTCAGTATTATCGTTTCAAGGATCCCCGCACCTACATTTCTTCCCTGGGTCTTGGCACAATGGGATTTGGCTACCCCGCCGCAGTCGGTGCAAAAGTAGCCCGTCCGGACAAAGAAGTGATCGATATCGACGGAGATGGTTCATTCATCATGAATGTTCAGGAACTTGCCACAGCTAAGATTGAAAAAATCAACGCCAAATGCCTGCTTTTGAACAACCAGCACTTGGGCATGGTGGTGCAGTGGGAAGACCGGTTCTACGAATCCGTTCGTGGTCACACTATTTTGTGTGACCCTGAAAATATTGGGGGTCCAGACAACCTTGATGCGATTTATCCTGACTACATCAAAATGTGTGAGGGATTTGGTGTAAAAGCGAGGCGGGTATCCAAACGCGAAGATTTACACGAGGCAATGAAAGAGATGTTAGAGGCAGAGGAACCCTACTTACTGGAAATAATTGTTCCTTACACTGAGCATGTACTGCCAATGATCCCCCAAGGAAAATCGGCGAAAGAAATGCTTATTGACTGATCCTCGCCACTCTCCCAATGCGGAATTCAATCCCGTCCTTGCAATCGAAGAAATCGTTGATGTAAGTACTTTCATCTTAATGTAATACCACCAGCTAATTGAAGGCTCCTCATACTTTCTCTCCTCTAGCTGAAGCATTCATAGCATTTGTCGTGGTTGTAAGTGTGATTGCATATGTGCTCGAAGTTGAATTTGCTCAGACCGAACACAGTCTTGAAGGTAACCCGTTCTGGCTATGGATCGAGAGAGTGGCAGCATCAATTTTGACTTTTGAGTTTCTCATTCGTTGGAAAGTAGAAGGAAAAAAATACCCAAAAAGTTTACTCGGCATTATTGATCTTCTTGCAGTTCTTCCCTTCTGGATTGGATTCATAGCCCCCGCCAATTGGCTGGGACTGGTCCGTTCAATGCGAATTCTTCGCTTGCTCAAACTTTATCGACACAGCCATGCAATGAGAATTTTCGTTCATGCACTCCTTGGTTCTGGACGCTACTTGGCAGGAATGTTTTTGATTGTTTTCATCTTCGTTCTTTTTAGTGCCGTCGGGATCAGGGAAATCGAGCGAAATGTTCAACCCGATTCTTTCGGCACCCTTTTTGATTCAGTTTGGTGGACGGTTGTAACCCTAATGTCAGTAGGCTATGGAGACGCCATTCCCAAAACCATGGTGGGCAAACTTTTTGCCGAGTTCGTGATGATTGTTGGGGTAGGACTCACCGCTGCATTTATCGGGATTGTCGGCAGCAATGTGTTTGCGCAGGTCCAGAAAATGGAAGATGAAGAAAGAGATTCTAAGAACGAAGACTAATCACGAATGAATTCTTGAATCAACTGAAATTGAAACTCGTATTCCTTTTCGCTGCTCTCTTCAAGCAGTGCGGTTAATAATGGGTCAAGGGAATCTTTGTTGCATTCAATTACTGCCCAGAAGGTCTTTGTAAGTTGATTATATTTGCTTTTGCCCCAGACCCATGAATTTTTACGGAAAATCTTATCATTTGGCAAAATCAAGGATGTTTTATATCGCTGCTCAATGTAATCTCTTCCGTGAGGACCCGAAGACTCTCCGTATTCGAAATCCAACTGATTTTTCAAGATACGAATTGGTAAATCGGTTAAGTTGGTAATTTCAATCCCATAAAAATCTGTCTTTTGCTTTGTCCAATCATAAGGCGGGGATGGCCCATCGAAGGGTATTTTTGGACTCTTTCCATGATATGTTATCTGCACGCCCACAAGATGCACACCTTTGATGCTCCAAATACTCGAGTAATCCCTCTCATTTCGCTTTTCAACTGATGAATCAGCGAGGTTGGAAAAGGATGGTTGATTCCAGCAGGCAGAAAACAAAAATAGAAATAAAAAAGAGATGAGGCTTATAATTTGTGTAAAAGGACAAGATTTCAT
>PBSV01000058.1 GCA_002726435.1 Opitutia bacterium | reverse complement strand
GTGGATAAGGCAGCGATTATTCATTTCACTCCTCCTTGCTGTCCGGTGAACGAAAATAACACCAGTCAGCCCTCATTTTCTGTTCCCGCCCCCCAGTACTAGATGGAAGCTTTTCAAACATTTGCCCAAGAAAATCTCTGGTATGAGATCTGGCCTGAATTAGTTTTGGCACTCGGTGCACTATTGGTGCTCGCTATCAATCTATTTAGTAAGAACGATAACAAATCCGGTTTTTCCGGAAATATCGCCATCATTTTTCAATTCGGGTTGTTACTTTTTCACTTGTTTGATTATTTGGCCTGGCACCACACTTTTGATCGTCAAACTTTCTCAGGAATGTTGAGGCAAGGTTTTCAAGGCGATGTAATGAGGACATTCTTTTTATTGGCTTCGCTATTAGTTTCTATTTTAGGCCAGAGATACCTGAAAACCAATCGTTTGCGGGTTGGAGAATTCCATCATCTTACCATGCTGGCATCGGCAGGGCTGATGTTACTATGTCAGAGCAATCACTTTCTAATGCTTTTTGTTTCCTTGGAAACAGTGGCGTTGTGCTTTTATTCTTTGGTCGCTTACAATCGTAATTCCGCCAAGTCCCTTGAATCAGGGATCAAATACCTTATTTTTGGAGCACTCAGTTCCTCACTTTTGCTTTTTGGGATTGTCTTACTCTACGGAGTTGGGTGTAACCCTGCAGCATGGGGAGCAGAATTTATTGGATATGAATCAAGAGACTCGCTCTCCTTTGATTACCTAGCTGATTTAATAAGGGAAAATCCTGACAACCTGCTTCTGCGAACTGGAGTTGTTCTCGTAATCGCGGGAATTGCCTTTAAAATTGGAGCTGCTCCTTTTCAAATTTGGGTCCCTGATGTCTACCATGGTTCTCCTATACCAATCACCGCATTTCTAGCTGTCTCTTCGAAAGCTGCTGGGTTTTTTGTTCTTCTTAATTTGGTGAATGGGCCTTTCCACGGGATGCTTGAGTTTCTAATTCCTTTGCTTGCCTTCGTGGCTACATTCACGATTTTCTTTGGAAATTTAGCCGCATGTGGTCAAAGAAATATAAAAAGAATGCTCGGACTCTCTGGAGTTGCCCATGCTGGTTATCTTCTGGTTGCGATTATGGCTTCCATGCAATTCCCCGGGGATAGCGATCGGGCAGTCTGGGTACTTTTCTTTTATTTATTTATTTATTTGATCGCTTCCTTTTCGATCTTTGGGGTCATGGGAGTGGCAAAATTACCTGATGACAATGAACACGAATTCAGTAGTTACGAAGGACTGGGCAAGAAAAATCCTTTTCTTGCCTTTGTGCTTATCTGTGGAATCGGTTCACTTGCGGGCATTCCACCTTTTGCTGGATTCATTGCAAAACTTCTCCTCATCAGTGTAGCTTTTGAAGCAAAACTTTATTTTTCACTTGCTGCGATGATTATTGGAGTCGTAATTTCAATTTATTATTACTTTGGATGGGCCCGAGAGATTGCTTTTGATGCCCGCACAAAGTTGGATGACGAAGAAAATACCCCTGATCCCTGGTCCAAAACTACTCAACTGGGATTACTTAAAATCACTCTCCTGATCTTGACGATTACTTCTCTTGTTTTCGGAATCTGGCAAGGACCCTTTGGGGATTCATTCTAGAAAGTCGCTAATAATTTGGCTTGTTAAACTCCGTATTTTTGAGATTATGGGTGTGTTTTATTGCCCGGGTGGCGGAATTGGTAGACGCGCCAGATTTAGGATCTGGTATCCTATGGATGTGAGGGTTCGACCCCCTCCTCGGGCACCATTTTTATGGTGCTGGTTGGCTTTTAAACAATTTCATCAATTATGTTAAAATCCATTGATGCTTTCCGGTGCTTTTTCTTCAAGGTCTTCTCTTCTTGCCCGGGCGAGTCCCTCATCGAAGTCAGACGAAAAAATCATCAGGGTGGACGCATTTAATCTCTTCGCTCTTACTTTTCCGTCGTCCCGGACCATATCAAATCCAAAAGAAGAGTCAGGAGCTTCTTCACCAAGTTCTTTGGAATTGGTTTTGAGCCAGAATGAATTAGCACTTTGTAAATTGAGAAGATGAACGATTTCAAATTCACTTATGCCTTGGTTTTTCTTGTAAATTTCCAACATTGAAATTCCCTTATAGAAAACAATGTGAACATCCCACCCCTCCAAATTTCTTGGATTTTCAACTTCGGATGGTTTGGGGCGCCGACCGTCAAAGGTCTTGAAATAGACTTTTACCAAACAAGAAGTCGGGAAATATTCTTCGAATTTGATGTAGGGCATGCCTCTTTGTAATCGATCGACAACCTGTTCTTCCTTGTACTGGATTCCTCCCCCCCGAAAAAGTCTGATTTCAAGGGTTGATTTTTCTTCTCCAACCCTTGAATACAAGGAGGAGAATGAGAATAAAGTCAGAAAACAAATTATGATTGGAAACTTTTTTATTTTTTCAAACTTTGTCATTTAAATTGTTTATTATGGTAAATGACTAACTTTCATCAAATCAAGAAATTTATGTCGAAAAAATAAGTAATTCCTTCCATTCCACCACTGACTATGGAAATGAAATCAAGACTTGCTAACAGAGGCTCGATAAACATGCTTAAAATAATGAGAAAAACTTGCCTTTCCATATTTAGACAAGGGTGGCTAGGGATACCTATTTTCTTTATAGGCTTGGTATCACTAGCATTTAGTCAATTTTCTGAAATTGATCCGACTAAAACACTGTCTCCTGATGAACTATCTCAATTGATTGGTAAGACCATAAAAGATTATCAGGACCGATTATCAGAACTTCGCAGTCTTGCTGCTTCCGATTCTTTTTCCGTCAAGGAGGAGTCAATTCGAAGGGGACTTTCGCAAGTGAACGGAGGCCAAGAAAGTGGCCGGGTAGAAACTAGTTTAAACAATCTATCCGAGGCTTGGAAGGAACGCTCTCAAAACACTTTAAAGGATATGTCCAATGTGGAAGGCCGTCTTTCCGAAACCCTTAAGATTTTCGATGACTTGGAGTCTGATTTTGCGGGTCGCATGGAAGAGGCAATGCCGGCGTTACAGGTACTCAATGATAATTTGAGCCGTACTGGCACTGAACTGGATGCTTTGACTCAACTCATGGAAAATGCGGCGAGTGATGCAACGATTGGATTAAATGCTCTGATTGGAGAAACTGACCAATTACTTCTTGGTTCCGCACCATTGCCGCCAGTTGCTCTCACGCCGGTTACTCAAACTGGTAAAAATTTAGCAGCAGTCATTCAGGCAAGCGAAGCAGTGCCTTTAGAGGGTGATTCTAGATTTAGCCCGTCTATCTCAAGTGATGTTGGCCAAGTCTCCAGTGGTGTTGGCATGGGCAACGACAACACAGGAGGCAACGATGTGATCTTAAAATTGAAGTCACAACTGGCCAGTTCGAGATCCGTTCAAACGGAAATGTCTGAAGATACGGAGAATTTGCAAGCTGATTTGCGGAAAGCTTATCGTGAAATCGTGTCCCTTCAAACTAATCTTCAAGAATCCGAGATGATGATTGATGAGTTGGAGGAAACCAAAAATTCACTCTGGAAAACACAGGATGGAAGGTCACCCACAGCTGAATCAGTGAGCAAACGTATCACTCAATTACAAAGTGACCTTGAAATTGCCCGAAGCGACCTGAGACAATCCCGACAATCCCTATTGCTTGAGCAAGAACGTTCGAACTCTATGATTCGTTCTGTTACTTCCGAGTTAGAGAGGACTCGACGTGATTTAGATGATGCTCTTTCAGCGGCAATGAACTCCGGTGCCGACAGTGGAAGATTGCTGATGCTTGAACGTGAACTCTCTCAAACCAAGAGGGCTTTGCAGATGGCTAGAAATGCTCCTGGAGATTCTTCCTCTGAAACCTACCTTAACTTGCAAGACGAATTACGAAAAGCCCTCGGAGAAATTGCTAGAATGCAGGTTGAACTAGGACAAAAGGACGACCTTGAAAAACAATTGATCCAGCTTCGCAGTTCTTTGGAGGAGGTTGGTGATACTCCTTCCCGTTCAGCAAGTCCCGCCTATGTCAACAAATTGCTGATTGACTTGAACGCGGCTAAGCGAGAAGTGGCTAAAGCTCGTGCGGAAAATCAGTTTGAACGCAAGGAGTTGGCAGAAACCGTATACAATTTGGAGAATGAACTACAAGCTGCCAAACTGGAACTTGATAAAACAAAATTCGAGTTTGAGAAAACTAAGGAAGGAATTGCAACACGGGAATTCGAATTTGCGACCACAATCAAAAAGTTGGAGGAAGATTCTCAAATCGCTCAGGAAGCATTGCGGAGAGCATCACTTGGCAAACTTCCCGCTATTCCTTTTGTGAATGAAATGGAAGAAAATCTAGCCGACTCTGAAGCTCGGATCGAAGCATTAGCCGACCGGTTTGAACAGGAGCAAAGTCGGGCAACTGAAGTCATTGATGGTCTGCAAGTCGAACTTTCTGCTGCCGTTCTCCGTCAAAAGCAAGCCTTGGAACAATTGGCAATCAGAGAAAAAGACCTCACTGGTAAGGACAAAGAAGTGGCACAGCTCAAAGAAGAGAAAAAGAATCTGGAAGAAGAACTTGAGGTTGTTAAAGTGATCGCAAGTCAATTAAACGATTTGAATGCGGTACTCGAAGAAACCAAGAGTACACAGAGCACTCACTCGGGAAGTACGGGCATGGTAATTTCTTCACTTCGTGATGAGTTAAACCAAGCAAAAGTTGAACTTCTTTTCGCGATGGATGAAAACGAAAAGCTGCAACAAGGTAGTTCCGATAAAATTATCGGACTGGAGCAACAACTTGAAGATGCCCAGGCTCAATTAATGTTGGAGCAAGAAAACTTGTTCGCTCAGTCTCGGGAATCAAAGAACTTAATGATTGAACTGAAAGGTGAACTTGACGCCGCTAGGGAAGAGATTGCAAGGATGAAAACTGCAGGCCTTGGAGATTCGGTTGAAACAAGACAGGCGGTTTCTCAATTACAGGAAGCGTTGGGAACTATTCGAATTTTGCAGGAAGGTTTGAATGAGGCGGAGACGGTTAATCTTGAAGTCGATAACTTGAGGACCGAGTTAGCCAATGCAATGTCCACTCAACTTAATGAATTGCAGGGAGCGGAAAACGAAAAAATTAAACTCACGCAAAAAGTCAGTGACTTGGAAACTGAAATCGCAATTCTTCGAGAGGAAGGAGTCGGTGCGGGGGTCGCACAGAAACAGATCATCAGCGACCTTAAGGATAAATTATCAATTTCCCAAGCTGAAATTACCCAGCTTGAGGATCGCGTGCTAAAAGCTGAAGATATGGGACTTACTTCATTGGTACAACTGGAAGATGAATTAGCCAATTCAAAATCTCAGAACCTTGCTTTGACTGAGCAACTTGACGGGTTAAATTTTTCAAAAACTACTACCGTAGAGCTTCTCGAAAAGGAATTGTCAAATGCCATTAAGCAACTAGACAACTTGGAAAATCAGGCGCCTTCCGAGGAAGTTGAAGAATTAAGGGCAGAGAATGAGAAACTTTTGGAAAGACTGAATGAAAACGATTCCACAGGTTTAGTCGCCAATCTTGAAGCCGAACTCAGCCGGTTGGAGAAGATTCTGAAAAGTAAAGATGCCCTGACCGGAACCAGTCCTTCCTACGAGGCGTTGGCAATGCTCGAAGATGAGCTTTCCAATTCAGAAAAAACTATTTCTGAATTGCAAAACGAGCTGAACGGACAAGCCAAGAAGAATGCAGCCCTGAATGTTGATTTAACGAGCGCCATGGAGAAGTTGTTAGAATTGGAGTCACGTTCGATGCCCTCTGAATCCGAGGAAGTGGACCCTGTAAAAAATCTTGACGATTTTCTTGCCCTGGAAGAAGAGTTGGTTGCTTCAAAGGTTTTAATCGACGAGCTAAATTTAAAAAATGAACTTGAGCAGAAGGAAAGAAATAATCTGCAGGAAAAATTAGTTTCTGCCTTGGATCAATTGAATGAAATTGAGTCTGGGATGGTCACCCAAGAACCCTCAGAAATGAGCACTAGAATTTCTGAGTTGCAAGGAGAAATTAAAAGTAAAGATAGGTCAGTTGCAGATTTACAATCACAATTAAACAAGGCGATTGAAGAGCTATCCAACAAAGAAGCTGAACTCGAAATTTCAAAAGCCATGGCTTCAACTCCCTCAAGCAGTGATGCAGTCATGCCTGAACCCAGCGAAGTATTGGCTCTTCAAAATGAAATTGATTCTTTGCGGGAGATGTTGGACCAACTGAAAAAAGATAGCACAAACCCTGCAGTTTCTGGAAGCGAAGAAATGAAAGCCTTACAAGGCCAATTGCAGGAAGCAGTTGCGGAAAGTATCGAGGCACAAATCGAGTTGGAGGAAACGAAAGAAAAAATTGCCCAATTGGAAAAGAACTCCATGCCTTTGGAATCTGATGATCGGCTTGACGCTTTCATCGCACAAGCCAAGCAAACTGAGAACGAAGCCCAAGAAAGAATTGACGAATTGATTGCTGCTCTCAGAGATTCGGAGATTTTGAGAAAAGAGATGGAAGATTTGCTTTCGGATCGTGCCGAAGATGAGAAAGAGGCGACTTCTGTTATGGATGACTCTCGCTTTTTAGATTTGCAAAACGAGTTGGTAATGCTTCAGCAGGATTTAATGAATGCAAGAAATCTGGAAGATCCTAAAGTGGTAGAACTGGAAAAAGCACTTTCAACAAGCCGGGATGATAGTGTTCGGTTAAATGAGGAATTCAAAAGTGCAATGCAGGATTTCGGTAGAATAAAAGATCAACTTTCAATCCTTGAAGATGAAAACCGAAAGCTTAACGACATCTCTCTCACACAAGCAAGAAATCAGGCCGGACAAGCAACTGCCGAGCTTCAAAAACAATTGAATCAATCATTAAATGAGATTTCTAACATCAGGATGTTGCTTGGTGAAAGAGACCAAAGAATTCAATCGCTCACAGATAAACTGGTCCTTGCGCAAAGCAATGTTTCAGGTATCTCCCCTGACAATTCTGCACTCCGTGCTCAAGTGGTTAGACTCGAGGGTTTGGTCCAGAATTCGAAAAGTGTAGAAAATCAAGCCAAGTTGGAATCTCAAGGATTAAGGGATGAATTGGCATCATCGAATCAAAGAATTTCTGCTTTGGAAGAAAATTTGAGACGGGCTCAGTCGCAGGCTAGGGGAGTCCCTTCCCGCCTTTCAGATATTCCAACTCCCTCATCTTTTTCTCCGGCTCAAATTGCTGAACTTGCTTCCTTGCGGGATCAAAACAAGCGATTGCAAGACCAACTTAAATCAATCTCCAGTGTTCCTGCTCGTTCTGAATTGGATCGGAAAATTCAAAGTCTGAATCAGAAAAATTTGACTGCACAAATTCAACTCGATCAAGAACGAGCCCGGGTGCAGGATTTGAGTAACCAGTTAAGTGATGCCCGAAATATTAAGCAGGAAATTTTAGAACGCGGACAGTCCGCGAATATAAAAGTAGACCTTCTCAATGATGAGCTTAGTGGTGCAAGGAGCAGAATTGATTCTTTGGAGACAGCACTCGTTGGAGCACGCGAAGCCATTCGAGTTCTTCAAAGAGGCGGTTCAGGTTTGGGTGGGGTGCAAGTCTCGATTCCGAGAAATTCATCGGCGATAAAAGAAAGAAGTTTCTCCGGAGCGGGTCGAAATTTAAGTGCTGACTTTCCGAGCGAGTCTACTCGTCCTTCATTTTCCCCCGTCCCTAGCACCAGGCGTTTTTCTTCTCCGAATAACCCAAGAATACCTCTAGGCGGTACTCGAGCACCAGTTTCCCAAAGTGTACCTTCCGGAGAAGCGACCATGAAATTAAAAGCGGAAGTTCAATTTTTGAATAATAAAAATAAGCCAGCAGGGTTTACCGAATTCTTTTTAGTTAGGAATAGCCTGGATGACATTTTGGAAAGTTCAAGATTGAGAATTCCACAAGGGGATGGAATAGAGTCCTATTCCGAGTACTGGGCACGGGCGATTCAACGAGGATATCGTTTTCCAGGGGTTGCAGCATCAATTAGAAATGCATTGGCACGAGCAAGTCTGTTTCGTCTTAAGACAAACTCGATTGGAGTGGCGAATTTGGACAGAATGGAAAGCGGCCAGTATTATGTGGTAGGTGCTTCCACGCTTGGGCAGGTTGGAGTTATTTGGTCAAAGCCGATTACCTTACAGAAAGGGTACAACGAAATTGATTTGGACTTAAGGGATGCGGTTTGGGCACAATAAATGTGCTTAAGTTATCGGAATTGAAGAACTATTCTCAAGTATCGAGTTGCTTCTAAATCCCCGGCTTTCACAGCTTTATCGAGCCATTTCCCGGCTTCCGCATAATTAATTTCAACCCCTTGTCCCAAGAAATGTATTATTCCTAAGTAGCGCAGTGATTCTGGGTAGTTTGATTGTGCGGCTTTTTCAAACCAAGTCTTGGCAGCCTTAAAATCTTTGTCTTTGTAGTAGAGAAGTCCAAGCTCGTTCATAGCCTCATAATCGCCTGCATCGGCAGCATCTCCCAATAAAATCATTGCCTGATTTTGGTCACCATCAAGGGCAATTGACTGCTTGGCCAGGTCAATGGTTTTGATTTCATTTGAGACAAGGAATGAATCAAAGTTTTCAGGCATATCAGTTTGCGCACTGGACTCAGTATCTATTGATGGAATACGGTCTCGGTTGTCAACTTTGAGAGTGGAGCTGAGTGCTGAGGAAGCAATCTGATTGATAGATTGATTTCCTTTAGAATGGAGTTGAGCTATCGGGTTTGAGTCTAAGCGAAGCAAAATATTTTCAAATTTTCTTAATTGAAGTGCGGCTTCTGCAGAACCATTGAGGGTTGCTCTTCTTAACCATTGAACAGCAAGTTCGAGGTTTTTCTCGATGCCATCCCCAAGTGCCAATTTCATTCCCAAAGTAAGTTGGGCCATAGTCAACTCACGATCTGCGGCTGCTTTAATCCATCTGATTGAAAAGTCTTCATTTCTTTCCAAGCCATCTCCGATGGAATAAGCGAGTCCAAGATAAAACATGCCGAGTGGAATTTTTTTCTGTGCTGCCATCGAAGACCATTTAATTGCGGTGTTGGAATCTTTTTTTACCCCAATTCCTGCAAAATAAATCATTCCAAGAGTCGCTTGTGCGGTGCAGAAACCCATTTCCGCAGATTGTTCTAAACTTCTGATTGCCTTAGGAATATTTCGGGGTGGGTTGTCCATTTCCATCATGCCCAAACAATACAAAGCCATGGGGTCTTTTTGTTTCCCAAGTTTTCTTAAGTTGGAGTGCAGATAAGCCTCATCGTACAAAAATTGGCCACGCTCAGTATTTCCTTTTTCAAGTTCAATTGCTGCCAGCGTTGCAAGTCCGAGTGCACCCTCATTATTGGCAGCCAACTTTACCCACCTGGTTGCCTCCTCGAGGTCAATGGGTAAGCCCAGCTCACCATTCTTGTAAAACAATCCAAGAGCACCTTGGTAATGGGTGTCTCCATTGAGTGCCTTTGCCTGTATCGAAGCTAAGCTTTCGTTAAGAATAGACTGATCTGCAAGTAAATCCGTAAAGGAGGTAAATGAAAGCAGAACCATGAAATAGAATGAACATAATCTTCGTGAAGTGTTTTCTGCTTGGATTCGTTTTGTTTCGAACATATCAATGGGCAATGAATTGGAAAGTCTTATACTTAGAGCTATCAGGGCAAGCCTATTCTCAATGAAGGTTTTTATCTTGGAAAGGAAATGTCGTGTTTAATATCTGTGACCAATGTGATTTTGAATGGCATCCCAAGGATGGAGAGGTATGCCCGGCCTGCAACCCAAAGGAAATTGAAGAAGAGGAAGAGGAGGTAGAAGGGGGAGTTTTTGGAACCGGATTGAATTCGGAAAGATGGAAGGCTTGGTTTCAAGCATTCGGAATAATT